>JBKPRZ010000474.1:0-14651 GCA_046734815.1 Myxococcota bacterium | reverse complement strand
GGGTTCGCCGATCGCACCAGCTGCAGCGCCTCGTCGATGGTCGGGCGCAGCTCGAGTGGCTGGCGGCGCAGCTCCCGCTGGTGGCTGAAGGTGAGCATCTGTCGAACCAGATCGGCGGCCCGGCGGGAGGCCCGCTCGACCTGTTCCAGGTGCTCCCGCGCCGGGTGCTGCGAGGGCAGCACGCGCTGGGCGAATTCGAGCTCCGCCATCATGCCGGTGAGGACGTTGTTGAAATCGTGGGCGACGCCTCCCGCCAGGGTTCCCAGGCTCTCCAGGCGCTGCCGGCGCGCCAGCAGGCCTTCCAGGCGCTTGCGCTCGGTCACGTCGGTGTTGATGGCAAGCACCGACCGCGGGCTGCCCTGATCGTCCCGCAGCAGGGTCCACCTGGCCTCGACGATGACCCGCTTGCCGGCCCGGGTCCGCTGCACCAGGTCGCCGGACCAGTCGCCCGAGGCGAGCAGCTGTTCATGGGCCCGGGCCATGACCTCGGGCTGGTCGTCGGTCAGCTGGGCCAGGGCTCGGCCGACCGCCTGCTGTCGGGACCAGCCGTAGAGCCGCTCGGCACCCTGGTTCCAATATTCGACCACGCCCGCCAGGCTGTGCACCAGGATGGCGTCCTGGGCCTTGTCCAGCAGGGCGGCCTGAGCGGCGATCTGCGCCTGGGCCAGCCGGTTTTCGGTCACGTCGTGCACGGTGCCCACCAGGTTGGTGCATGCGCCGCGCTCGTCGAAGATCGGGCCGACCGAGACCTCCCCATGCTTCACGCCCGCCGGGTAGACCGATACTTCGTCCCAGCTGACCATGCGGCGTTCGTCGATGGCCCGCCGGTAGTTGGCCAGCACCACACTCAGGGACGGCTCGGGGATCACCTCGGAAACCAACCGACCCACCACCGCCGCTTCCTCCAGCCCGGTCGCCCGCAGGAAGGCCGGATTCACCGACAGGAACCGGAAACGGCCTCCGGGCTCCACGCCCAGGTAGAACACCACATCGTTGACCGCCTGGTACATCAGCGTGCGCAGCCGCTCGCTCGCCCGCACCGACTCTTCCATCCGGCGCCGGTCGGTGACGTTTTCGACCATGGCGATGACCCGGCCGCTGTCGCTCCCGGCCCCGCGCAGCCGCGAGGCGGTCACCCGCACCCAGAGGACGGCCCCATCCTTGCGGATGAAACGGGTCTCGTTCTGGTATGAATCGCGCTTGCCCTGCAGCAGGCTGCGGGCCAGCTCGACGTTCTCGGCGACGTCTTCGGGGTGCGCGAGGTCCGAGATGGTCAGCTGCCGCAGCTCGGCCTCGCTGTAACCCAGGCTCTGTTGCAACGCCGGATTGGTGCGCACCGCCTCGCCGCGGACGTCGACCAGCGCCATGCCGATGGCGGCGCTTTCGAACAGCACGCGCAGCTCGGCCTCGCTCTGCTCGAGGGCCCGCTCTGCCACCTTCAGCGAGGTGATGTCGGTCAGCATCCCCAGCGCGCCGACGGACTGATTCTTGTCGTCGCGGATCGGGCTGCCCGACATGATTGCCCAGAAGCGGCTGCCGTCCTTACGCACGAAGCGGAACTGCTGCTGCTCGCGCGCCGTGCAGAGACGCTGGATGAAATCGCCCCGAGCCAGGGCCTGACTGGACTCGTCCATGAAATCGAACAGGCTGCGCCCGAGCAGGTCGCTCACCGGGTGGCCGAGCATCTCGCCCAGCCGTGCGTTCGCGAACAGCGTGAAGGCCTGGCGATCCAGCAGCCAGACGCCTTCGTTGGCCGTGTCCACGATCTGGCGATGACGGGCTTCGCTGAGGCGCAGGGCCCGCTCGGCGCGCTCGTGCAGGATGGCAATGGCGGCCAGATGGGTGGCCCGTGCGACCCAGACCTTCTCGCGCGCCGTGGGCCCCCGCGCCTGCCGGTAATACATGGCGAAGGTGCCGAGCACCTGCCCTCGGTTCGTGGAAAGGATCGGGCTGGACCAGCAGGCGCGCAGCCCGTGGGGCAGGGCCAGGTGCTGGTAGTCCCTCCAGTTGGGATGAGTTCCGATGTCCTCGACGATCACCTCCTGCCCCAGGTAGGCGGCGGCGCCGCAGGACCCGGCCTGGGGGCCGATGGCCGCGCCGTCGATCCCCGCGCTCAGCTCCGCGGGCAGGTGAGGCGCAGCCCCCTTCCGCATCCGCGTGCGCTCGTCGTCCAGCAGCAGGATGGAGCACAACATTCCGTCGGCGCGGCCCTCGATCAGCAGCACGATGCGCTCGAGCACCTCGAGCAGCGGGACCCGCGCGGCGATCGCCTCCAGGACCTCGCGCTGGCCGGCCTCGAAGGCCCGCTCACCGCGCGCCCGGTCCAGGGCCAGGGCCGTCTCGACGGCCGGCGCCAGGTGCGCCACGCCCCGTTTCCGATCGCACAGCAACACCCCCGGCCAGTAGAGCCGATCGGGAATGTGGTCGAACGAATCCGCCAGCACGATGACCGGCAGTTCGGCCCCTGGGCCGTTGCGCAGTCCATCCAGCACGGCGGGAGCCCCCCGCCATTTCGCCTCGCAGACCACGAAGTCGCAGCGGTGCTGGGCGAGCACCGCCCGCGCGCGGGCCTCGTCCTCGACCCGGTGGCACAGCGTCGCATGACCAGCCTCGCGCAGCACCTGCGTCAACCAGCTGGCCAGCTGGTCAGAATCGGCGATCAACAAGACCTGTACAGAGCTTCCCATGGCGCCCTCCACCCCCTGTCGCGCGCCCGCCCAGCATACCCCAGGCAGCGCCGGGTGGCTCAACGTGCTCGAGGGTACCCGTCCTCGGAAAACACGATCAAGGCGCTCAATCGACGCGCGTGCGGCAGCCGAACAGCAGCTCGACCGCCCCGCTGCCCTCGGCCTTGAAGCGGGCGCAGGTGCTGTCGCAGACCTTCACCGTCATCGGTTGACCCTGGCCCGGATCGACGTCGTAGTACCAGCCCTCCTTGCCGGATGAACATCCGGCCGCGCTGCCCACGTAGCCCAGGTCCTCGGGGCCGGTGGCGCTGGTGAAGCGGATGTTCACGCGGCCGTAGTCGATCACGCCGCTCCTGGGGGTGGGAATCCGGAACTCGCAGGCCAGCGCGCTGCCCCGGATCAGGCTCAGCGCCTGCAGGAACTTGCTGCCCAGGTCGGCCGCCGAGGCGTTCAGGATGAAGGGCTCGCGGGTCCCGCCGGCCTCGGCCAGGCGAACGGCGTCGGCGCCGCGGATGGTGTCGCCCGGACTCACGCTGCCGATGACGTACGTGAAGATGGGCGGGCTCGCCTGACGGAACGCCGCGAGCACCGCCGCCACCGCCTCGACCGTGTCGCCGTCGCAACCCGCCGGCCCGACGTCGGTGCCCAGCACCAGCGCGCCTCGATGCCCGGGATGGGCGGCCAGGTAGCTCTGCAGATAGCGCGCGGCGCCCGTGACCGCCGGGGTGATGGGGGTGTTTCCCCCGGGTTTGATGGCGGCCAGCCCTTGCATCAGTGGGCCCACGACGGCCGGAACGTTGTCGATCGCCACGCGCGGCGGCTCGTAGTCGCCCGGCCGGCAGCTATCGATGGGCATCTTGCACACAGTCGGGGCCGGGCTGCACAGATCCCCCGCGGTCCCGCCTTCGCACGGCTGTCCGACGCCGAGGCAGACCGCGCCGGTCTTCGAGCAGCGCCCCGCCATCACGCACGAAGCGCTGCCGCCCGGGCAGGCGGGGTCGTTCGGGTCGCAGCTGCGCGCCGTCGCCAGGTCGACACCCGGCCCCCTGCAGATGAACGGCCGGGTGCACCAGTAGTTCATCCCCTGCGGTCCTGTGCCGAACGAGTCGCAATCGGCGTCGGTGGTGCAGGGCTTCTGCGCGATCGTGAAGGGAAAGGTCTGCAGGCCGACCCCCAGCCCCGACGAACGGGGGTCCTGCAGAAACATCCCCAGCGCGCCGGCCACCAGCTGCCACCGCGTCTGGCCCCCGATCACCACGTCCATCGAGCCGGAGGCGTCGAGAACCAGTTGCAGGTCGAGCGGCACCATCTCGCCGGTGACGACCTCCTCGACACACTGCTGGCCGCTGATGGGCGGGCGGGGCGCCAGGCTGGCGTCGCCGGCGCCGCCATCGGGCAACTCGAGGGTCGGCGCGCCCGGCCCCGCGCCGCCGTCCGGGCCGGCCTGCCCCGTGCGGGTGGGATTCGCCGGTTCGAGCTTGTAGTCGCAGCCCAGCGCCAGGGCCCAGATCGCTCCGGCGATCGACCCGATCCGTCGTCCGTCGCGAAGTCCGACCATGTTCGTGATCCTCCCGGGGACCGCCCAACGTCTATCACGACCGCAGGTCGGTGAGGAACTGCCCCCGGGTCAGCGGCCGAAGTTCTGCCGCGGCTCTGAACGGACCGGGCTGCTTTCAGCTCCGCTTGCCCTTCATGTCGATGAGCATCCGCCCGCCGTCCGGAAGGGTCACCGCCACCTTGATGACCGCGCTGCCGCCATCGAACGACACCGTGAACTCCTCGGTGACCGCCTGGCCGTTCATGCCTCCCTTGAGCGGATCGCAGGCGAGCTGTCGCCCCTCCTTCCAGCTGCACTGATGGTCGTGTACCGCCTCGTCCGAGGTCATCGCCATGAAATGGACGCGCTTGCCGAACGTGTCATAGCCGATGAGGAAGGCTCCGTGCGATGGTCCCAGCCCGACCACGTCGCCCTCTTCGATGCACGAGACCGCCTTGCCCCCGGCTGCTTTCGTGCACGTCAGCCTGTCCTTGATGGGCGCGCTCTTGCCGTCGGGCAAGGTCATGGTGCCCGCGAAGGTCCAGCGCCCCGCGAACGCGTCCACGGTCTTCTTCATTTCCGGCGGTGGCGGGCCGCCCTGCGCGGCCGCGGGATCCGGCATGAAGGCTCCCACGAACGCGAGAGTCAGAAGCGTCAACGAGGTCTGCTTGGTCATCGGGCGCTCTCCTTCGGTCTCGGAGTTGCTGTCTGGACACGGGCGCTGAAGTCATCGGAGCGAGCGGGACCCGCAAGCCGCCGCCATCTCGATATCCCGCAATCACGCAACCGAACACATGAGGCGTTTGACCCATTTTTCGTGCCCGGGAACCCCCAGGGCGGGGCGGCCTCCTGGGCACGGCTCGGCGCGTTTTTGCTCGCTTCGCGCGCGCGAGGTCCCAGCTTTCAGCTGATGCCCATGTCCCGGAGCGACGGAAGCGCAGGCCGGCGGATCGCAGGGGTCCTCCTGTCGTGCCTGGCCGCAATCCCGGTCGCTGCCTGTGGGGGGACCGCCGGCAACCAGACGGACGGGTCGGCTCCGGGCGCGGACTCCCGCCCGGGGACCAGCTTGACCATCGTCGAGTGGGTGATTCCCAGGATGAACAGCTTCCCCCACGATCCGGCGGTGGACAGCAAGGGCGTCGCCTGGTGGACCGATTCGGACAACAGCTTCATCGGGCGCTGGGATCCGATGACGGGCGCTACCATGGACTGGCCGACCCCAACCCCTGATTGTCGTCCGCTCGGCCTCGTCGCGGACGATCGCGACCACATCTGGTACACGGGCCAGAGCTGCAATCGGATCGGTGAGCTCGACCCGGTCACCGGCACCATCACCGAATACCCGGCGATGGGAGATCCGCACACCCCCGCGTTTCAACGGGGGATTCTGTGGTTCACGATGAGCGGCGCCAGCCGCTACGGGCGCCTCGCCCCATCGATCGGGACCGTCCAGACCTGGCCGACCCCGACGCCCGACGCTGACCCCTACGGCATCTGGCCGGCGCCCGATGGCACGTTGTGGGTCGCCCTCTTCGGCACCAACAAGATCGCACAGATCGATCCTGGACAGCCGGCCGCCATGCGCGAGGTGGTCTTGCCGAGCAGCGACGCGCGGCCGCGCCGGATCGCCGTCGACAGCCGCGGCTTCGTCTATTACACCGACTTCGCGCGCGGCCGACTGGGCCGCTACGACCCGGCGGCCGGCCAGTTCAGGGAGTGGCCGAGCCCCTCGGGCGATGGTGCCGCTCCCTACGGCATCACCATCGGCCCCGACCAGCACATCTACTACGCCGAGTCCGCCGCGGACAAGATCGTCGCCTTCGACCCGGCCACAGAGCAGATGCAGTCGATCCCCATCCCCACCCCCGGATCGGTCGTCCGGAACATGACCACGGACTTCGTGCGCCGACGGGTGTGGATGGCCCTCAGCGGCGTGGGTCGCATGGCCTACCTCGACGTGCCCTGATCCGAGGCGCTCGGGCGAATCCCGTCGCCCCGACCCGGGCGGGTTACTTCAGCCGGCCGTACAGGTCTTCGAAGCGGTCGGCGGTCCACTCGGCGTTGTGGGCGCAGGACAGCGAGCGGGCCTCCTCGCCCATGCGGCGGCGGGTCTCGCGGTCGCGCAGCAGGTCCAGGATGGCGCGGGCCAGGCCGGCGGCGTCGCCCACCCGCACGGCGCGGGCGGCGCCGCGGAGGGCCCACTCGGAGACGTAGCCCACGTCGGTGCCGGCGGTGGGCAGGCCGCAGGCGGCCGCCTCCAGCACCGCCGCGCCGCCGGACTCGTGGCGCGAGGGCAGGACCAGCAGGTGCGAGCGGGCGTAGTGCGGCCAGACCTCGTCGGCGGGCAGGGCGCCGGTGAAGGTGACGTGGCCGCTCAGGCCCAGCAGATCGCACTGCGCGTGGATGGCTCCGCCCAGGCTGTCGCCCCCGACGACCGTCAGATGCACGGCCGGTTCCTTCTCGCGCACCAGGGCCAGCGCCCGTAGCAAGGTGGGCTGGTCCTTCAGGCGGTTCAGGTTGGCCACGTGCAGGAGGCGCCAGGGCGGGCCCTCGGCGGCGGGTAGCTGCGGCGGCACCATCGCCAGATCCACCCCCAGCGGGATCACCTCGGTGTCCAGGCCCTGCTCGCGCGCCAGCAGCGACATGTACAGCGAGGTGACGGTGATGCGCGCGGCCGAGCGCGCGATCAGCCGCCGCAACATCCGCCCGCGGAACCCGAGCGCCAGGCCGTAGCCCAGGTCGGGCAAGGTCGTGAGCTCGTCCGAGTCGAAGGTGACCACCAGCGGGCGCCCGAGGCGGCGGGCGGCGAACATCGCGGCTGCGCCAGCGGGGACGCCCTGGTAGGCGTGGATGAGGTCGAAGGGGCCGACCGAGCGGATGGCCCGCACCAGGCGCGGCACCGCCCGCAGCACGCCGGCGCCGGCGCGGCCGTTGCGGCCGTTGCCGTTCTTGCCGTTGCCGCCGTTCTTGCCGTTGCCGCCGACCAGGGCGGGGACGGCCAGGTTGTACACGATGGCGCCCAGCAGCGGGTACGTGCAGGGCTCGGGGTACTGGCCCAGCGCGAACACGTGCACCTGATGCCTGCGCGCCAGGCGCGCGATCAGGTTCAGCAGCACCGGGACGACCGACTCGCGTGCGCCGCGGTCGACCCCGCCATTGGTGACCAGGGCGATCTTCATGATGGGGAGGCGCAGTCGCGGACGGAGTACAGCATCGGAAATTCGGGCGAGACGGCCTCAGCATACGACGTCCGACGCCGCGGCGGCGGCCGCTCACGCATTCCCTGCGCTTGCCCTGAGACGCGCCGTGCGATCCCGCCTCGGGGGTGAGGGCTCCGGACCTAGATTGACGGGGTGGCCTCGCCGCGGTAGCGCACCACCATCAACGTCACGTCGTCGTCCAGGCTGGGGGCGAAGCGGCTGAGCACCTTGGACAGGTGATCCCGGATCTCCTCGGCGGGGCGCTCGCGCATGCGGCGCAGCTCGGTCTGCAAGCGGACGCCGCCGAACTGCTCGCGGGCGGCGTTGCGCGCCTCGATCACGCCGTCGGTGTACAGCAACATCACGTCGCCGGGCTGGAGCAGGAAGGAACCGGTGCGCATGGTCTCGGGCAAGGTCTGGATGGCGCCGATCCAGGTGCCGGTGGTCTGCACCGACTCGCAGCTGCCGTCGGCCCCCCGGCAGATGAAGATGTCCTCGTGCGCGCCGGCGTACCAGACCCGCCCGCTGTCCTCGCAGCGCAGGAGCACCATGGTGGCGTGGTCGTCGCGCCGGAGCCGCTGCCGGATGTTCTCGAACATCATCTCGTTCAGCACCTGCAGCAGCTCGTGCGGCGGCGCCGCGGGCGAGCGCCGCACCAGGGTGGCCATGCCGCTCTGGATCATCAACATCGACAGGCCGCTCTCCAGGCCGTGCCCGGCCACGTCGCCGATGCCCAGCCAGCAGCCGCCCGAGGTGGGGATGACGTCGTAATAGTCGCCGCCCACCTCGCTGGCGGGCAACATCGAGGCGGCGATCTCATAGCGCGGCACCTCCAGCGCGCGCGGCAAGATGCCGGTCTGGATGCGCTCGGCGATCTCCATCTCCTTCTTCAGCCGCTCGCGCTCGGCCGCCACCTGCTGGGCCTTCTCCAGCTCGGCGATCTTCTCTTGCAGGCCGGCGTACAGGTGCGCGTTTTCGATGGAGATGGCCGCCTGGGCGGACAGCATCCGCAGCACCTCGACGTGCCTGGCGGTGAACACCGCCGGGGCCAGGTTGTTCTCCAGGTAGACGATGCAGCTCAGCCGCCCCAGGTGCATCACCGGAAAACAGAGCACCGACCGCGGCAGCCGCACGCGCGCCACCTTGTCGCGCAGCAGCTCGGGCGCGCGCGAGGCGTCCTCGTACAGCACGTGCCGCTCGCTGCGCGCCACCGTGTCGACGATGGTGGGCACCACCTCGTCGCTGTCGGCCAGGGGCTCGTCCACCAGCTTGGCGCCGGCGTCGTCGTCCACCCCCGCCCGCACCAGGATCTGCATGCCGGTCTCGCGCGGGAAGATCAGGCAGCCCAGCTCGGCCCCCGCGTTCTCGACCAGGATGCGCATGAACTTGGTGACCAGCTTGTCGAGGACGATCTCCTCGGCGATGGCGTGGGTGGCCTTGGTGATGGCGGCGACGTCCAGGTTGGCCAGCGGCCCCGACCCCGAGTCGCCGTCCAGTGACACCGTCCCGGCGGTGGCCCCCGGCATGGTGCCACCCACCAGGCTGGGGTAGCGGTGGGACAGCTCGCCCGCCTTGGCGCTGGCCCCCCAGCGCGTGTAGCTGTACACGGCGTGTT
Source organism: Myxococcota bacterium (assembly GCA_046734815.1). Lineage (GTDB taxonomy): Bacteria > Myxococcota_A > Polyangia > Fen-1088 > Fen-1088 > CAVYGB01. The sequence continues at coordinate 5,612 of JBKPRZ010000474.1, read as the reverse complement.
TCAGGTAGGCCCCGGCGATCAGGCGGCGGGCCATCTTCAGGTGGTACTTGCCGGCCAGCTCGGCGGTCAGCGCCTCCATCTGTAGATTTTGCCGCTCGCGCGCCACCTCCAGCGCGCCGTCGTACAGCTCGAGGGCGCGCTCGTGTTTGCCATCCACCCGCGCCGCCTCGGCCTCCAGCAGCAGGTGCTTGGCCATGAAGTTGCCCGGCGAGGCCACCGCCCAGCCGCGCAGCTGATCCTGGGCCTCGGCGGCGGCGCGGCGGTGATCGGCGCGCGCCTCCTCGGGCAGCGAATCGCGGGTGCTCAGGCTCAGCGACAGCAGGCCGCTGTAAAAGACGTGCTCGCTGATGTAGGGAGCGCCCCAGGACAGCCCCACCAGCTGCTGCGAGGGGGCCACCTGCTCGGCGGCGGCGTCCAGCTCGCCGAACCAGTGGTGCAGCTGCATCTTGGTGACGAAGTAACAGTGCAGCGGGGTCTTGATGTTGAACCCCTGCATGGCCCGGCGGGCGGCCGCCTCGCTGTATTGCTCGTCGTCCAGCGAGGTGGGCCCGCGGGTGTTTCCCTGCAGCGCCTTGATGGCCTGGTTCAGGCAATCCAGGAAGAAGACCAGGTCGCGGTAGCTGGCCCCGCGCAGGTAGGCCAGCCCCTCGCTGACCGCCGCCTGCACCCGCACCAGCGGCGCGCCCTGGATGAACAGGGCTGACGCCCGGAAGCAGAGGGCGAAGCTGGCCAGCACGATGTCGCCGGCCTCGCGCAGGTAGCGGTAGGCGTCGTCCAGCAGGTCCAGGCTCTGCTCGAAGTCGCGCGACCAGTGGGTGATGAAGCAGCCGCACAGCACCCGGCTGACGCCTTTCATGTGCACGCTGCCCAGTCGGTCGGCCAGCTCGATGGCCAGCTCGCCGTACTGGCGCGACTCCTCGTATTGCTGGTTGTGCGCCGCCTGGATCATCCCGTACACCGAATAGCCGCGCACCGATTCGCTGGCCAGCCCGTGGGTCAGCGACAGGCCCACCACGTGGCAATGCATCAGCGCGTACAGCCCCGGGTCGGAAAAGTAGGTGGGCGGGCCCAGCCGGTTGAACAGCTTCATGATGGCCAGCTTCTCGGGGTGCTCCATGCGCGGCGCCTCGAGCAGCTCCTCGCGCGACACCGCCGACAGCGCCCGCCGCGTGGCCACGATGGCGGTCTTGACCACGGCGTCGGTGGGCTGGACCGGCAGGTCCAGCCCCAGCTGGGACAGGGCCTCGGCGCCCAGGGCGATGGCCTGGCGGGGCTGGCCCTGGTTGGTCTTCAGCGGGATGGCCACCGCGTAAAAGGGCGCGCGGTCCACCGGATCCTTGACCCGCTCGAGCGCGGCGGAGATGAACTCCTCCACCCGGCCGCGCTCGCCGCCCAGGTATTCACATTCGGCGCGTTCGAGGTGAAGGTCGCGGGCCAGGGCGTACTCCGCCGTCCAGGCGTCCGCCGGCAGCTGGGTCATCGCCACCCGCAAGCAGCGCAGGGCCACGTCGTAGGCGGCGTTGACCTTGGCCAGGCGGGCGGCGCGCAGGTTCAGCCGCAGGGCCAGCCGCCGCTCGTCGGGATCGGTCAGCAGCTGCCAGGCCTGGTTCAGGTGATCGACCACCTGGAACAGCTGGTCCTCGGGCGGCTCGTCGACGGGGCCGCGCAGCACCCGGGCGATCTGCAGGTGCAGGCGGCGCTGCTCGTCGGCCTCCAGCAGCTCGTAGGCCGCGTTGCGGACCCGGTCGTGCACGAAGGCGAAGGTCACCGCCGGAGCGCCGTCGCTGGCCTCCAGCAGCTGATACGAGGCGCCCAGCAGGGTGACGATCCCCTCGCGCACGGCCGCCGCCATCACCTCGCCCAGCCGGTTGGCGGGCGTCTCCATCAGCACCGACAGGGTCGACAGATCGAAGCGCGCACCCACGCAGGCCCCGATCTGCAGCGCCCGCCGGGTCTCGGCCGGCGTCTGGCGGATCTTGGACCGCACCAGCTCGACCAGGCTGTCGGACACCCCCCGCTCGCGGATGGCGGCGACGCTCCAGCTCCAGGCGCCGCGGTTGCGCTGGAAGGCGATGAGCCCTTCGCGGTGCAGGTACTCGAGATATTCGGTGACGAAGAAGGCGTTGCCGCCGGTGCGCTGATGGACGATGGCCGCCAGCGGCTTCACCTCGGCGGCGTGCGAGCGCAGGGTGTCGCTCACCAGGTTGCAGACGTCATTTTCCGACAGCGGACCCAGCGGCAACATCACGGGAGCCGCGCCCGACTCGCGCAGCTGGTCGAACAGCAGGTTCACCGGGTGAGCGGGGTCCACCTCGTTGTCCCGGTAGGCGCCGATGAACAGCAGGTGGGTGATGGTGTCGTCCAGCAGCAGCGCGCGCAGCAGGGTCAGCGCGGCCGAGTCCACCCACTGCAGGTCGTCCAGGAACAGCACCAGCGGGTGGTCGGCGTTGGCCAGCAGGCCGATCAGGCGGCGGAAGGCCTCGCGCAGGCGGTTCTGCGACTCCTGCGGTTCCAGCCGCGGCACCGGCGCCAGCGGCCCGGTGATGGCGGACAGCTCGGGCACGATGTCGGCCAGCACCCGGGCGCTGGGACCGACCGCGGCGGCGATCTTCTGCTGCCAGTCGGCGCGGGCCTGCTCGCCCTCCGAGATGATCTGGCGGGCCACCTCGCGGACGGCCTGGCTCACCGCCGCGTAGGGGATGTTGTGGCGCAGCTGATCGGCGCGGCCCGAGGCGAAGAAGCCATTCTTCTCGGCGATGGACCGGTGCACCTCGCGCACCAGCGACGACTTGCCCACGCCGGAGGCGCCCGAGATCAGCAAGATGCGCTTGTGCCCGGCGCCCACGTCGGCGAACGTCTCCAGCACGGCCTCGCTCTCGGCTTCGCGCCCGTACAGGCGGCCCGCCACCACGAAGCGATCGGAGGCATCCTCGTCGCCCAGGTTGAAGGGGATGATGTCGCCGGTGGTGCGCAGCTCCTCCAGGCAGTGGGCCAGGTCGCGCTCGATGCCGGCGGCGCTCTGGTAACGCTCCTCCGGCGTCTTGACCAGCAGCTTCAGGATGACTTCGCGGATCGGCACCGGCACCCGCTGGCGCACGTGCAGCGGGAAGAAGGGGCGCTTGGCGATGTGGTGGTGCACCAGCTCGGTGGCGTCTTCGCCGTCGAACACCGGCGTGCCCGCCAGCAGCTCGAAGAAGATGGCCCCCAGCGAATAGAAGTCGGCCCGGTAGTCGACGGCGCGGTTCATGCGCCCGGTCTGCTCGGGCGACATGTAGCGCAAGGTCCCCTCCAGCGCGCTGGGGGCCACCGCCTCCTGCTGCTCGCGGTGCAGGCGCGAGGCGATGTCGAAGTCGATGATGCGGACGTTGCTCAGCGCCGGGTCGACCAGGATGTTGGTGGGCGACAGGTCCTTGTGCACCACCCCGGCCTGGTGGATCTCGCCCACCGCCCGGACCACGTGCAACATCAGCTGCAGCAGGTCGGTCAGCGGCAGCGCCTCGCCCTTCAGGCGCTGCAGCGGCACCCCGTCGAAATAGGCCGAGACCAGGTAGGGTCGGCTCTCCAGGGTCCCCAGCCGGTCGGCGCGGATCACGCCGGGGCTGCGGATCTGGCGGGTGACCTCGAACTCGTTGCGGAAGCGGGCCAGGTCCGAGGCAGAGGGGTATTCGCTGCGCGGGCACTTGACCACCAGCCGCGCACCGTCCTCGTGGGCGGTGGCCCGGTAGACGACGGTCCGGAAGCTCTCGTGGATTGGCCGCTCGATGCGCAGGCCAGGGATGGGCAGCAGCGTCTCAGACATGCGGCTTCCGCGACCGCCGGGCAGGCGGGGGGCCGACCAGAGGCCGACCTTGCCCGCCGACGCACACGTCCCCTACTCCCGGCGACCACCTCGGGTGGTCAGAGCGCCAAGCAGACGGTCTTGGTCTCGGTGTACAGGTCCAGCGCCTCCGGGCAGCTCTCGCGTGCCCAGCCGGACTGCTTGTAGCCGCCGAACGGCAGGGCGGTGTCGAACACGTTGTAGCAGTTGACCCAGACCGTGCCGGCCTTGATCGCCGCCGCCACCTTGTGCGCCTTGCTGACGTCCTGGGTCCACACGCCCGCGGCCAGGCCGTAGACCGAGTCGTTCGACTGGCGCACCACCTCGTCCAGGCTGGAGAAGCGGACGATCTTGGCCACCGGACCGAACACCTCGTCGACCATGAACTTGCTGTCGGGGCGCGCCTCGGTGATGACCGTGGGCTCGATGAAGTAGCCGTCGCGCGGCACCTTCTTGCCCCCCTGCAGGCACTTGGCCCCGTCGGCGCGGGCGCCGTCCAGGTAGCCCATCACCCGGGTCAGGTGCTCGGCGGTGATGACCGGACCCAAGGTGGTGCTGTCGTCCATGGCCGGGCCGATCTTCAGCGAGCGGGCGGCGTCGATCACGCCCTGGACCACCTTGTCGTAGACCGCGTCCTCCACGTAAAGGCGCGCGCCCGAAACGCAGCACTCGCCGGCGTTGGTGTACGCGGCGGCGGCGGCGCCGGCGATGGCCTTGCCGAGGTCAGCGTCGCGGAAGATGATGTTGGGCGAGTTGCCGCCCAGCTCCAGCGACACCTTCTTCAGGTTGCCGGCGGCGGCCCGCAGCACCGAGCGCCCCGCCTCGACCGAGCCGGTGAAGGCGATCTTGTCGACCTGAGCGTGCGCCGCCAGGGCGGCGCCGGCCTCGCCGGGGCCCACCACGACGTTCAGCACGCCCTCGGGCAGCCCCGCTTCCAGGGCCAGCTCGGCCAGGCGCAGCAGCGACCCGGGCGCGCGCTCGTCGGGCTTGAGCACCATGGTGCAGCCTGCCGCCAGCGCGGGGGCCAGCTTCATCGCCCCCAGCAGCAGCGGGAAGTTGAAGGGGGTGATCAGGCCGACCACGCCCAGCGGCTCGCGCGCGGTGTAGGCGTGGAAGGTGGTGCCGGGCATGTACGGGCAGCTGGGCGTGATGGTGCGGCCGCCCAGCTTGGTGACCAGGCCGGCGTAGAAATGGAACTGGTGCAAGGTCAGCGGCACGTCGACGTAGCGGGCCTGGTTGATCGGCTTGCCGGCGTCGATGGCCTCGATCTGGGCGAGCTCTTCCTGATGGGACTCGATCAGCTCGGCGATCTTCAACATGATGCGCGCGCGTTCGTAGGGCGTCATCTTGGTCCAGGGACCCTGGTCGAAGGCGCGGCGGGCGCTCTGCACCGCCTTGTTGACGTCATCGGCGCCCGAAAGCGGCGTCGTCATGAGGATGCCGCCGGTGGACGGATCGTGCACCTGCGCTTCGCGCCCGCTGGTGGCCGGGACCCAGTCCTTGCCGATCAGGTTGCGCTTGCTGGACGAAAAAAACGAGTCGCTCTCCAATCGTTTACGGGCTGACGCAGCTTGCATAGTGGCTCCCCTCCCCCGACGTCTCTTCGGAAGAGCCCCGGGGCCGCTTGAGCGCCTGCCTAGGGGAGTCTCCAGGATTCCCTGAGCGCCGGCGCGGCAACGATCTCGAACGCGCGAACAGCAGGCGGCGGAGTCGTCGCGTGTGGGATCGCAGGGCGCGGGCACGCAGGGGCAACCACCCGCCGGGCGGGGCCGGCGGCCGGTCAGCGGGCCGGGGC
>JBKPRZ010000473.1:0-4051 GCA_046734815.1 Myxococcota bacterium | reverse complement strand
CCCTACGACTGCGCCAAGTTCGCGGCCCTGGGATTCTCCGAGGGGCTGCGGTCCGAGCTGGACGGCGACGAGATCAGTGTGACCACGGTGGTGCCCAGCCTGATGCGCACGGGTTCTTACACCAGCGCCATGTTCAAGGGGCAGCAGGACAGCGAGTTCAGCTGGTTCAGCGCCGCCGCCAACGCCCGCCTGACCGCCATGGACGCGCGGCGGGCGGCGCGCCGGATCGTGCGCGCGGCCAAGCTGCGCACCCCCGAGCTGATGCTGGGCTGGCAAGCGCGCGTGCTCCGCGTGATCAAGGGCCTGTTCCCCAACACGCTCATGCGCGCGATGACCCTGGTCAACCGCCTGCTCCCCGCCCCCGGCGGCGAGGTCTCCTCGGTGATCCCCGGCCGCCTGCTGGCCGAGGCCCGCAAGCTGCGCGAGCTCTGACCGCGCTCAGCCCTCGGGCGCCGGCTCGGTGGCCGGCTCACCCGCCGGCTCACCTGCAAGCATGGCCTCCAGCTCGCCCAGGATGGCGCTCAGCCGGGCGCCGTCGGTGGCGACGGCGGGGAGCTCCATCTCGGTCTGCAGCGCGCTCACTCGCGACTCGGCGGCGGTGATGTTGCCTTCCATGGCGTCCCACTCGCGCTGCTCGCGAAAGCCCAGCTTGCGCCGCTTGCCCGCCGTCGCGGCGGCGGCCGGCTGCGCGGCCCGCGCCGGCCGGTCGCGCGTGGGCGTCTGGGTGGCGTACCACGACTCCCACTGCGCAAGGCCGGTGAAGAACGAGACCTGACCGCGCTGCTCGGGGTGGGTGTGGAAGGCGAGGATCTGGGTGGCCACCTGATCGAGGAAGTAGCGGTCGTGGGTCACCAGCAGCACCGCCCCGTCGAAGCTGGTCAGCGCCTCCTCCAGCACGGTCAGCGTGGGCAGGTCGAGGTCGTTGGTGGGCTCGTCGAGCACCAGCAGGTGCGCCGGCCGCAACATCAGGCGGGCCACCAGCAGCCGGGCCTGCTCGCCGCCCGACAGGCGGCCCACCGCCACCGTCATCTGATCGGGGCGGAACAGGAACCGTTCCAGGTAGCCGTAGCGGTGCAGCCGCGCCCCGCGGAAGTCGACGAAGTCGCCGTCGGGGCAGACCGTGTCGGCCAGCGAACGGTCCGGATCCAGCGAGCCCCGGTCCTGCTCGAAGGCGCCCACCCGCAGGCCGTCGGCGCGGATGACCGTGCCGCTGGTGGGCCGCTGCTCGCCCACCAGCGCGCGCAGCAGGGTCGACTTGCCGCAGCCGTTGGGTCCGATCAGCCCCAGCCGGGTGCCCGGACCCACGAACAGGTCGACGCCCTGGAACACCATCCGGTCGTCGTACTGGTGGCCGATCGCGCGCGCCTCGATCAGGCGGCGCGGTTTCTGCCCCTCGCCGGCGAAGTCCAGGTCCAGCGACCGGCTGCGGTTGCGGCCGGTCAGGTCGCCCACCTCCTCGGCCAGCGCCCCGGCGCGCTGGATGCGCGCCTGCTGCTTGGTGGTGCGGGCGGGCGGTCCGCGGCGCAGCCACTCGGTCTCGCGGCGGAGCGTGTTGCGCAACACCTCCTCGCGCCGCTCCTGGGCCGCCATCACCGCCACCTTGCGCTCGGTGTAGGTGGCGTAGTCGCCGTCCACCTGCAGCAGGCCCCCGGCGTTGCGGCGGTCCAGCTCGAGGATCCGGTTGGCCACCCGCTGCAGGAACAGCCGGTCGTGGGTCACCAGCACCACCGCGAAGCGCGCCTGCGCGAGCGCCGCCTCCAGCTGCAAGATGCTGTCGACGTCCAGGTGGTTGGTGGGCTCGTCGAGCAGCAACAGGTCCGGCTCGTCGACCAGCGCGCGCTGCAGGGCCACCCGTTTCTGCCAGCCGCCCGACAGCTGCGCGACGGGCGTGTCGGGCCCCAGCCCGTCGCCCTCGAGCCCCAGCCGCCCCAGGATCTCGTCCACCCGCGCCTCCCGCTCCCAGGCCTCGCCCCGCGCCGGCACCGCCGCGCGCAGCGCCTCGCGCACGGTGTTTCCGGGCGCGAAGGTGGGGGTCTGGGGCAGGTGCCCGACCCGCAGGCCGCTGCGCCGGGCGACCGTGCCGCCGTCCGCGGCCAGGGTGCCGGCCAGGATCTCCAGCAGGGTGGACTTGCCCGCGCCGTTGGGCCCGATGAGGCCGATGCGCTCGCCCTCGGAGACCACGAACCCGACGTCCTGGAACAGCGGCTGGACGCCGAACCCGTGGGTCAGCCCCGAAGCGGTGAGAAGGATGGCCACCGCACTGGTGTAGCCGACGCGGGCATCCCGAGGCCAGGAAAACGCCGGGTCACCAGCCCACGGCGTCGACGTAGACTGTGCCCTTCCAGGCGGCGGTGGTGCGCCACTCGACCCCCAGCTCGACAACGTTGTTGTAGCTCGACGGCGCGGTCAGACGGATGGTGTTCCAGACGCCCGGCTGCAGCGCCGAGGCGAAGGTGAAGGCGCCGGTCCACAGGCCGGCGCTGTCCTTGATGTCCAGGATGTACGGCTGCACCGATTGCAGGGGCGCATCGGCTGCGAACCAGATCCGGAACGAGATCACAGTCCCGGGCGGCGGCAAGATCACGTCCGCGCCGGCCGCCGCCACCGTCACTGCATCGATGTTGGCGGGACCGTCCAGGTCGATGGCCAGGGCGCTGCCCCCGGCGAAGGCGAGCGCGCTCGTGCGCGCGGTGGTGGTCGTGTTGCCGGCGGGGCGGATGAGCCGCCATCCCTGCACGCCCTGCTCGAAGTTGTACGCGGCCGGATCGGCGGGCCCGTCCCCGGCTGCCGCATCGGCGCCCGGAGCGTCAGCGGCACGCGCGTCGGAGCCTGTCGGGCCGCTGTCGGCGATGGCAAGGTCCGGCGGTGCGTCCGCGGGCCCGTCCGCCGCGCCGCCGTCCGCCTGGGTGGCGTCCGCGTCGGCGCGGCCACACCGATCCGGCGCGCAGATCTTCAGCTCGGGCGGCGCGTGCAGGTCCACGCACCCCAGCGCGGCCAGCGCCGCCAGACCGATGTGGGCACGCACCTTCACCCCGTCCACACATCGGCGCTCGAGGTGGTTTTCTTTCGGGCCGCCCGCCGCCCGCGGTCAGGGCAGCAGCGCCAGCAGGCACACGCCCACCACCAGGGTGAGCAGGGTGCGGCCCAGGCCCTCGAGCGCGTAGCGGTCGGCCTCGGCGGGCAGCAGCGCGATCTCGTGAGCCGGCAACGACGTGCGGTAGGGACCCTGGCCGCCGGCAACGTGGACCAGCACGTCGTCGCACAGGGCCGGCGGCACCCAGCGGCCCAGCGGCAGCAGGCCGCGGTAGGCGCGGTTGGGGTCGCGCGGCTGCAGCTGCCACGGCGTGCGGCCGCGGCGCAGCCGGTACAGCCAGACCGACAGGTGCACGTCCATGACCAGCGTGATCGCCAGCAGCAGCAGACCCACCCCGGACGCCAGCGCCGCCAGCAGCGTGCTCCGCCCCAGCAGTACCTGCGAGGCGACCGCCACCAGCACCAGCCACGAGCCGCCCCAGTAGGTCGCCACCCAGGGATCGCGGTGCGAGGGCGCGCGGGCGATGCGCAGGCTCAGCTCGCACAGGGGCAAGAAGCTCAGCCCGTAGATCAGCCCGGGCACGCCGCCGATCAGCCCGAACAGCCACCACAGCGGGATCACCACCGCCAGCCCTTCGAGAAAGCCCCCCAGCCCACCGCCCGAGAGCACCACCAGGTAGTTGATCACGGCGTTGCAGGCGCCGGCCATGGCGCCGCCGGCCAGGCACCAGGCGGCGTTGGCGCCCGACGAGTCGCTGCGCAGGGCCCGCCGCACCAGCCAGACCGAGAGCAGAAGGGTGGTCAGCAACATCACCGGCGTCAGCTGGTTGCGCGCGCGCACCAGGCCCAGCAGCTCGACCGGCAGATCGAGCAGCACGCCGGCGCCCAGCACGGTGGCCAGCATGATCAACATCCGCGGGGTGGGCCACGACCGGAACACCGGCGGTACCAGCGGAAACGAGCCACCAGAGGAGGATCCGGATGAAGTGATCATGCGGCGCCTGTTTCGATCTTACCC
>JBKPRZ010000472.1:0-4415 GCA_046734815.1 Myxococcota bacterium | reverse complement strand
TCCTTCAGCAGGTTCCAGTAGTCGTTGCGGTTGCTGCGGATGTTCCACTGGCCGGCGAAGAAGGAGGCGTCGGCGGTGGACGGGGGGGCGCCGCCCATCACGTTGTCCAGGTCGGTGGGGAAGATTTGCCAGCGGCCGTCGAGGCGGCGGTAGAGGTAGTGGTTGTGGTACTGGTCGTCCCAGCCCACCATCCAGTTGATCACCGCCATGTAGGTGGTCAGCTCGGGTAGATCGAAGTTGTCCTGGAAGAAGGTGCGGATGGCGGGCAGGCCGCCGGCGCGGGCGGCCTGCAGGTCCTCGATCAGCTTGCGGACTTCGGCGCCGCCGGTCTTCCAGTCGTTGTTCATGCGCTGGTAGTTGGCTTCGTAACGCTGGTCGGCGGTGTAGCCGCAGTAGGGCTCGAGCGGGCGCTCGTCGGAGTAGCCGTAGGGGCCCTCGTCCCAGCGGCCGCCCACCGACTTGAACAGGTCGCCCTGCGGGCCCTTGCCCAGGGTGCGGCGGACGAAGTTCTCGTCCATGTGCTCGATGCGCAGCATGTAGTGGAAGTAGGCGCCGCCGATGTACAGACGCACGTACTGGGAACGCGAGGCGGGGACGCCGGCGCGCTCGAACAGGGCGTGGCCGATCAGGGTGTTGAAGCCGTGGCAGGACTGGCCCAGCTTGTTCAGGGTGAAGCTGCGCACGCCGTCCAGGCGGTGGTAGCGCGGGAACTTGATCGACCAGCTGAAGGCGCGCATGGGGCTGGGTCGATCGGGCAGCGGCGCGCCGGCGGGCCACTTCATCGGCGAGATGAAGGCGGCGTTGCGGCGCTGCTGGAAGCTGCCCTGGTAGCGCACGCGCACGTCGTACACGTCGCTGCCGACGGCGAGCACGGCGGGGACGCGCTCGTTCCAGCTGTCGTTCAGGGCGCAGGCCAGCGGGTTGGTGCCGTTGCCGTTGCCGGGCACGCGACCCTGGGCGATGGCGTCCCACAGCCGGGTCCAGTTCGTTTGCTTCAGATACAGCTGGTAGACGGGGGTGTTGCCGTCCACCTCGGGGCTGACGTGGTAGGCGAAATCGGTGAAGGGGTCGCCGGCACGCGGGGCGATCACCTCGCGCCCGCCGCCGCGATCGGCGGTGACCCGGTAGCGCACGACCGAGCCGGCGGGCCGGGCGGGCAAGCGGGCCTGCCAGCTGCCGTCGGAGGCGCGGACCAGTGGCGCTTCCCGGTGGGGCTCGTCGTCGGCCTCGACGGAGTCGACGAAATATTCGATGCGGGGGTCGGTCAGGGTGCCGGGTGAGACCCGGGCCGCGATGCGCACGCCGTCGGCGGCGCGGATCGGGTTGCGGCCGGCGCGGTCGGGGGCGGCGGTCAGGTCCAGGACCGTGGCGGGTGGCGGGCCCGAGAGGGTGTTGGGCTTACCGGGGGTGGCGTGGTCCAGGGGTGAGGCGGTCCAGTTCTCTACGGTGGGGGGACGATCGAAGCTGATGCGCTCGAGCGAGTGGCCCATGAAGCGGTGGCGATCGAGCGGCAACAAGTCGCCGGGCAGGAAATCGTCGGCGGCGCCAAGGGCGTCGGGGCCGGTGGGCCAGGGGAAGGCGTCGCTGTAATTCACCTCGTCCAGCTTCGCGCCGGCGGGGTCGAGCAGGACGAGGTGGTCCTTGTCGTTGTCCAGCTCGCCGTCGTAGTTGCCGAACAGGGCGCTGGGGTCCAGGTGGTAGTCGGGCAGGTCGCGCAGCAGGCGATCGAAGTCGCGCGCCACGACCACGAAGCCCCGGGGCGGCAGCGTCGTGCCGGCGCGGAAGGTGAAGCGGACGCCGCCGTCGATGCGGTAGCCGGACAGATCGATCGCGCGGTCGGTGCGGTTGGCCAGCTCGATGAATTCATGCTCGTCGACGGCGCCGGACTCGAGCACGGGGTGGTACATGATCTCGGAGATCACCACCGCCGAGGTGACGGCCGGTGGGGAGGACCCACCCCCGCAGGCGAGCAGCAGCAGGGCAGCAGCGAGCGGCGCCTTCATCCTGGCCCTCCATCCGGGGCGGCGTCGACGGGGCGGGCGGCGTCGGGGGGCGGCGGTGGGGGCGCGGCGGTGCCGGCCTGCAGGCTGACGTCGGTGAAGGTGGCGGTGAGGGGGGTGGCAGAGCCGTTCGAGCTGGCGTGAAAACCGATCAGGAACGGCTCGGGCATGGCGAAGCTGGATTCGCCCACCGCCGTCCACTGGACGCCGTCGGCGGAGACGGAGGCAACGAAGCGGCTGGTGATCGGCGGGCCGGGCTGCTCGATGCGTTCGAGGCGCAGCCACAGGGGCAGCTTCTGGCCGGGTTTGGCCGGGGCCGCGGTGGCCATCAGGTTGTTGGCGGCGCGGCTCTGGAACTGGGCGGCCAGGCCGGCGGTGAGGTTCAGGAGCACGGCGGGCTGGGTGCGCGAGAAGGCGATGGGCGGGCCCTGGCGGATCACCAGCCCCACGCGGGCGTTGGGGTCGGGGTGGGCAAAGCCGGTCAGCTTGGCGGTCAGCACCTGGTTGCCGCTGGCGCTGGCGGCGGCCAGCACGCCCGACTCCGCCAGCAGGGACAGCGCCTCGCCCAGGCCGGACAGGGTCAGGGTGCCGCCGGCCCAGGTGGCGCTGGCACCCATCACCGCGATCTCGTCGAGGGTGAAGTCGCGGGTGGCGGGCTGGCCGGCGAGGTCGGCGACGCGCAGGCCGTCGACCTCGGCGGTGGTGGCGGCGGTGGCGCTGCGCGAGGCGACCGCGATGCCCACCGCCACCTCGGCGGGCAGATCGATGTCGGCGCTGCCCACCTTGGTCCAGTCCAGCCGGGTGGAGGAGCGCGCGGCCGTCAACGTGCGCCCGCGCCGGGTCAGCCGCAGCCACTGACCGGGGCGCACGCCGGGGTCGGGACCGAAGGTGGTGGTGGTCGCGCCGGTGGTGGCGCGCACCTGCAGCTGTCCGCCCTTCGTAGGGTCGGCGAGGACGGCGAGAAACACGTTGGCGGCTGCCGGGTCGGTGGCGCTGGCGCGCACCATGATGCCGGCCTTGCTGTCGGGTGCGACCATCTGCAGGCTGCGCACCCGGGCCAGCAGGTCGAAATCTCCGTGAGCCTTGCTGCTGACGAAGTGGAACGAGTCGGCGGTGCCGCCCACGTCCATGCCGGCGGCGCGCACGCTGATCAGGGTCGGCGAGCTGCGCACCTCACTCTTGACGGTGCCGGCGGCGCCCACGTCGGCGGCGGTCCAGGGGGCGAACGGCCCGTTGGCTGGCGCGGGGGGTGCGGTCTCGCGGACGCCGGCGTCGCGGGGACGGTCCGCGGCGGCGTCGCCCTCGAACGGGGGCTCCGGCGACGGCTCGGGTGGATTGTCCTTGGCGCAGCCCACGGACGCGATCCAGGACGCTGCGGCGGCTACGAGCGCGAGGCTCGGTGCGGGCAGACTTCCCCGACCCGTCCTCCCCGGTGTTCTCCTCACCGCCCCAGCATGCACCACCATCGGTCCGGTTTGAACTGCCCAGACCCACGCGCGTGGTGTCATCACGCCCGGCTCCGCGCCGTCACTTCCGCTTGGCGCGGCAGGGTGAGGATGGAGACGCTGAGCGCGGCGCGCCGCTGCTGATACAGGCCGTCGACCGCCTCGCGCCGCTACTGGTACAGACCGTCGACCACCTTCTTCCATTGCTGGAACAGGTTGTCGTGACCGGCGGCGTTGGGGTGGATGAGGTCGTCCATGAACGGGGTGGCGTCGGCCTGGAAGTGCGGGCAGGTCCGAACCTGGTAGTGATGGCCGTGGCCCAGGAAGGGCGTGTGCTGGTCGGTGAGGACGGCGCCCTTTTCGCGGGCCAGGCGAGCGAGCTCGGTGTTGAAGCGCGCCAGCAGCTCGCTCTTCTTGGCGCTGATGAAGTACGGCGCGGCGGTGCAGTCGTCGAACGGGTTGTACTGGTTGTTCATGATCATCGTGAACCCGTCGGGGAAACGCGCCTTGTCCCCGAAGTAGGCGAAGATCTGCTCCCACGCCGCCAGCACCTTTGGAAGATCGGCGTTCAGCCCCTGCTCGGCGGCGCCGTCGGCGGCGAACATGTATTTGGCCAGGTCGTTGCCGCCCACGTAGACCACCACCAGGAGGTGGCCCGGGCGGACGGCCACGCTGGACAGCTGCTTGCCGGGGACGTCGGTGGTGATCGCGGCGCCGACGGCGTCGTTCTCGTAGACCAGCGAGGGGGCGTACCGCTCCTTCACGTAGTCGGCCAGCTTCTTCAACGAGCAGTCGCGGCCGTCCTCGTTGCCGATGTTCGAGCAGGCGGCGATGCTGTCGCCCAGGACCACCAGGCGCGCGGGGCGCGGCCGCCCGCCCGTCGGAGGCGCAGGAGGAGGAGCGGCGGGGGCGGCGTCGGGGACGGCCCTGCCGGGCCCGGCATCGGGACGACCGGCGCCCGGGGATTGGT
>JBKPRZ010000471.1:0-9432 GCA_046734815.1 Myxococcota bacterium | reverse complement strand
CTGCCCGTTGGTGATGCCCAGCCAGCCCAGCCACTGGCCCTCGTCCTTGCCGGTCCACAGCCCGGGATCGCGCTGCCACAGCCGGCGGACCTTGCCCTGCGCCTGCCACTGCACCAGGGACGCCTGCACCGCATCGGCCATCGGCCCGGGCAGCCGCTGGCTCAGGCGGTTGAGCCGATGTTCGCCGGGCGGCTGGCGGCGCTGGCGTTCCACCGCCGACAGCAGCTTGGCGAAGGCCTCGGAGAACAGGCGCACGCCGTCGGCCAGCAGCTGGTCGGTCACCATCTTCATGTCTATGTCCAGATCGGCCAGCGAGGCCATGGTGTCGCGCGCGCCGTCGACGTCCTCGACCAGGCTGGCGCGCGGCCGGCCGTGATCGCGGAAGGCGTCCAGCGTGGCCGGCGGCAAGGTGTCCACCGTGTCCGGGCCGATCAGCTCCTCGACGTAGACCACGTCGCGGAAGCGCGGGTTCTTGGTGCCGGTGCTGGCCCACAGCAGCCGCTGCGTCTGCGCGCCCCGGCTGGCCAGCGCCTGCCAGCGCGGGCCGGAGAAGATCTCGAGGTAGCGCTGGTAGGCCAGCCGGGCGTTGGCGATGGCCACCTTGCCGGCCAGCGAGCGCAGCAACGCCTGCTGCTGCGGCGGCGGGGAGGCGGCCAGGCGGTCGGCGATCAGCCCGTCGATGGCGCTGTCGATCCGGCTGACGAAGAAGCTGGCCACGCTGGCCACCGGAGCCGGATCACCGCCGCCGGCGATCAGGCGCTCCATGCCCTGCAGGTAGGCCTCGGCCACCTGCTCGTAGGCCTCGCGGGAGAACAGCAAGGTGGCGTTGACGTTGATCCCCTCGCCGATCAGGTGGCGAAGAGCCGAGATCCCCGACGGGGTGGCCGGGACCTTGATCATCAGGTTCTCGCGCCCCACCGCCGCCCACAGCCGGCGGGCCTCATCCAGGGTACCGGCCTCGTCGTGGGCCAGCACCGGGGACACCTCCAGGCTGACGTAGCCGTCGCGCCGGCCGGTCTGCTGGTACACCGGGTGCAAGGCATCGGCCGCCTCCTGCACGTCGCGGATGGCCAGCCGTTCGTACAGGCGCTTGGGGTCCATGTCCCGGGCCTCGGGCGCCGACAGGATGTCCTGGTAATCCGAGCTGCCGCTGATGGCCTTCTCGAAGATGGACGGATTGGAGGTCACCCCCCGCAGCCCGTCCTCGTCGATCATCCGGTGCAGCTCGCCGCTGCTGATCAGGCTGCGCCGGATGTAGTCCAGCCACACGGACTGCCCGAACACCGCCAGCGCCCGCAGCGGGTTCTCCAGGCTGGTCATCTTGGCCAGCCGCCGCAGGTGGCGCTCCTGGCCGCTGAAGCGGGCGTGCAGGAAGGCGCCGATCAGCTCGCGCGCCAGCTCGATGCCCACCACCCGGCCGCCCAGCACCAGCACGTTCATGTCGTCGTGCTCGACGCCCTGATGGGCCGAATAGGTGTCGTGGCACAGGCCCGCGCGCACCCCCGGGATCCGGTTGGCCGCCATCGAGGCCCCCACCCCGCTGCCGCACACCAGGATGCCGCGGTCGGCGGTGTGCTCGTGCAGGGCGGCGCCCACCGCCTCGGCGAAGTCGCTGTAGTCCACCGGATCGGGGCTGCGGGTGCCGACGTCCAGCACCTCGCAGTTCTCCGCCTGCAGGAACGCCTTGGCCGCTTCCTTCAGCTCGAACCCGGCGTGATCCGATCCTATGGCGATGCGCATGTTCTCCTCCTGCTGATCAGGGAGCCCCCAGCACGCGCCGCGTGTGCCGCGCGATCATCAGCTCCTCGTTGGTGGGAATGACCCAGGCCGACACCCGGCTGCCCGCCCGGCTGAAGCACGGCTGACCCGCGCTGTTGGCCTCCTCGTCCAGATCCAGCCCCAGCCAGCGGGCCCGCCGGCAGACCCGCGCCCGGATGGGCGCCGCGTTTTCACCGATGCCCCCGGTGAACACCAGCGCGTCCAGCCCGCCCAGCGCCGCCGCCAGCGAGCCTAGCTCGCGGCAGATCCGGTACACGAACAGCGCCACCGCCTCGACCGCCTCGGTGTCCGACCGGCCCAGCAGCTCGCGCATGTCGCTGCTGCCGCCCGAGACGCCGCGCAGCCCCGACTCGTGATACAGCAGCCGCTCGAGCGCGCGGGCGTCCATCCCCTCCTGGTCCATCAGGTACAGCAGCACCCCCGGATCCAGGGACCCGCAGCGGGTGCCCATCATCAGTCCGTCCAGTGCGGTGAAGCTCATGGTGGTGGCCACGCTGCGCCCGCGCAGCAGCGCGCACAGGCTGGCCCCGTTGCCCAGGTGGGCCACCACCGTGCGCCCGGCCGCCGCCGCCGGGACCGTGTCCGGCAGCACCGAGGCGACGTATTCGTACGACAGGCCATGAAAGCCGTAGCGCCGCACCCCCTGGTCGAAGTAACGCCGGGGCAGCGCGAAGGTCTGGGCCACCGGCGGCTGGGTGGCGTGGAAGGCGGTGTCGAAGCAGGCCACCTGGGGCATCGCCGGCGCGGCCCGGCTGACTGCCGCGATGGCCGCCAGGTTGTGGGGCTGGTGCAGCGGCGCCAGCGGGATCAGCGCCTCCAGCTCGGCGACGGTCTCGCCGTCCAGCAGCACCGGCCGCGACAGGCGGGTGCCGCCGTGGACCACCCGGTGCCCCACCGCCCGGACCGTGTGCTGCTCGCGCAGCAGACCGCGCAGCCAGCCGAACAGGTGGTCGATGGCCCCGTCGTGCGACAGCTGGGTGCCCGCCGGCCATTCCTTCTGCTCCACCACCGCGCCGTCCTCGCGGTGGACCACGAAGCGCGGCCGGCTGGTCAGCTCCTCCAGCCGGCCGCGCAGCAACACCCGCGGCGGATCCTGGTCGGCGAACAGCGAGAACTTCAGGCTGGACGAGCCAGCGTTGAGCACGAGCAACGCGCTGGACATCGTCTGGCCCCCGGTCCCGGCCCCGCCATCAGTCCCGCCAGGTCCAGTCCGTGATCTCCGGCCGATCGCGCCCGTGTTCGTGCGCGTAGGCCAGGTTGTCGAGGATCGCGTTCTGCATCTCGTCCTTCAGGTGGCCGGCCCGGTTGCGCAGGCGGGGCACCCGGTCGATCACGTCGAGGACCAGGTGGAAGCGCGAGGTCTCGTTCAGCATGGCCAGCTCGAACGGCGTGTTGATGTTGCCCTTCTCCTTGTAGCCGCGCACGTGCATCCCCTGGTGGCCCTTGAACCGGTAGCACAGCTTGTGGATCAGCCAGGGGTAGCCGTGGAAGTTGAGGATGATCGGCTTGTCAGTGGTGAACACCCCGTCGAACTCGCGCTCGGTCGAGCCGTGGGGGTGCTCGGACACCGGCTGCAGCTTGAACAGGTCCACCACGTTCACGAAGCGCAGCTTCAGGTCGGGCAGACGCTCGCGCAGGATCGACGCCGCCCCCAGCGCTTCCATGGTGGCCACGTCCCCGCAGGCCGCCAGCACCACGTCGGGTTCCTCACCGGCGTCGGTGCTGGCCCGCTTCCAGATCCCCATCCCCTTGGCGCAGTGGACGATGGCCTCGTCGATGGTGGTAAATTGCAGGTGCTTCTGCTTGTCGGCGACGATCACGTTCACGCAGTCGGTGCTGCGCAGGCACTGATCGGCCACCACCAGCAAGGTGTTGGCGTCCGGTGGCAGGTAGACCCGGGTGACCGAGGGCGCCTTGTTCGTCACCAGATCCACGAACCCGGGGTCCTGGTGCGAGAAGCCGTTGTGGTCCTGCCGCCAGACCGTGGAGGACAGCAGGATGTTCTCCGACGACACCGGCACCCGCCACTTGACGTGGTTCTTGCTGATGTCCAGCCACTTGGCGTGCTGGTTGAACATCGAATCGATGACGTGGGCGAAGGCCTCGTAGGTGTGGAACAGGCCGTGCCGCCCGGTCAGGGTGTAGCCCTCCAGCCAGCCCAGCAGGGTGTGCTCGGACAGCATCTCCATCACCCGGCCGTCGCGCGACAGCTCGCCGCCGTCGGCGTCCTCGGGCAACATGTCGGCCATCCAGGTCTTCTTGCTGACCGCGTAGATCGCCTGCAGCCGGTTCGAGGCGGTCTCGTCCGGGCCGAACACCCGGAAGATCCCCGGGTTCAGCTTCATCACGTCGCGCAGGAACTCGCCCAGCGGCTTGGTGTTCTCGTACAGGGTGGCCCCGCGGGCCCCCACCGGCACGGCGTACCCGCGGAAATCCGGCAGCTTCAGCTCCTTGCGCAGCAGCCCGCCGTTGGCGTGCGGGTTGGCGCTCATGCGCCGCGTTCCCCTGGGCGTCAGCGCCTTCAGCTCGGGCACGATCTTGCCGCTGGCGTCGAACAGCTCCTCGGGGCGGTAGCTGCGCATCCACTCCTCCAGCACCTTGAGGTGGGCGGGGTTGTCGCGCACGTCGGCGAAGGGCACCTGGTGCGAGCGCCAGAAGCCCTCGATCTTGTGGCCGTCCAGATCCTTGGGCCCGGTCCAGCCCTTGGGCGTGCGCAGGACGATCATCGGCCAGCGCGGACGGCTCTCGTCGCGGGACTGCCGGGCCGCCCGCTGGATGGCCCGGATCTCCTGCAGGATGCGCTCGAGGGTGTCGGCCATCTTCTGGTGCATCTGCATCGGGTCGCTGCCCTCGACGAAGTAGGGCTTGTACCCGTAGCCGACGAACAGCGCCTCCAGCTCCTCCTTGCTGATGCGCGAGAGGATGGTGGGGTTGGCGATCTTGTAGCCGTTCAGGTTCAGGATCGGCAGCACCACCCCGTCCCGGGCCGGGTTGAGGAACTTGTTCGAGTGCCAGGCAGCCGCCAGCGGACCGGTCTCGGCCTCGCCGTCCCCCACCACACAGGCGGCGATCAGATCGGGGTTGTCGTACACCATGCCGTACGAGTGCGACAGGCTGTAGCCCAGCTCGCCGCCCTCGTGGATGGACCCGGGCGTCTCCGGGGTGACGTGGCTGCCGATGGCGCCGGGGAAGGAGAACTGCTTGAAGAACTTCTGCAGCCCCTCGGCGTCCTCGCTCTTGTCGGGATACACCTCGGAATAGGTGCCCTCGATGTAAGTGGGGCCCAGCACCCCGGGCGCGCCGTGGCCGGGACCGGCCACGAACACCACGTCCAGGTCGTATTTGACGATCATCCGGTTGAGGTGCAGCCAGGCGAAGGAGAGCGCCGGGCTGGCCCCCCAGTGGCCCAGCAGCCGGTACTTGATGTGGTCGATCTCCAGGGGCTTTTTCAGCAGCGGGTTGTCGCGCAGGTAGATCATCCCCACCGACAGGTAGTTGCACGCCCGCCAGAACGCGTGCATCAGGTCCAGCTCCTTGGTGGACAGCGGTCCTTCTTTGGTCCGGGCGGTGGTGGACGGCTCGCGTCCGCGGGCCGAATACGGTGCCTCGGCACCTGGGCTCACGGCCGGCTCCCGGCTCGTGTGCGCCTCTGCCACTGCGCTCCTCCTGTGCCCATTGTTCCGTGGTTGCATCGCAAACCCCGTTCAGTGCAAGGCCGACTCGGTTTCCATGGCGTTGCCATACCGGCCCAGCACGGCGGCGGTTTCGCACCGGGCCCGGTGATAGAAGGCGTGCTGGGCAGCGGCGAGGTTGTCGCGCTTGCCCTGCCAGGCTCGCATCGCCTCGTCCTGAAGCGCGCGGCCGTACGAGTAGCTGAGGGTCCAGGGTTGCGTCCTCTCCAGCATGTTGATGGCCTGCAGGTGCTCGGTGGCCTTGACGTGGTCCTGCCCCCCGGACAGGAACACGATCCCCGGCACCGCCGGCGGCACGTGGCGCCGCAAGGTGCGCAAGGTGGCGGCGGCCACCTCGCCGACGGGAGCCTGCCGCGGGCAGCGGTGCCCGGCGATGACCATGTTCGGCTTCAGCAGCATCCCTTCCAGCCGCACCCGCTGGGCGAACAGGGCATCGAACACCTCCTGCAGCACCCAGCTGGTGACCTCCTCACAACGTTCGATGCTGTGGGCGCCGTCCATCAGCACCTCGGGCTCGACGATCGGCACCAGGCCCTGCTCCTGGCACAGCGCCGCGTAGCGCCCCAGCGCGTGGGCGTTCACCCGGACGCAGGTGGCGCTGGGCAGCCCGTCGCGGATCAGGATCACCGCCCGCCACTTGGCAAAGCGCGCCCCCATGTCGCGGTATTCCTCCAGCCGCTCGCGCAGGTGGTCCAGGCCCTCGGTGACGAACTCGCCCGGGCAGCTGGCCAGGGGCTTGGCCCCGTCGTCCACCTTGATGCCGGGGATGATCCCCTGCTGCGCCAGCAGGTCCACCAGCGGCGTCCCGCCGGCGCTGCGCTGGCGGATGGTCTCGTCCTGCAGGATGACCCCACCGATGAACTCGGAGACGCCGGAGGTGGAGAAGAACATCTCCCGGTAGTCGCGGCGGCTGTCCGGCGTCGATTCGATCCCCAGCGCCGCCAGCCGCTTGGTGATGGTCGAGGGCGTCTCGTCCGCCGCAAGCAGGCCTTTGCCGTCGGTCACGATCGCTTGCGCGGTCTCGTCGAGAGTTCTGGCCATCGTCGTGTTCCTCCTGCCCATCACGCCTGGTGAACGTAATGCGCAGGATCGCTGATGGATCGGAATGCGTGATCCGCCGACGCCGCCCGCGCCGCCGGCCTGTCGGTGAAACCCTCATTCCCGGCTCGGGCGGCCCGCGGAGTGGATTCGCCCAACGGCCCCACCCATCTACGGATCGGAAAGGATCGGCAAACCGCCGCATGAGGAACGATCAGACGTCCCCTGCGCCGACGCCCCGGACCATGCTGCTGGCCGGCGACATCGGCGGCACGAACAGCCGACTGGCCCTGTTCCAGGCTGCCCCGGGCATCCCCAGCGGGCCGCTGTACGAGCGGACCTACCCGTCGGGCTCACACCGGTCGCTCGAGGACATCACCGACAATTTCCTGGCCGACGCCGCCGCCGCCCTGGAGGGCCGGGTGGGCCGGGGCAAGGGGCTCAACGCCGCCTGCCTGGCGGTGGCCGGCCCGGTCGAGAACAACATCGTCCACGCCACCAACCTGCCCTGGATCGTGGACGGCCGCTCGCTGGCCGGCCGGCTGGGCGTGGAACGGGTGCGCCTGCTGAACGACTTTCACGCCGCCGCCCTCGGGGTGACGGCGGTCAGCCCGGACTGGCTGGCGCCGCTGGGTGGATCGACGCCGATCCGCCGCGGTCCCATCGCCGTGCTGGGCGCCGGCACCGGCCTGGGCGCCGCCTTCCTGCTCTGGTCCAGCTCGGACAACGCCTACCAGGTCATCCCCTCGGAGGCGGGGCACATGGACTTCGCCTCGCGCACGCCGATGGAGGTGGGTCTGCTGCAATACCTGGCCAACAAGTACGGCCGCGTCTCCTGCGAGCGGGTGCTGTCGGGGCGCGGACTGGTGGACGTGTTCTCCTTCCTGTCGCAGGAGCCGGCCTGCCGCGCCCTGATCCGACCGGAGACCAACGCCGCCCTGGCCACGCCCACCCCGGGCAAGGATCCGGCCGCGGTCATCTCCGAGCGCGGTCTGTCCGGCGCCGACCCCGTGTGCGAGATGGCGCTGGCCGTGTTCGGTTCGGTGCTGGGTGCGGTGGCCGGCAACCTGGCGCTGGCGGTCCTGCCCACCGGCGGTGTGTTCCTGGCCGGCGGCATAGCGCCGCGGGTTTTGCCCTATCTGGCCAAGGGCGTGTTCCGCGAAGCGTTCGATCGCAAGGGCCGCCTGCACACCCTGGTCGAACGGATCCCGGTTTTCGTGGTGACCCACCCGCACATCGGGCTGGTCGGTGCTGCCGTGGGCGCAGCCGCGCTGTAGCGAGCAGGGGAAGGAGGTCGCATGACCATCAAGTTGTTGATCGCGGACGTCGACGGGACCCTGGTCACGCGCAGCAAGACGCTGACCCCGCAGACCTGCCAGGCGGTGGCCCGCCTGCGCGACGCCGGGGTGCTGTTCACCATCACCAGCGGCCGGCCGCCGCGCGGGCTGGCCATGCTGGTGGCGCCGCTGCAGCTGACCGCTCCGGTGGCCGCCTTCAACGGCGGCATGTACGTCAAGCCCGACCTCACCACCGTGCTGGTGCAACGGACCATCCCGCGCCCGGTGGCCCGCGAGGCCATCGAATACCTGCTGCACGCCGGCCTGGACGTCTGGGTCTACCAGGGCTCGGACTGGTACCTGCGGCGGCACGACGCCCCCCACGTGGCCCGCGAGAGCAGCAACGTGCGCTTCGACCCGATCGAGGTGCGCGACCTGTTCGGGGTGATCGAGGCGCCCATCAAGATCGTGGGCGTCAGCGACGACCGGCCGCTGGTGGCCCGCTGCGAGTCCGAGCTGAACGAGCGGCTGGGCGCCTACGCCTCGGCGGCCCGGTCACAACATCATTATCTGGACATCACCCACCCCGAGGCCAACAAGGGGATGGTGGTGCGCGAGGCCGCCCGCCTGCTGAAGATCTCGACCGACGAGGTGGCGGCCATCGGCGACATGTCCAACGACCTGCCCATGCTGACCATCGCCGGCATGAGCATCGCCATGGGCAACGCCAGCCCCGAAGTTCGGGAGGTGGCCCGTCACGTTACCAGCTCGAACGAGGAGGAGGGCTTCGCCCGCGCGGTCGACGCCTACATCCTGGGCGAGCCGCCCCTCTCCCACACCGAGCTGGGGCTCCCCCCGCGGACCCAGGCCTGCGTGTTCGCCCTGGGCGGGGTGCTCACCCAGGCCGCCATCCTGCACGCCGAGGCCTGGAAGCGGCTGTTCGACCACTACCTGCGGCAGCGAGCCCACGACTCGGGCGAGACCTTCGTGCCCTTCGACCCGATCAACGACTACCGGATGCACTTCCAGAACCGGCGCCCGCTCGATGCCATCCAGTCCTTCCTCCGCTCGCGCGGCATCGAGCTGCCCGACACCACCGTGCGCGCGCTGCTGGCCCGCAAGAGCGACAGCCTGGTCGAGCTGCTCAAGCACGAGCGGATCGAGACCTACGAGGGGTCGGTGCGCTACGTCCGCGAGGCCCGGGCCGCCGGCCTGCGCACCGCCGTGGTCTCGGCCAGCCGCCACTGCCGGGAGGCGCTGGTGTCGGCCGGCATCGCCGACCTGTTCGACGCCTGCATCGACGGCAGCTACGCCACCGCCGAGCACATGCCGCTGCGGCCCGCGCCCGACACCTACCTGGCGGCGGCCGCCGCCCTGGGCGTCGAGTCCGAACGGGCGGTGATCTTCGAGGACGAGCCGGCCGGAGTGCAGGCCGGCCGCACCGGCCACTTCGGCTACGTGGTGGGCGTCGATCGGCTGGGCCGCGGCGACGAGCTCCGCCACCGCGGCGCCGACATCGTGGTCAGCGACCTGGCTGCCCTCATCGAGCAGGCTGCCTGACCGCTCAGCGCCCGGGTCGATCGTCCCGCTTCATCAGATAGAGGCTCAGCGACAGGATCAACACCGCGGCCGGAAGGATCAGCGTC
>JBKPRZ010000470.1:0-9579 GCA_046734815.1 Myxococcota bacterium | reverse complement strand
CCCCCGCCCCCCGCCGCGGCGACGGCGGGCCGCCGGTCCAGCGCGCGGTAGTGCAGCGGGTACGCCGCGAACGCCATTTGCTGGGAGGGGCGCGCGCACGAAGGACGGGCGGTGTAGCCTGGGGGCATGGTGATCCGACGGGCCGGGGAGCGCGGGCACGCGCAGCACGGGTGGCTCGATTCCCGCCACACCTTCTCGTTCGCGGACTATTACGACCCGGCCCACATGGGCTTCCGGGCGCTGCGGGTGATCAACGAGGACCGGGTGGCGCCGGGGCAGGGCTTCGGCACGCACGGCCACCGGGACATGGAGATCATTTCGTACGTGCTCGAGGGGCAGCTGGAGCACCGGGACAGTCTGGGCACCGGGGCGGTGCTGCGGCCGGGGGAGGTGCAGCGGATGTCGGCCGGGACCGGCGTGCGGCACAGCGAGTTCAACCCGTCGCAGACCGAGCCGGTGCACTTTCTCCAGATCTGGATCGTCCCGGAGCGGGCCGGGATCGCGCCGGGATACGAGCAGAAGGCGTTCCCTGCCGACGAGCGCCGGGGCAAGCTGCGCCTGGTGGCTTCTCGCGACGGGCGTGACGGCTCGCTGACCATCCACCAGGACGTGCAGTTGCACGCCGGGCTGCTGGACCCGGGGCAGAAGGCGGAGTATCGCCTTCCGCCCGGGCGGTACGCCTGGGTGCACATCGCCCGCGGCTCGCTGTCGCTCGATGGTGAGCGGCTGGAGGCGGGGGACGCGGCCGCGGTCAGCGCGCCCGGCACCCTGGCGCTGCAGGGGCGGGAGGCCGCCGAGCTGCTGCTGTTCGACCTGGCCTGAACGTGAAGGCGGTCGTCCTCGATCGGATCGGATCGGTGCGCGTGCAGGAGCGGCCCGACCCGGGCGCGCCCGCCGCGGGCGAGGCGGTCCTGCGCGTGACCTGCGCGGGGATCTGCGGATCGGACCTGCACATCGTCTCGGGGCGGGATGCGGGCTGCCGGCTGGGGACCATCATGGGCCACGAGCTGGTGGGGGTGGTGCAGGAGGTCGGCACCGGGGTGTCGGGCCTGCGGCCGGGCGACCGGGTGGTGGCCCCGTTCACCGTCAGCTGTGGCGCCTGCTTCTATTGCCGGCGCGGGCTGACCGGCCGCTGCACCTCCTCGCGTGGCTTCGGCTTCGTCACCGAGGAGGGCACCGGGCTGGAGGGGGCGCAGGCCGGATTCGTACGCGTGCCGCTGGCGGCCAGCACGCTGGTCAAGCTGCCCGAGACCCGCGCCGGCGGTGTGCCCTTCACCGATGCCGAGGCGCTGTTCCTGGGGGACATCCTGTCGACGGCGTACGGCTGCGCCGAGGCGGCGGGGATCGGCGCCGGCGACGTGGTGGCGGTGGTGGGCTGCGGTCCGGTGGGGTTGCTGTGCGTGCAGGCGGCCCAGCTGTTCGGGCCGGCTGCCGTGGTGGCGGTCGACGGGGTAGGGTACCGGCGCGAGCGAGCGCGCTCGTTCGGGGCGTTGCCCGCGGCGGACGCCGAGGAGGCGGTCCGGCTGGTGGCCGAGCGGACCGAGGGGCGGGGCGCGGACGCGGTGCTGGAGGCGGTGGGCGCGGCGCCGGCGCTGGACCTGGCCATCCGGCTGGCCCGAGCGGGGGCCACCGTCAGCATCGCCGGCTATCACACCGCCGCCGAATACGCGCTGCCCATCCAGGCCGCCTACGGCAAGAACCTGGGCCTGCGCATCGGCCGCTGCCACGCCCGCCGCCACATCGACGTGTTGCTGCCGCTGGTGCTGGCCGGCAGATTCCGCCAGACGGAGATCATCACCCACCAGCTGCCGCTGGCCGACGGCGCGCAGGCCTACGACATCTTCGCCCGCCACCAGGACCAGGCCATCAAGGTGCTGCTGCACCCATGACCGGGACCGCGACGCCGGCCGGGGCTCAGGCCAGGGCGGCGGGGAGCTCCCAGCCCTTGCGGTAGGCGCGGGTCAGGTGAAGGTCCGCCTCGGGGCGGTTGGCGAAACGCAGCCGCTCGCCGTCCCACAGCAGCTTGCCCTCGAAGCGCTGGGCGATGGTGCCCAGCAGCACCCATTCGGTGAACGGCCCCGCGTAATCGAAGTTCGAGCCGGCGGGCTCGCCGCCCTTGCAGGCGCGGATCCAGTCCTGGTAGTGCCCGGGCGAGCGGGTGAGCAGCGGGGGCGGCGGTTTGAAGTCGGCCATCCGCTCGTCGGGTAAAAGGCGGGTCTTCTCGGAATAGGTGCCGGTGGTGATCACGCCGCGCGAGCCGATGAACAGCGAACCGTTCGCGCCGTCGCCGAGCTCCTGCCCCTCGGGCACGCCGGGCGGCCGCGGTGGCTGGAGCCCACCCTCGTACCAGGTGAGCACCACCGGCGGCATCGTGCGCCGGGCGGGGAACTCGAAGCGCACGATCGAGCGGCGCGGGTAGGCCTGGCCGGTGCGGCCCTCCTGCTGCACGCACTCGACGCTGGTGGGCTGGCCCAGCTGCAGCGCCCAGTGGGCGCCGTCGAGGATGTGGCAGGCCATGTCGCCCAGGGCGCCGCAGCCCCAGTCCCACCAGCCGCGCCACTTGAACGGGGTGTAAGCGTGGTTGTAGGGGCGCACCGGGGAAGGGCCCAGGAAGAGGTCCCAGTCCAGGTGGCCCGGCACCGCCTCGGCGGGCAGCGGGTCGGCGATCCCTTGCGGCCAGATCGGGCGGTTGGTCCAGGCGTGCACCTCGCGCACCTCGCCGATCGTTCCCGCCCAGATCATCTCGCACAGCAGGCGGGCGCCCTCGTTCGAGTGGCCCTGGTTGCCCATCTGGGTGGCGACCTTGTAGCGGCGCGCGGCCTGGGTCAGGAGGCGCGCCTCCTGCACGTTGTGGGTCAGGGGCTTCTGCACGTACACGTGCAGGCCGCGCTGCATGGCCCACAGGGCGGCGGCGGCGTGGGTGTGGTCGGGCGTGGAGATGGTGACCGCGTCCAGCTTCTCGTGGTCCAGCATCTGCCGGAAGTCCTTGTAGCGGCGGGCGCGCGGGAAGCGTTCGAAGGTCGCGGCGGCCGACTTCCAGTCGACGTCGCACAGGGCGACCACGTTTTCTCCGGCGCAGCCGGCGATGTCGACGGCGCCCTTGCCGCCGGCGCCGATGGCGGCGATGTCCAGACGCTCGTTGGGAGACCGGTAGCCCAGCCGCGCCAGGCTGGGGGTCTTGCCGTTGCTGGCGCATCCGACCAGCGCGGCGCCGCCCGCCGCCAGGAAGCCTCGTCGCGAGAGCTCGACCGGGGTGGTTCGCCTGCCCATGGCTCCTTCTTCCCCCCGGGCCCGGGAAGATGCAAGCGCGGGCGGGAGCCCGTGCTCAGAGCACCAGCTTGGCGATCTCGGGGCCGGCGGCGATCTTGTCCAGCCGGGTCGAGCGCATGGCCTTGCCCTGGCCTGTCCACATCACCGGCTGCAGGTGGGCGTCGGCGCAGCTCTCGCAGCGGACCAGGGAGATGGCCAGGCGCAGCGGCAGCTTCATGGCCGCGCGCGACTGCTTCGGTTCGCAGGTGGCCAGCTCGCGCACGCCGGCGCCGTCGTGACGGGCGCACAGCTCGGCGAGGCGGCGCAGGCGTTCCTGGCTCTCGTCGGCGGCGCGCCGCTGTTCCTCGGCGTGGGCGGCGACGGCGGCGGCGTCCTTCTTCGACACCCGCCGGGCGGGGACGCTGGCCGGGAACACACCCAGCTGCCGCGTGCGCATGTAGCGCGCGCAGCGGTCGCAGTAGGGCAGCCGGCGCAGCAGGGCCGGGGCCAGCACGCCGCCGGCGACGAAGCCCGCCACCGCCAGACCCACGAACAGGTAGCCCCAGCCGCCCAGCGGATCGCCGGGGCGGCCGTGGTTGTCCCAGCGGAAGGAGACGGCCTTGACCTGGAAATACAGGGGGAAGGTGATCCGCTGGCCGTTGTCGAGCACCTGATCGGCCAGCCCGGTGGCCCGGAACTCGAGGTATTCGGCGGCGGCGTAGGCGCCCATCTGCAGCAGCAACACGGCGGCCAGCAAGCGGCGCTGGATCTTCAGGCCGGTGATGAAGGAGGCCAGGCCATAGCCGCTGCCGCAGGCCAGCCCCACCAGGATCGCGCCCACGGGCAGCACGTAGTTCGCGTACCAGCCCATGATGTGCCAGCCCGTGGTGTGGGCGTCCAGCCACCAGACCCCGAACAGCGTGGCCACGGTGGTGGCCAGCCCCCCCAGCAGCACCGGCAACGACCAGCCGTCCGCTCCAATCTCCCGGCTCATCTCGAAGTCTACAACGCCGGGTGGGCGCGCTCCCGGGGCGGCGCGGCTGAAGCGGCGGGGCGTTTCTGCCGATGATCGGGAGCGGCGATCGTTCAGTCTCGCTTCCGCGTCCGGGAAGAATCTGTCAATGGACGCGGGCGGCGGGCGGTCGCAGGCTTGGTTGCGTGACCACCGAACCGAGCGAGAGCCGCAAGAGCTGGGACGCCACCGCTTACGATCACACCTTTTCCTTCGTCACCCGCTACGGGCAAGGGGTGCTGGAGGACCTGGCGGTGCAGCCGGGCGAGCGGGTGCTGGACCTGGGCTGCGGCACCGGCGAGCTGACCGCGCGCATCGCCGCCGGCGGCGCCGAGGTGGTCGGTCTGGACCTGGATGCCGACATGATCCGGCGGGCGCGCGAGCAACATCCGCAGCTGCGCTTCGAGATCGGCGACGCGCAGGCCTTCGTGCGGCCCGGTGGGATCGAGGGGTTCGATGCCGTGTTCTCGAACGCGGCCCTGCACTGGATGCTGCGCCCGGCCGCGGTGATCGAGCGGGTGCGCGCGGCGCTGCGCCCGGGCGGGCGGTTCGTGGCCGAGGCGGGCGGGCGGGGCAACGTCGCCGGGGTCGAGCAGGCGCTGCAGCGGGCGCGCGAGGAGTCGGGACTGCCGGCGGTGGCCTCGCCCTGGTTCTTCCCGTCGATCGCCACCTATGCGCGGCTGCTGGAGGAGGGCGGTCTGGAACCGCAGCGGATGTCCCTTCACGATCGCCCGACGCCGCTGGTCGAGGGTGAATCGGCGATGCGCGACTGGATGACCATGTTCGGCAGCCCCTTCCTGCGGGACCTGGCCGCCGCCCAGCGCGAGCGCGTCCTGACCCGCGCCGCCGAGCTGCTGCGACCCACGTTGTGGCAGCAGGGACGGTGGCTGGTGGACTACCGCCGGCTCCGGTTCCTGGCGGTGCGGGTCTCCTGACCGCCCGCGCGGGGGGCTACTCCTCGGCGGCTTCGTCGTCGAACAGGGCGGGGCGGTCGACGCGCTTGGGGGGCTTGCGGCCGGCGGGGAAGGGGCCCACGCCCAGGCCGTCGGCCAGGTTGTCTTCCTCCCAGTCCCACTGGTCGGGCCAGCCGGCGACCTCGTCGCTCGAGCCCGGGCGCTGGATCCGCAGCGGGTTCCGGCGGACGGGGCGGGCCTCCGGCTCCAGCGCCGGATCGGCATCGGCGTCGGGCAGCGAGGGCTCGGGCTTCATGCCCCCGAGCTTACCGCAACCACGCCGATCCGGAAGATCCGGGGCCGCCGCAGGGTGTAACCTGCGCGCGCATGCGCAAGACAGCCCGCGGTCTGGTCCCGGTCCTGTGGTCGGTGCTCTGCTGGCAGCTGGCCAGCGGCTGCGCCCACGGGGGCATCGGTTCGACGGAGGGGTGGAGCGCGGTCAAGTCGCGGCACTTCACCGTCTACGCGCGCTATCCGCGCGAGACCCAGCTGCTGCTGCGCGACCTGGAGCTGGCCTACTCGAGCCTGGGCAGCACCTTCTTCAAGCACGTGCAGCTGCCCCACGTGGACGTTGTGGCGTTCTCGCCGGAGGTGTTCGAGGAGGTGATGGGGTTCCGGCGCAGCGCCGTGGCGCTGGCCGGCGCGCCCGGCGGCGGCGCCATCGGCGGCGACGGGCTGCTGGTGACCAAGGACGACAAGGACCGGCCGGTGGTGGCCGAAGCGCTGGCCCACCTGTTCATCAACAAGAGCTTCGCCTCGGCGCCGCTGTGGTTCCACGAGGGGTTCGCCTCGTACGTGCGCACGGTCCAGTACATGTCCGGGCCCAGCGGGCAGGTGGCCTGTTTCGGGCTGCTGCCGCGGGAGAAGGAGCCGGTGCTGCCGCTGCGCACGGTGCTGGCAACGTCCTGGGAGGACTACGACGGCGACCAGGCCCGCAACTGGTACCGCTACACGGCGCGGCTGGTGATCGACTACATCCTGCACGGCGCGCAGGGGAAAAACGCGGTCCGCATGCGCCCGCTGATCGATGCGGTGGGGGCGGGCAAGTCGGGGGCCGAGAGCCTGGAGGCGGCCTTCCCCAACGTGGCCCTGGACGTCCTGGACCGCAAGCTGGCCGAACACGCGGCCGACCTGGTCTACCAGGTCAGCGGCGACTCGCCCCGGCGGGGGCTGTGTCCGCTGCCCGCCCAGGTCGCCGGCGACCTGGCCGTCGACGAGAGCAAGCCCGCGGTCGAGCCGGCGCCGGCGCCGGCGCTGACGGCGCTGTTCGAGGGGATGCTGAAGCTGCCGCACCGGGACGGCTACCCGCCCTGGTATCCGGCGGACGTGGTCGCCCGGGCGCGGTGAACCGCGCTCAGCTCGTGATCTCGTCGATCATCACCACCGTGTCGGGGCCCACCACCTCCTCGTCGGCGAAGGAATTCTCGCTGTCGGGGGTCGGCACGGGCTGCGTGCGCGAGCGCGGGTGGATGGGGGTGGTGTCGGTCTGGGAAGCGTGCGCGGTCTGCGAGCGCGGGGCCGGGACGGTGGGCGGGTGCTTGCCGGTCTTGGAGGGCGGGGCCGTACGCCCGGGCGCGGGCGTCACCGGGGCCGGCGTGGGGGTGGGAATTGCCCGGGGGATGGCGGAGGTGTCCATCTTGGTGGTGGTCTCGGCCTTGGCGGGCGCGTGATCGTCCTTGAGCAGGCCGAGGATCTCGGCGGCGCGGACCACCACCTTGCGCAGGGTGGGCAGCGCGATGCTGTCGGCCATCTCGTCGATCAGATCGCGGTTGCCGTCGGCCGAGCGCACGCTGGCGAACAGGTCGCTGTCGCGGAAGGGCTTTCCGTCGCGGGCGGCCTTGCGGGCGGCCGCGCGCAGGTTGGTGCGGACCGCCACCGACAGGTCGCGCTCCAGGGTCTCGTCGCCCAGCACGTCCAGGAACTCGCTGTCGGTCAGCGCGCCGTGTCTGCGGATGCTCTTCAGCTGGCCGGCCATCAGGGCGCGGCCGGCCGGACCGCTCTCGCGGGTCCACCAGGTGTCGGACGACTCGTAGTCCCAGATGCTCGACACCGGCAGGTAGGCGGCGAGGTCGGTGGCGTCCAGGTACTTGAGGTACAGGTCCAGCACCGGCAGGCCGCGGTCCTCCTCGGCGCGCAGGGCGCGTTCGGAGGCGGGCAGGTCCTCGGCCACCAGCAGCTCGATCTGGGCGGCCAGGTCGGCGGGGCTCAGCCGGCGCAGCAGGGTGGGGGCGCCGCCGGTGATGGCGCGGACCAGGCGCACGCGCAGCTCGGCGCGGTCGCCCAGGGCGGCCAGCACCAGCCGGGGTGGGAAGGCGGCGTAGAAGGCGCGGGCGGTGCGCAGCGGCTGCGGCGGTGCGTGCAGCGCGGTCAGCACATCAGCCAGGAACCGCACACCCGGCTGGGCGGCGACGTAGGTGCGCATCTCCTTCTGCAGATCGGCTTCGGAGCGCGATTCGCCTGCGTGCTTGAGGGGGCCGGGTACCCGCAAACCGTTCTTCTCCATGTTCGCAACAACATCGTCGGCGCGGGCGGCCTCTTTAGCGGTAGAGCGGAGCGCGTGGAGAACGCGCTTGATCGCCAGCGGCGCTCGCCGGAAAAAGGTCACATGATCCGCCTTTACACGTTCGTGGTGTCCCACTTCTCCGAGAAGGCGCGCTGGGCGCTGGACTGGAAACGGGTGCCATACGCGGAGCGACAGCTGACCCCCGGACTGCACCGGCGCTCCCTGCAGCGCCTGGCACCGCGGAGCACCGTCCCGGTGCTGGACGACGACGGACGGGTGACACAGGGTTCGAGCGCCATCATCGACTACGCCGAACGGCGCTGGCCCGATCGGTCGCTGGCGCCGGCCGATCCGGCACTACACGACCAGGTGCCGGAGATGGAGCGCTGGCTGGACGACGAGGTGGGCGAGCCGCTGCGTCGGGTGTTCTACGGCTCGGCGCTCGGCAACCGCGAGCTGGTGGTGCAGCTGTTCACCCAGGGTGGCGGTTGGTGGGCGCCCTGGTTCTACCGGATGGCCTACCCGCGGGTGGCGCACGTCATCCAGCGGATGTACGCCATCAACCCCCGTACGGTGGCGGAGGACCGCAAGCGCCTGACGGCCACGTTCCAGCGCATCGATCAGATGCTGGGGCGCGGAGGCTACCTGCTGGGCGACCGCTTCAGCCGCGCCGACCTCTCGCTGGCCTCGCTGGTGGCGCCGCTGTGGTCGCCGCCCGAGCACTGCACGCGCTGGCCGCGCGACGAGCTGTACCCGGCCGACCTCCGGCAGCTGCGCGCGGATCTGGCCGGCCAACACACGCGCGACTACACCTTGCGCATGTACCGCGAGCACCGCGCGCCGGCGGCCGCCTGAACCGGCGCGTCGGCGGGCGGTGGCGGCGGGGTGGCTACTCGGACTTGCTGCCTTCCTTCTTGGCCTTGGTCGCCTCGTTCCGGCGTTCGGTCCAGGGCGGGGTGATCTTGTTCATGCGGGCGTAGGCGATCGACTGGCCCAGGTGCTCGTGGGCGTGAGACAGCAGCAGCATGAACACGCCGCGGTTGGTGGTCTTGTTGCCGAAGAGATCGGTGGGCTTGTCCAGGTCGGCGTCGGACATGCTGGTGAACGCCTTCTTCATGTGGGCGAACGAGTCCTTCAGCGCCTTCTCGATGTCCGCCTTCTTGGTCGTCGTCTTGGTGAAGGTCTCGCGGTTGAAGCCCTCGGGTGGCTTGACCCCGGCGAAGTTCGGCAGACCGAAGTTGGCCTGGGCCACGTGCAAGAACACCTCGCCGGTGGACCGCACGTCCTTGCCCGGACGCCAGCTGTACTTGGCCTCCGGTGTGGCCGCGGCCAGCTCCTCCAGCTTCTTCTCGGCGTCCTCGAAGAAGAACAGCATCTCGCGCTTGACCCCGGGGGGAAGGGAAGCGGCTTCCTGCGCGCGCGCGGACAGCGCGATCAGCGTGGGCAAGGTGAACGCGGCGGCGGCCGCCGCCAGACAGAGCTTGTTTCGAAGTGACATGTCGCGACTCCTCTCGTGAAGGGCCCAGGGGACCAGCGGTGCGGGCATGCTACCCAAGGACGGCGCAATTGGTAGCCGGGGCCCCCCTGGGCCCACGCGCGGCGGCGAGGGCGGCCGGTGGCGTCGGGCGGCGAAGAATAAAGAGGAATCCGCAGGCTGGCCCGAATTAGAAGGTATGTTGTCCTCGTTCCGGTCCGGCCCATCGCGCTGGCCGTCGCCCGCCCGTTCCGTCGCCCTCCTGGTTGCCCTCGCGCTCCCGCTGGGGGCCTGTGCACCGGAGGCGCCGCCGCCCCCGGCCGCTCCGGGCCCGGGCGCCGGCGGCAGCGGTGGGGGTCGCGCGCCCGTGGGGCGACCGGGTGACGAC
>JBKPRZ010000469.1:0-13048 GCA_046734815.1 Myxococcota bacterium | reverse complement strand
GAGCGCCACCGACCGCACCGGGCGGGTCGCCCTCCGACGCCGCTCCGCCCCTTCCGTCGTCGGCGACCGACGCTGCGACCGCGCCCCCCGGGACCATTCCCGACGCCGGGGCGACCGCGCTGCCCGACGCCGGCGCCGCGCCCCCCACCGGTGCCTTCCCGATCGATCGCCTGGCCCAGGCCCGCCCCGAGCTGTACGCCGCGCGCGGCGGGCACCTCGAGGGGATCAGCTGGCGCGACGGCGAGCTCCTGTTCAGCGTGATCCCGGGTGGCTTTTACCGCCTGGACGCCGACAAGCAGGTCACGCAGCTGCTGTCGCTGCCCACCAACGGCAGCTACGTGCTGGCCGACGGCAGCGTGCTGGTGTGCGACGACCGCCACGCGGTGGTGCAGCTGCAAGCGGACGGGAAGGCGGCGGTGCTGGGGACCGCCGGACCCCGCTGCAACGACATCACCGTCGACGGCTGGGGCAACATCTACTTTTCCGACTTCGACTCCAGCGTCTACCGGATCACGCCCGCCGGCCAGCAGAGCAAGGTCGCAGACCTGCACCAGCCCAACGGCCTGGAGGTCGATCCCGACAGCCGCTTCCTGTACATCTTGCCGCGCCCCGCGGACATCTATCGAGTGGCCCTCACCCCCGATGGCCCGTCGGGCGCGCCCGAGAAGATCGGTACGCTCGACGGGGTGACCGACGGCTGCGCCTTCGACAGCTGGGGCAACCTGTGGGTCAGCGTGTATTACGGCGGCAAGATCGGGGTGTTCGATCCCCGGCAGCGCGCGCTGCTGGCCTACGTGCCGGCGGGCGGCAGCGGCCTGACCAACTTGACCTTCGGCGGGCCCGACCGCGACACGGTGTTCGCCACCATCGACCGCAAGGGCATCTACCGCATCCCGGTGGGCGTGCGCGGCTTTCCCGGGCACCCCGGCGCCGCCCGCTACACGGTCAAGAGCACGCTGCCCTGATCGCGCCGCGGCCGGCCGATCACAAGATCGGCATGTTGGGGCAGCCGAAGACGATCTCCAGGCTGGCCACGCTGCCGCTCTTGACCCGGTCGCAGGCCGCTCCGTAAAGGATGATCTGCTTGTTGCCGGCGCCGTACTCCCAGCCGTTCATGCGGGTGGGATCGCGCGCAACGCGCATGCCGTCCACGTTCACCGCCACGTCCTCGGGCGAAGGAGCGGTGCGGTCGAGCGGGAAGGTGCACGACTCGACCACGTGGGCGATCTGCCCCAGCGCATCCACCACGCTCTGGCGATCTTCCACCGGGTAATACGCCGGCGTGCCCGCGCGTGGCCGCCCGCCGGCCATCGCCATGCGCGCGAGCACGTCGTTCGCCTCCGTGCCGGCGGTGGAGATACCGAGCACGAAGGTGGGAAAGCCCGCGCTCTGCGCCGCCGCGATGGCCGCGACGGTCGCATCGAAGGCCTCGGGCGAGGCGAACGGGCAGGTGGGCAGGCCGTCGGTGGCCAGCACCAGGTACTTCGGGTTGGGTGTGTTGAGCGTGCGCAGGTACTCGACTGCCAGGGTCACCGCGGTGTCGGTGGGCGTGCCGGCGCTGCCCTGGTTGGGCCGGCTGGCCGCGATGGCCTGGGTCACCGGCGGGCTGCGCCCGATGGGCACCTCGATGCCGGGCGCGACGTCACAGCCCTGCGGGTTGGGGAAGGTCTTGAGCCCCCAGAAGATGTTTCCGTCGGTGCGGGTCAGCACCTCGGTGACCGCGACGGTCGTCTCTTCCCAGCGTGTTCCGGCCGCGCCGTCGTTCGTGCTCATCGAGCTCGAGCGATCCAGCAGCAGCAGCAGCTCGGGGGTCAGCCGGTTGAGCACGTGTTTCTGCTGCCCGCAGCTGGCATCCGGGTGCGGCGCCGCCAGGGCATCGAAGGGACCCGCGTCCGGCAACACGAAGCTGGGTGGCGTCGCGGGCGCCGGCGCGCCCGGCCCGCCCGTCGACCCCGGCGCAGCGGCGGGAGCCGACGAACCGGCTGCCGGTCCGCTGGAGACCAGCGCCGGGCGGCAGGCGCCCGCGGTCAGGAGGAAACAGACGATTGCGGATCGAACGATGGACGGGTGCATGCGCCCCCCTCTGCCGGGACGTACGCCGGCCCGGGATCGCACGCCGGGTGACCGGAGAAGTTCCCGGAACAATCCCGATGCACCCCCGTGTAACCCGCGTCCATGCGGTTTGTACCCGCCTTCCGCCGGACGGTGGCGCTGCTGGCCCTGACCAGCTGCCGCGGCTCCATCCTCTCCGACGCCCCGGTGAGCGTCAGCCCGGGCGCGCCGGCGCCGGACGCGGCCGTGCGCCAGACGCCGCCCGCCGATGCCGCGCCGGTCGCGCCCGACGCCGCCGCCGACACCACACCTGCCGATGCCGCCGCGGATGCCGCGCCCATCCCCGACGCCTCGCCCGATGCCGCGATCACCGGGTTCGCGGCGGTGTTCGATCTCGACCGGCTGCACAGGATCGATCTCACGGTGGCCGCCCAGGACCTGATGCAGCTCGAGATGGATCAGATCAACCGCGTGCCCTGCGACGTCGTCTTCGACGGCATCGCCCTGCCCCGTTCGGCCGTGCGCAAGAAGGGTGGCCCCGGCTCGCTGCGGCCGCTGGCCGACAAGCCCGCCTTCAGCATCAAGTTCAACGAGCTGGTCAAGGGCCAGAAGCTGTATGGCCTCAGCAAGCTGCTGCTGAACAACGCCGTCATGGACGACTCGTTCCTCAACGAGCACCTGGCCTACGAGATCGCCCGGCGCGCCGGCAATGCTGCCCCGCTGACCGCCCACGGCCTGGTGACGTTCAACGGACGCCCGCTGGGCCTGTACGTGGTGCGCGAGGCCTTCGACGGCGACTTCGTCGAGCGCAACTACGGCAAGGCCAACAAGGACGGCAACTTCTACGAGGGCGGCGAGTTCGTGGACGACCCCAACAGCCCCGAGCTGAAGGACGAGAAGGAGGAGATGCGCAAGCGCGACGACGTCGTGGCCGCCTCGAAGGCGGTCAAGGAGACGCCGGACGCGACCTGGGTGGCGGCGGTGTCAGCCCGGCTGGACCTGCAGACGTTCATCACCGGGTGGGCGGTCGAGGCGCTCTCCGATCACTGGGACGGCTACTTCTTCGGCCCGCACAACTACTACCTCTATCACCATCCCGGCACCGACAAGCTGGTGTTCCTGGTGGCCGGCATGGACAACATGTTCGGGCAGGTCCGCGACATGCGCGTCGACACCAAGGTTCTGCTGGCCACCAAGCTGATGCAGTTCCCCGAGACCCGCGCCCGGGTGCACGACACCCTGGCCAGGATCGTGCGCGAGCTCGATCTTCCGGCCCTGCACGCCCGCATCGACCGCGCCGCCCGCACCATCCACACCGTCAAGGCCACCGACGCCCGCACCATGGCCGACTTCAAGCGCTTCGACGACTGGATCCCGGAGGCGAAGTCGGACATGGCGGCCATCAAGAGCAAGCCCGTCCCGGCGTTCTGAGAGGTCGACGGGACCTTTCGTCGTGGCACCTTCTGGTCGATGGGACGTCCGCCACGCGTCCCGGATCTGCCCCTTCAGCGGATGTCATATTCGTAGCTGATGCGCTGACCGCCGCGCTCGATCCCCAGCGACAGGTGGGCGGCCGATTTCAGCCGTGCGTAGACGTCGAAGGCTTTCTCCGGGCTGGTCAGCTCGAGGCCGTTGATGGCCGATACGACGTCGCCGGGCTGCAGGCCGATCAGATCGAACGCGCCGCCCGGCCGCACCCGGCCGAAGCGGAAGCCCGCCGCCCGGCCCTCCCGCACCTCGGGGATGATCTGCGCGGTCCCGATCACCATGTTCATGTTGCCCAGCACCGACTCGATTGTCGCGCGCGAAAGCTCGTAGCGCCGCTCGCCCAGCTTGCGGATCCCGCGGGCCAGCTCCTGGCTGAACCGGTCGCCTGCCGGCGTCGGCGCCGTGCGCTCGGCGGACGTCGACGGCGCTGCCGGGGTCGGTGGCTCCTCCATCAGATCGAGGTACTCGGTCACACCCGCGTTGCTGAGCAGGACGCGCGTCGACGAGATGGCGGTGAGCATCGCTCCCTTCACGCGATCGCCGGCGGCGAAGGCGCCGGTGTCCCTGGTCTCGCCGTCGCGCAGGACCGCAATGGCCCACCCGGCCGGCGAGCCGGGTGCGATCTCGTTCACCGCCAGCAGCTGCAGCGGCAACGTACAGCGGCGCGGGCCCTCCGCGCGCACGGGGCCCACCTCCAGCCCAAGCGGCGGACAGGCGGAGCAGAAGACGTTGCGGGAGACGATCCCCGCCGCTTCACCCCTGGGAAAACCCGCGGCCGATGCTGCGCGCGCCACCGATGTCGGCGGCCCCGGCGGTAGCGCACCCGACCCCCACAGCTGCACCGCGCTCCCGCCGGCCCGTCCCAGCAGGACACCACACACCGCCACCGCGAACCAGTTGGCCGTCCACCCGTATCTGTAGACCAGCACATCCATGTTCCAGCTGCGTTGCAGCTGGTGTGCCGCCGGATCGCCTGCGCAGCAGCGCCATGATCCGCGGTCTGCCGCGCCCTCTGCGCGGCGGTGCTGCCCCTTTGATCCTACGACCGTCTCACAGATGGACTTCCTGTCCGTGCGACCCGAGCGCGCCCTAGCGGCGCAGCCAGCTGCGGGCGATCTCCAGGCGCTGCTCCAGCTGGCGGACCGTCGCCTCGCTCACGCGGCGGATGCCGACCTTGCGGTTCAGCTCGGAGTTCAGCTCGGCGTGGGCCTTGCCGGTGTCGTGGACCAGCTCACGGACCACCGCGCTGTTGGCCTCGCGCAGCTCGCGCCGGCGGGCCAGCGGGGTGCTGGGCTTGCCCGCCGGCGCGACCGGCGCCAGCGGCTCGGGCAGCGGGAGCGGGGCGGGTGAGGACCAGATCGCCGGCGCCGGGGTGGGGTCATTCGCCGCCGCGTCGGTCATCCAGTCGGGGATGGCGTCGTCGGCGCGCGCGTCGTCCTCGTAGATGCGCCCCTGCTCCAGCGGGCGGCCGTGCTCGTCCAGCGGCGTCGCCGAGATCACCGAGAACAGCGACAGCTGCGCGTCCAGCGGCCGCTCGGTCTCGGTCGGCCGCGGCGGCGCCTCGTCATCGTCGCGGCGCGAGTCGTCGTCGCGCGTCTTGCGCAGGCTGTGGCGGCGCTGCTCGGCGATGGCCGCGGCGAAGGTGCGCAGGCGCGGGTCGTCGGGGATGAACATGTAGGCCGCCTGCCGGCCCAGCCCGCTCCGCCAGCGCACCAGCCTGCCCACCGCCTGGCGGAAGAACAGCTCGGTGACCGTGTTGGTCGCGTAGACGCCGACCCGCAGGCGCGGGATGTCCACCCCCTCGGACACCATCCGCACCGCCACCAGCCAGGGCGCCTGCCCCTCACCGAAGGCGCTGATCTTCCGCGAGGCATCCGGGTCGTCGGAGGTCGCCACCGTCGGCGACACGCCCAGGCGCTCGTGCATGATCTCGGCGATGCCGCG
Source organism: Myxococcota bacterium (assembly GCA_046734815.1). GTDB lineage: Bacteria > Myxococcota_A > Polyangia > Fen-1088 > Fen-1088 > CAVYGB01. The sequence goes on along the minus strand of JBKPRZ010000469.1, from coordinate 7,564 downwards.
GGCGTGCTCCTGGTCGATGGCGATCACCAGGCCGGCCGCGCGCGGATCGCGCTGGCGCAGGTGGCGCAGCTGCGCGTGGGCCTGCCCCAGCACGCCCGCCAGCCAGTCGCCGCCCACGTCCAGCGCCGCCCGCAGCCGCTGGTTGCCCAGGTCGCGGGTCAGCCGGTCGTCGAAAGTCGCGTCGTAGTCCGACCCGTCGGGCGCGGTCCACTCCATGTGGCCGTTGATGCGCGGAAAGAAGACCGGCCGGACCACGCCCGCCTGGGCCAGCGCCTCGCCGTAGCCGTATTCGTATTGCGCGCGGGCCAGGTCCCCCTCGTAGCGCACGAACGGGATGGTGCGCTGGTCGGACCGGAAGGGCGTCCCCGACAGGCACAGCCGCCGCGCCGCCGGCTCGAAGGCCAGCCGGACGGCGTCGCCCCAGGCGCGGCTCTCGCCGGCGTGGTGGATCTCGTCGAGCACCACGATGGACCCGCGCACCAGCGCCCGCAGCGCCGCCGGGTTGGCCGCCACCTGCTGGTAGGTCACCACCACGCCGTGGACGTCCGACGGCAGCGACCCGTAACCCGACGACCAGTCCGGGTCCAGGTGCAGCTGCAGCGGTTCGGCGGCGTGCGCCCACTGCTGCTTGAGGTGCTGGGTGGGGACCACCACCACCACCCGCCCGGCCCCGCGGCTGTGCAGCGCCCGCACCACCGCCCACAGGGCGAACACGGTCTTGCCCGCGCCCGGCGTGGCCACCGCCAGGAAGCTGGACTCCGGGCAGGCCTCGAACCCGGCCAGCGCTTCGCGCTGCCAGGGTCGCAGCGGCAGGTCGTCCAGCGCGCTGGGCGCCGCGTCCGACCGCCGGTCCGTCTCGGGCGGGCTGGAAATGCGATCTCCTGCTCCGGTCGACGACCGGGGCCGAGACAATTACCGCAGGCGGCCCCCGCCCGTCCAGCGTTCCGTCGACATCGCGCTCCGGCGGCTGTGACTACATCGTGCGCGCCGCTTCCCGTCGCGCGTCGAGGGCCCGCTCAGGGTGGAGACCGATGGCGTGTCTCTGCACGTGATGCAGACTAGTATCGACTCGATGACTGCGATCATCACAGCGGTCGTGATGGCGGCATGGCTGGCAGCAGGTGGCGGCGGCGGTCCCTTCGACGGCCTCGAGGACAGTCCCTCGAACTTCCAGGAAACTTCAGTCAAGCGCGAGCCGCCCCGTTCCGAGGACATCGACCCGGTCCGCATCGAGGGGCGCAGCCTGATGGGCAAGCGCTTCCGCCTGATCGACGCCGTCTACGTGATGGACGGCATCCAGATCTCCCACCTGACCGCTCCGGCCAAGGGCGAGGTCGATCTGGCGGCGCGCGCGCTGGAGGTGCGCATGAACCGCGGGCAGCACACCCTGACCGTGGTGCTGGTGTACCAGGGTCGCAGCGCCGGCTTCTTCAGCTACCTCGACGCCTACCGTTTCCGCGCGGTGGCCAGCTATCCTTTTTATCTGGAGAAGGCCGAGGCCGAGGGCAAGCCGGTGATCCGCGTGCTCGCGCGCGAGCGTCCCGGCGCGCTGGTCCCGGTCGAGAAGAAGCCGATGGTCGACATCTCCGCACCCTTCGGCTTCGGCGTCACCCCGATGACCGGCGTGAACCACGGAACCGAAGTCACCGTGATCCCGGCCAACCCACCCGGACGTTAGGCCGGTACCCCTCGATCTGCCTTTCCGGCGCGTTCGGTGCGATTCCCGGCGCGGTCTCTGTGACCGCTGTTCCTGGGACAGGTTGACCCACAGCGGATCACCCGCACCTGCAAGGGCTCCTGTGTAACCTGGGGGTGGTTGGCCTTTGCGCGTCCAATTTTCCGGGCGCGGGCGGCTCATCACACCGACCCAGGAGGAACCTGTCATGAACCTCATCGCTCCGCGCGCCCGCGTCCGCCAGCCCGGCCCGGCCGTCTTCGCGCTGCTCGTGCTGCTGGGCTGCCAGGGCGCCATCGCACCGGCCGATTACCAGGGCGCCGGCATCCTCGAGCGCGGCGCCCCCGTCGTCGCCATCTCGCGCGAGCTGCCCGCCGACGTCGTCAGCCGCCGCGACGCCCTGGTCGAGAACCGCGTCCAGGCGCTGAAGGGCCCCGAATCCTTCTACCTGGCCATCAACCGCGCCGACCTGGAAAAGAAGTTCTTCTTCACCGCCTACGTGAAGGTGCTGGAGCCCGGCGGCGTCGACGACAGCGCCGCCGCCAGTCTGGGCACGCGCGTGGTCACCTTCCGCGTGCAGAACAACAAGCTGTTCATGTTCGACGTGCGCGACGACCGCGCCACCAGCGACACCTTCGATCCCACCCTGGTGCTCGAGGCCTACCCGCTGGTGCAGGGCTTCCCGCCCTTCAAGGTGCTGCCCGGCAACAACAACTACGTGCTGTTCGACCCGGCCGCCGGCCTGAACCGCTTCAACCCGCTGACCAGCGATCACCTCGACTTCCCGGAAGACCCGCAGCAATACCGGGTGGACCTGTCGTACATGCAGAGCTTCCGCCAGATCGCCGACGGCGCCACCTTCGAGCAGGTGATCACCGGAACCACCGTCGATGCCACCAAGAACTTCACCCGCGACTGGGCCGTGCTGGGCGTGGCCCTGCGCCGCTACACCGAGAGCGCGGGGTTCGAGCCGCAGATCGAGGACCCCGAGCTGCCGCCCCACTTCTTCGCGGAGGTGGAGCACCGCGAGCGCAACACCGGTGAGGTCTTCTTCCCGCTCGAGCGCTGGAACATCCACCCGGGCATGAAGCCGATCGAGTGGATCCTCTCGGACGGCTGGAGCGCGGCGGCCAAGGAGTTCCCCAAATACGACCTGATCGGCTCGGCCCGCGCGGCCATCGAGACCTGGAACACCGCCTTCGGCTTTCAAGTGTTCAGCACGCGCCTGGCCGGTCCGGAAGACTCTTTTGCCCAGGACGACAAGACCTTCCTGATCTTCGACCGCGACCCCAGCATCGGTTACGCCTTCGCCGACACCCGGGTGAATCCCAACACCGGTGAGGTGCGCGGGGCCAGCGTGTACTTCGGGGGCACCTGGCTGCAGCTGATCGACGTGCTCGATCCGCCGCCCCCTCCGATGCCGGGGGCGGCCGGAGCGACCGATCGCCCGAACGTGTCCCGGCGGGCACGCGCGCGCTCGGTCGGCTGGAACGGGCTGCGGCCGCAGCCGCTGTGCCAGCTGGCGCGTCCCGTGGACCTGGACGTCCCGACCCTGGCGGACGCCGCACTGCCGGCGGGCAAGCAACTGGTCGAGCTGAGCATCCAGCACGTGATCGCGCACGAGGTCGGTCACGTGCTGGGCCTGCGCCACAACTTCAAGGGGTCGCTGGATCCGGCACACGCTTCGCTGATGGATTACATCCCCTACACCGAGAGCTACCTGCGCGCGACGCCGGGCACCTACGACGTCGACGCCGTGAAGTTCCTGTACGGCCTGACCGACCAGCCGCCCAAGCAGGCGTTCTGCACCGACGAGGACGTGGGCAAAGATCCCCTCTGCGCAACCGAGGACACCAGCGACGAACCGCTGGGCAAGTTCTGGACGCCCGCCTTCCAGCTGGTCGCCACCAGATTTCTCGACGGAACCTCCAAGAGGGGCAGCAACCTCCTGCTGAACGGGCTGGCCGCCTTCCTCCGCGCCGGCAGCGAAGTGGACCAGGCGCGCGCCTGGGAGGGGCTCAGCCTGCCCTTCAAGATCGGCACCGACGCGACCGCCAGCGAGGCGGCCCACCCGGGCTTCACCGACCGCCTGAACCTGCTGGAGGAGGTGGTGCTCCGGCGCCTGTTCTTCGACAAGGAGGGGGACCGCGGCGACGTCACCAAAGACCCCACGCCCAAAGGCGCCGCCCTGGCCGCCTTCACCGGCGACCTCCAGAACACCGTCATCAACAGCGACAAGATCCGCGGCTGGAGCGTGCGCCGGACGGCCGTCGACGTGCTCAAGAAGCTGCAGGTGCAGGCCGCCTACGACTCGCTGCTGGCCGCCCGCGATGCGCTGACCACCAGCCGCCCGACCCTGTCCGTCCCCGACAGCACTCTCACCGATGATCTGCTCGCCCGCATCGACCAGGCCATCCATCCGTACTTCACGAAGTAGCGGGCTGCAACGTTCGCGAAGTAGGGGGCCGCAACAGTTCGCGAAGTCGCCGCCGCAACGTTCGCGAAGTAGCCGGTCGCACGGTCACGCTCGCTTGGGCCCCAAATCGGTTTGAACCACCCTGATCCTGGCCGTAGGCTGCGCGGCGGCTGTCAGAATCAGGGTCCGTTTCACGCGAGGAGGGTCCCATGCCGGAGTTCCCGTCACCGGTCACCGGTCGCTTCTGCTGGGTCGAGCTGCAGGCGCGCGAGCCCGCCGCCGCCCGGAAGTTCTACGGGCCGCTGTTCGGCTGGACGTTCGAGGATCTGCCGCTGCCCGAGGGCACGTACACCGTGGCCCGCCTGGGCGGCAAGATGGTCGCGGGGCTGCTGCCCCAGCCCGACGCCGCCGCCCGCGCGGGAACGCCACCCAGCTGGGGCGTGTACGTCGCCGTCGACGACGTGAAGGCCAGCACCGACGCCGCCACCCGCCTGGGCGCCCGCGTGCTGGTGGGCCCCACCCGCCTGGGCCCCGGCACCTTCTCGGTCATCGCCGATCCCACCGGCGGCGTCTTCATGTTGTGGCACACCACCCAGCCGCTGGGCTCGTTCCTGTACGGCGAGACCGGCGCTCTGTGCTGGAACGAGCTTCTGTCCAGCAACGTCGACATCGCCCAGCGGTATTACAGCCAGGTGTTCGACTGGACGGCCGAGGCGATGCCGATCCCGGGCGGCAGCTACACCGTGTTCAAGCAGGGCAGCCAGAGCGTCGCCGGCCTGACCCACCTGCCCCCGCCCATGAAAGACATCCCGTCCTTCTGGGCGTCTTACTTTGCCGTCGACGACGCCGACGCCAGCTTCGCCACCGCCACCCGCCTGGGGGCCGAGGTCCTGCTTCCGCTGAAGGACCTCCCCGGCGTCGGCCGCTTCGGCTGGCTGCAAGACCCCGAGGGCGCCGTCTTCGCGATCATCAAGAACGCGACGTAGCGTTCACCAGAAGATCATCGCCAGCAGCTCGAGCAGCGACACCCCGCCCTGAACGCCGGCGGTGAGCAAGCCCGTCGCGATCTCGACGTCCGCGGTATCCCTCGGCTGCTCCCGGGCAGGCCTGGGCACCCAGATGCCCCGGCAGCGATCGCAGACGCGCAGCTGCACACGCCCCGCGGCACCCGAACGCAGATCCAGCGTCCCGCACCGCGGACAGCGCCCTTCCCACACGGCCGTGAGCACCAGGTCCAGCCGCCAGGCTTTCTTGCCCGCGCCTGCGCGCAGGCGTTCGAGCTCGCCGGAATCGAACCAGGCTCCGCCGCAGCCGCACGTGTCGATCTCGATCCCGTGCTGTTCGCTGGCGACCAGGGTCGTCTGACAGTCCGGGCAGTGCATTGGTGTTCTCCGGCCGCGAGCCTAAAGCGATTTCTCGCCGCGAGCCAAATGGCGGAATTGCGTGGATGACCGTGCGGGAAAGTCCTGAAATCACCGGGGATCTCGCAATCTTTGCGCAGGTCAGGGTGTGTTTTTACAGAGTGATCGGGAAAAAATCCGGATAAGGTTTCTCTTGTCCGAGCCGATGTAATCCGGGGCCAACCGAGGTCAGGAGAGCGCCTGACACCGGGGGCGGCCGAAGGGCGGGAAAGGGATTCCGGTCGGACGTCGAGTCCATGCGTGGGCTGTCGGGGCTGCTGTTCCGGCGCGCGCGACTTGAACCAAGGAGGCCATGCACGTGCAAGTGCAAGCTCGAAGTGTATTCCTTTTCTCGGTCCTCTCGATTGGCTCGGCGCTGGGCTGTACCGGACAGATCGGTGACGCCACGGGCCGCCCGGGCGGTGGTGGCGGCGGGAGCAACGACCCCACGCAGCCAGCACCACCCGGCGCCAGCGTTCCCGCCCCGCCTCCCGGCACCGACCGGGTGTTCTTCGGCAGCGCCATCCGGCGGCTCAGCAAGGGCGAGCTGCGCAACACGCTGTCCGATCTGCTGGGCGTGGACCTGGGGTCCGAGCTGGCCAAGTTCCCCGAGGACTACTCCGAGGCCGGAGACGTCTTCGCGTTCGACAACCGCTACGCTTACCAGCAACCGTCGGCGGCGCTGATCGAGGCGGCCCGCAACCTGGGCGAGGTCGCTGCCACGCGCGTGCTGGCGGACGCCAGCCTGCGCAGCCGGCTGGAGGTCTGCACCCCCACGGGTGCCGGCGACGAGACCTGCCTGCGCTCGTTCGTCACCCGTTTCGGGCGGCGGGCCCTGCGCCGGCCGCTCACGCCGACCGAGATCGATCAGCTGGTGGCCAAGTCCCGCCCGGCCGGGCTGGACGCCGGTGACTTCCACCGCGCCGTCAGCGTGGTGGTGCAGGCGCTGCTGCAGGACCCCGAGTTCCTGTACCGGATCGAGATCGGGCAGCCGGTCGCCGGCAGCAACGGGCTGTTCAAGCTGACCGGACCGGAGGTGGCCACCCGCCTGTCCTTCTTCCTGTGGGGCACCGCCCCCGACGACGGGCTGCTGGACGTGGCCGTGACCGGCACCCGCTTGCAAGATCCGGCGGCGATCCGGGCGACCGCCGAGCGCATGCTGGCCGACCCGCGGGCCCGCCGCGGCGTCGAACGCTTTCACGCCCTGTGGCTGGGCTACGAGCGGCAGCCGCCGCCCGCCGAGCTGGCCGCCGCCATGAACGAGGAGACCCGCCGCCTGATCGAGCGGGTGATCTTCGAGGACAAGGGCTCGTGGCTGGACCTGTTCCGCAGCGACAAGACCTACGTCGACGGCCCGCTGGCCGCTCACTACGGCCTGCCCGCGCCCACCGGTGGCGCCGGCTGGGTGTCGTACGGCAGCTCGGGGCGGCAGGGCATCCTCTCGCACGGGACCTTCCTGGGCGTCGAGCGCAAGCACGAGGACACCAGCCCCACCATGCGCGGGGCCTTCATCCGCACCCGCCTGCTGTGCCAGGTGGTGCCGCCGCCGCCCCCGAACCTGATGGTCGACGTCGATGCCGTGCCCACCGACGGCAACTGCAAGAGCGACCGTTACAGCATGTGGAAGAAGGACGGCTGCAAAGGCTGCCACGAGCTCATGGATCCGCTGGGCCACGGCCTCGAAGGTTTCGACCGGGTCGGCCGCGCGCGCACGCTCGCGCCCTCGGACGCGGGCAAGACCGCCTGCACCATCGACGGCGCCGGCCAGATGGTCGACGGCAACAACAACCACACACCCTTCCGCGGCGTGGCGGGCCTGAGCGACCTGCTGGTCGAGTCGGGTGCGCTGCAGAGCTGCTTGATCACCCAGCTGGCCAGCTACCTGCTGGGCCGCCCGCCCCGGGGCGACGAGGTGGCGCTGTTCGAGCGGGTGGCCGGCCGGTTCGCGGCCGCCAACCACCGCTTCGATCAGATGTTGCTGGACGTCGTCAGCTTGCCCGGATTCGGGTACCGCCTTGCCGAGTGAGGACCAGATCATGAAGACGCGCATTCTGAACCGGCGGACCTTCCTGC
>JBKPRZ010000468.1:0-6901 GCA_046734815.1 Myxococcota bacterium | reverse complement strand
CCGCTGACCTTGAACCCGACCTTCGACACCATCGACCGCTTCACCCGTGACGGGGTGATCGCCCCGCCCGACCCGAACGTCGTGGTGCCGGCGGAGAGACCGCGCATCCCGCGCTTCGGCGATCGGCTGGCCGCTCTCCGGCGCAATGACGAGGCCCGGGCCAACGTCGCCCGCGGCAAGGTCGATCCGCCCATGTACGATCTGCTGCGGGATGCGCAGGCGCGGTTTTCGCCCCCGCGCGCCGCCCTGGATGCCGACCGCCGGGCGCCCAATACGATCGGGCGCAGCCTCAAGCAGTGGTTCGGTGGTCTGCTGCGGCCGCACGTCGATCCCGAGGACCAGCGGCAGTGGGAGCCCGACCGCGGGCGACTGGACGCGCCCGACGTCCTCAACCGCGACCTGCGCGCCCGGTTCCGCGCCATGGGCGGCACGCTGGGGCTGGCCCGGGCCCGTTCCGGGGCCGCCCAGCCGATCGAATGTCTGGTCTGCCTGATCGTCCGACCGGACCAGGCGCCGCAGGTGGAACTGGGCCAGAGCTCGGGCAACGCCGCGCTGGACCGGGCCGCGGTCGAGGCCTTGCAGCAGGCCAGCGGCAGCCGCGCGCTGGACGGCGAGGTCCGCCGGCAGAAGAGCTGCTACCGCTTCAGCGCCACCATCGAACGCGTCCCGCCGGTGCCGGTGATCGGCTGCGGCTTCGACGAGGCCACCTTGAAGGCCGGGTGCTTCTACCCGACCGAGAAGGTGTACCGCACCTCGGTGGTCCTCGAGAGCGTGGACTACGGCGGCTGAGCGCGGGGGGCGCCGGTCAGGGATAACGGCCGAGCACCCGGGCCACCCGCATGTCCGCGTCGGGGAAGGCCTCGAGGTGCAGGTGGTCGCGGTGATCGGCGTTGTCGTCCGGGGTGAGCACCACCCGGAAGGCGCTGTGGTGTTTCAGCTGGCAGGCCAGGGTGCGCAGGCGGCGCGCGTCCGCGGTGCTGGGATGGCCCACGCAGCCATCCAGATCGCCCTCCCGCACCGACAGCCCCCGCCAGCGGCCAGAGCCCGCAGGGAAATCGCGCTTGATGCTGAAAACGCCGGCGGTCCCGGACAACGTGTGCACGTCGATGGCCAGACCGAACGCGTGCGCCGACAGCTGCGCCGATTCGCGACGTGTGCGGTAATCGTAGGCGCCCGAGAAGAACAGCTGAGTCAGCCCCACCGAGTGGAAGATCGGCGCCGCTTCGGCCAGCGCACGCGCCAGCTCGCAGTCCATCAGCGGCGGGCGGCCCGCCCGCGGCGTGAGCCGCAGCCCGTGGATGTCACCGGTGATCTGCACCGGCGTGCGGATGCCCCGCGTGGAGGCGGCCAGGAGGAACGGCACCTGCTGCTCGCGCAGCTCGCGCAGGCATTGCGGGTCCGGCTCCTTGGTCGGCGCGGCGATCACCGCCGCGGCCGGCAACGGCGGCGGGGTGGGTGTGGCGGCATTCTGCCCCGCGCACCCGACAAGACCGAGCGCGACTGACAGAAGCCGGGTCGCCGTGGGGAGGCGCCGCGACGCGCACATGCCCCGATCGTACTTCTCGCGCGCTTTGTGCGCCACGGCCCCCGACGCGTCGGCGTGGGGCCGATCAACGGACCCTGCGGGGTTCACCGCGCAAGCGTCCGCCTTCATGCCCGTCTTGCGCGTAACAGTTACCCAGCCGCAACGCGCTCAGCGGTCATTCTGGCGCGCAGGTCGCCGGATCAGCCAGCGACGGCGCGGCTTTGTCAGCCCTTCCCTACGTGGCACAGCGATTGAATATCTGTGGGAACGTGAAAACTGAATAGCCCAGGTGAAAGTGGTCGTTAGAGGCTCCGAGGGCGGCGGACGGTTTCCGGCAAAGGTGTTGTGGGTTGGTGGTGAGGCCGGTGCCGTGGGGAGTGGGAGTGAGCCCCGGGGGGATGGTTGCTGTGTGTTTGTGGGTAGTGCCCGATCGACCAACGGGGTCCCGAATCGGCGAGGCGCATCCAGGTGGAGGGCGTCGGAAGTGGGGACGATGCGCAGGACGGCATCGTGGAGATTCGGGACCCCGCACCTGGGACGCCTCGCTATCCTTTAAGTAATGCCGCTCAGGCGATCCGAGCTCGAGGAGATCGAAGCGCGCCTGGTCAGCCTGCGGGCGGCCATCGAGGAGCGGCAGCGGGTCGAGCGCAAGCTGACCGCCGAGCGCGAGCGGTTGTCGGCGCTGGAAGCGCGGGTGGGTGCGGGTCGGCGCCTTCCCTCCCCCGCGGCACGCGCGCCCGGGCGAAAGTTGCTGGCCGAACGCGACGCCTGCGAGAAGCTGTGTCGTGACCTGGAGCAGCGGATCCGCGAGCTGGACGGCGCGCCCGAGGCGCTGATGGTGGCGGCGGTCGAGAAGGAGTCCTGGGTGCGCTCGCACGATCCCGCCGGCGCGGCCGAGCTGGACCGCCTGGCCCAGCGGCACGCCTCGGCCGCCCGCCTGCGCCGGCAGGTCGAGGCGGCGGTGACGGCGGCCGAAGCGGCTCTGGCCGCCCTGGCCGACATCGAACGGGGATGGAATCGCGGGCGCGGCTGGCAGAGCCGCCCGCTGGTGGCCGGCCGGCTGGCCGCGGCGATGGTGGGCAAGACCCGTCGGGACGAGGCCAAGAAATGGACCACCACCACCGCCCACACGCTGGACCGGTTCACCCGGGCCTGCGACGAGCTGCCCACCGATGGTGGTCCGCCGCGGGTCAGCGCGCTGGCCCGATCGGGTCAGCGCTGGTTCGCGCGGGCGGTGGTCGAGAGCACCCAGCGCGGCGTGGACGATCGCGCGCAGCACGCGCTGGCCGGCGCGCACCACGGGGTGGCCGGCGCGCTGGATCGCCTCCTGGCCTGGCGCCGCCTGCTGTGTGACCAGGAGGGCGAGCTGGAAGCCAGCTACCGCCAGATCGTCGGCATGTAGCGCGCTCAGGCCACGCTGCTGCGCACGGCGGGCAGCTCGACCTGCACCATGTGCCCACCCTCGGGTACCGGCGCCACCTCGATGGTGCCGCCGTACGAGACCACGATGCTGCGGCAGACCGCCAGCGCCAGCGCCTTGTCGGTGCGCGCGTCCTGCAGGGGGAGTTCGTGGCGGGTGGTCGTGCTGGACTCGCTGTCCGAATCGATGTGCTCCAGCAGCTGGACCACGGCGCTGTCCTTGGCCCCGTGCACGCTGACCCGGATCTCGCGCCCCCCCACCGTGCTTGTCACGCCGGGCAGGGTCACGTTGACCAGCAGGCCCAGGAACACCTGCAGCAGGCGGGTCTCGTCGCCCATCACCTTGGGCGCGTCCCGGTAGTCGCGCACCAGGCGGGCGCGGCGGCGCAGCTGCCCGCTGACCAGGCGGACGGCGGCGTCCACCACCGGCACCAGCGCCACCGTCGAACGCCGCTCGGTGTGGGCACGCGCCATCTGCCCCATGGCCTTGAGGATGTCGTGGATGCGATCGGCGCCGATGCGCGCGTCGCGCACCATCGCCGAAAGCTCGCCCATCAGCTGCTCGATCTCGCCGCAGGCCCGGTGCACCGCCAGATCGCTGGTGTTGCGCTTGGCCGAATCGAGCACCGCCAGGATCTGGGGGGCGGCCTCGTCTGCCAGCTGGGTGTTGGTGACCAGGCAGGCCAGGGGGTTGCGCAGCTCGTGCTCGATGCTGGCGGTCAGCGCGCCCAGCAGGGCCAGGCGGTAGACGTTCTCCAGTTCCTCACCGGGGGTCCAGATCCCGCGGCCGATCATCACCCGTTCCACCGTGGAAAGCAGCTCGGCCGCGCGCACCGGTTTGGGCAGGAAGGCATCGGCCGATATGGCCGAGGCCTTGGAGCTGTTGTCGGCGGAGATGGCGATGACCGGGATCTTCGACAGGGCCGAGTCCGCACGCTGGCGCGAGCGCAGCTCCCAGCCGTCCATGCGCGGGAGCATCAGATCCAGGATCACCAGATCGGGATGCGGATCGGCCCGCATGAGCTCCCAGGCGCGGGTGCCGTCCCCGCAGGAGGACACCTCGTAGCCCTCGTCCTCCAGTAGCAGCGCAATCACCTCGCGGACATCGGGGTCGTCATCGACCACCAGAATTCGCCCACGCGAGCCGTTGGGCTCACGAGTCGCGTGCAGGCGAGTCTCTTGCACACCCACATCTTACACCTTCACAATCCTGTGCGCTCCAGAGGGTCCGGGGAACTGCCATGGAGACGCCTCAGGGGGGCGTGTCCTGGTTGACTCTTGGCTGGTTACCGCGAACTTACGCACGTTTAACGCCTCGGCCGCCGCCCCTCGCGTACGACAGAAGAGCAAGGAGGTGGCCATGCATAGAACCGAGTCACGTGGGATGCGCGCGCGGCAACGGATGCAGTGGGAGTGGGATCGGGCGTGGGGCGGCAACACCGACGACGAGTTGGTGGTGGAGGAGCCCCGGCAGGAGACCATGTGGGAGGCGGAGATGTGGGCGGTCTGGCAGAAGGAGGCCCGCCGCACGCGCCTGCGGCTGCGCGAAGAAAAAGAACGCAGCGACCAGGGGTGAGTGCTCAGGTCGCGTCGGGGTCGCGGCGGATGGTGCCGGCCCAGCGGTTCGCGCGCGGCGGCTCGAGCCAGCTGCGGCGCGCGGCCGGCTGCAGCGGCGGCTGGTCCTGTCCCAGGACGTGGTAGCCGGGCGGGTTGGTGTAGACCGAACGCTGACCGGCGTAAAAAGGCAGGCGTAACCAGGACAGATGGGGGAACCGGCGCGCGTCCAGCTGATCGGGCTCGGGCAACACGATCACCTGGAAGTCGCGGGCGGCGATGAAACGCGCCGGGGTGGAGACATCCTCGTCGGGGTTCAGCGGACCCAGGCCGAAGCCGGCCGGCTCGTACAGCGCCGGCAGCGGGTAGCTGCCGCCGCTGAACACGCCCGACCAGATCAGGAAGTGGCCGCGTCCACCGACGTAGACCAGCGGGTGATCCTGGGATCGATCTTCACCGGGCAGGCCCGCCAGCTGCTGCGGCTCGGTCCACCAGCCGTGGAAGAAATACTGGTGGGCCACCGGGGTGAAGATGGCGCCGGGCTGCACGCGCGACGGGCCGCGCAGGATCACCTGGATCCGCTCCCAGTCTCCCTCGTGGCGGTTTATCCATTCGTTGAAGGGATAATAGAACCAGTACTGGATCGCGATCAGCCCGGCCGCGCGGTTCCACCAGTAGACGTGGGCGTATTGCGTGGGCGGGTAGGCGCTGAGGGTGGGATCGCGGTCCAGCCCCTGCGGCTGCACGATCTCGCGCCAGCGCCGGCGCCAGCGCGACAGACCGGTGCCGCCGCCGCCTTCGTCGTCGGGGCGATCGTCGCCGGGGGCGTCCACGTAATAGCGGATCGGCTGACCATCCGCTGTCTGGTGCGGCAGGTGCGACCAGTCGGTGCGGTCCAGGGTGTCGCCGCGGGCGGCGACCCACTGGCGCGGGGGATCCTGCTCGACGCGCGCGATGAGATCGCTGCCGTCGTGCCAGGCGTAGCGCACCTCCACCGGCCAGATGTCGGGGATGGGCAGCGCCATGGCGGGGTTGAAGCGGCGGGCGAGCGCCTGCACCTCGGGCAACGCTGCTTCCTGCGGATCCAGCGCGCAGGGATGCGCCACCTCGGACAGCGGGACCGAAACCGGAGCGGTGGGCAGCTCCGGCGTGTAGTAGGCGGTGGTCACGACCGCCAGGCCGGTGATCAACGATGAGCGCGCGCCCGTCATGAAGGCAACGGGAGCAGTTCGGCGGATCGGAACAAAACCTAATGCACCAACCGTAACCGCCGATACCTCTGAAAAGCATGGCAGAGCGGGCTCGGTGGTGTTGGGCGGCGCTGATGGTGGCGAGCGGGTGTGGCGCCGCCGTGCTGGATCCGACGCCGCTGGGCGCCCCGGTTCCGCCCGAGGGCCCGGCCGGCACCGAGCCGACCGAGAACGGCAACTGCGGCAGCCAGGAGGTGACCCTGGATCCGCAGCCGGCGCAGCTGGTGCTGGTGCTGGATCGATCCGGCTCGATGCTGGAGAACCTGCGTGATCGGCGCAGCGGGCGCTTCGTGCAAAAGTGGACCGAGGTGGTCGGCGCGCTGGACGCGGTGGTCGACACCACCGACAGCGGTCTGCAGTGGGGGCTGCAGCTTTACCCGATGCCGGACGGCTGCGCGGTGTCCGAGGGGTTGACCGTGCCGCTGGCGGCGCAGAACCACAGCGCGGTGCTGGCCGGCATCCGCAGCAATCCGGCGGTCGACGGCACCGGCGCCACGCCCACCGCGGCGGCGGTCCGCCAGGCGGCGGCGGCGCTGCGGGCCAGCACCGCCCCCGGCGCCCGGTACCTGGTGCTGGCTACCGACGGGCAGCCCACCTGCGGGGGCGGCGGCAACCCGGGCGAGGACGACCGCAGCGGCGCCATCCAGGCGGTGGCCGACGCGCAGGCCGCCGGCATCGGCGTGTTCGTGGTCGGCGTGGCCACCGAGCAGAGCCAGGCGCACGAAACCCTGAACAGGATGGCCGAACGCGGCGGCCGCGCGCGTGGGGAGACGACCCGTTATTACCCGGTGGGCACCGGCGAGGACCTGGTGTGGGCGCTGGAGAGCATCACCGGCCAGATCTTCGCCTGCAGCTTCCCGTTGCACAGCGCCCCGCCGGCCCCGGACAACGTGCGGCTGGAGATCGACGGCCAGCGGCTGGCCCGCGACACCGCGCACGAGGACGGCTGGGACTACGGCGAGGGCCTGCGCACCATCGTGGTGCACGGCCCCGCCTGCGACAGCCTGCGCACCGCCCGCCCGCGGACGGTGCGCATCCTCTACGGCTGCCGCTGAGCGGGCGGCCTACTTCGCGGGCGGGGGCACCTCGATCTCGATCGGGATCGAGGCCGAGGCGGTGTTGCGCCGCTTGCGGCCGGACGCATCGGCCACCG
>JBKPRZ010000467.1:0-8982 GCA_046734815.1 Myxococcota bacterium | reverse complement strand
CCCGGAACCAGGTCATGTACGCGACGCTGGTGGCGGACTGATCGGGCACCAGCAGCACCTCCAGGCCGTTGCTCAGCCGCCACTTGCGCAGCGACAGCGGTCCCAGGGCCGCCTCGCTGACCAGGCGGCGGCCGGCCGGCGCGGCGGGCGGGGCGGCAGCCCGGCGGTTTGCGCGGTCCTTGCCGCCGCCGACCAGCGAAGCCAGTCCCGCGCAGGAGGCGCCCATCAACGAGAGCGCGGCGAAACACGAGGTCCGGAGCATGAGCGATCTCCCTCGGATCATCATAGGGGGGCCATGATGGTGAAGCTGAAGCTGTGGGTGTGCAGGCTGTACCGCCCGTCGGCGCTGGGCCGACCCTGACCGGCTTCGCGCTTGCGGCAGGACGGGTCGGCCAGGTCGCCTCCCGCCTTTTCGCACAGCGCCCCGGCGGTGGGATCGAAGACCGAGTTCGTGACCCGGATCGACGGGAAGAAGGTGAAGGAGTAACCCGCCGTCACCGTGAAGGCGCTGGCGATCCGCACGCGCACCGCCAGCGACGGTTCCAGCTGGAAGCCGTCCACATAGGCGGGCGACAGGTTGGCGGGGCTGACCGATCCGTTTTCACCGCGCAGCACCCCGGCGATCTGCAGGCGGTCGCTCAGGCGGTAGACCGTCCGCAGGCGCAGGTCCAGCACGTCGCGCAGCCCGCGGTGGAGCACCAGCTCTTCGGGCAGACCCAGCGTGCGCAGGCTGCCGGTTGCCGGACCGGTCAGACGCATGCGGATGGCGTCGTGGATCGACAGGTTCAGCCAGCGCGCCACCCCGCCGACCAGCCACCGGGCCGACAGCGGAACGTCCAGCCCGGCCATCACGGTGTCGGGAAGCTGGTAGACCGCCTCGCTGTACACGCAGCTGGCGATCTCGGGCGGGCAGAGCGGGGTGCCCGCGTCGCGGGGTGCGGGGATGACGCGTGTGCTGCGCCCCTTGATCTCGACCCCGTCACGCGTGCCCAGCGGCCGGCTGATGTAGGTCACCCCGAACATCCAGTGCGGCCGATCGATGTGCAGCCCGGCGGCCACGGTCAGCGACAGGGAGCCGTCGAAGAAGTCGAAACCCGAGGAGACGTCGTAGCGGGCGGCGGCGGCCGGATTCTCGGCCCTGCAGGGGGCGTCGTCACAGGTCAGGTCCGCGCGTGCGGCGGCGGTGTCCTGGTCCACCGTCAGGCGGCCCAGGGACAGCAGGAATCCCGGCGCGGCGCCGAAGCGGACGCCGCCCCCCAGCCTGATCGACACCGCCGGCACCAGCGCCAGGTTGCGCAGGTCGGTGGCCACCGCCTGGTAGCGGGCGGGCAGGCTGCCGTCGGGCGCCGCCAGCCAGCGCACGTGCTGGCTGAACGGGGAGTAGGTGGCCACCGCGAAGGTGAAGCGGCTGCCCACCGAGGCCGCCAGCCCCAGGAAGCCACCCGGGCCCAGCGGCCAGGACACCGGGTGCAGCCGGCTCTGCCCCTCCACCGGGGCAAACGTCCGGCTGCCACCGGGCAGCCCCGTGTCGGGGTCGATGGGGGCCCGGGCCAGGGTCAGCGAGGTGAAGCGCCCGGTGGCTCCCAGCACCGCCTGATTGCCGGTCACCAGCCCCACCGCCGCCGGGTTCCAGTAGACCGCGGACAGCTCCGGAGCCGCCGGGCTGGAAAAGCCGATGCCCCCGATGTGCGGGTCGTCCAGTGGGCTGGCCCGTACAATGGACAGCGACCCGGTGGCCATCGCCACCACGGCAAACGCGAGGAGCAGAGGGCGTCCGGTGCTGGCTGAACTCAAGACCCCTCGTCACGGTAGCCGAACGCTCCTGCCCCGGCAAATCGAGTAGCGAGCCGCCCCAGACATTGTCATGGGTCCCGCCTTGCCGCAGAAACAGCGACTGGATAACATCGGCGCCCTCGATGAGAGCCTGGGCTGTCTTTGCTGCTGGGGCCTTGCTCTGGGTCGCCTGTGACAGCGTGAGCTCGAGCAGCATCCAGCGCTGGAAAAGCACGGAAAAGGGGCCGCGCAAGCTGCAGGACGCGGTGGCCAGCCACGAGGTCTCGCCCCGGCTGCGGGCCGAGGCGGCGGTGGCACTGACCGAGATCGGTCAGGGCGAGACCGCCGAGCAGACCCTGACGGCGCTTCCGCCGGCCGACCGGACGGCGGTGGCGACCGAGCTCATCCCGCTTTACGGCGGCCTCTTGCAGGGCGGGCAGGTGACCCTGGCGCGCGAGGCCCGCGACGGGCTGTTCTCGCTGCGCGGGCAGGTGCCGCCGCCGCAGCAGAAGGCCATCGACGCGTTCTTGCTGCCCGCGCTGGAACGGGACCTGCGGGCCGGGAGGGTGGCGGGCGGCCGCTATTCGCTGGAAAAGGTCCTCCAGGCCGAGGGCCCGGCCGCCGCGCCGGTGCTGCTGCGCCTGCTGCAAGACCCCAGCGCGCCGTATCTGCCGGTGGTCGACCTGCTGGCCCGGGTGGCCGACCCCGACACCCGCGAGCGGGCCAGCGCCGCGCTGGTCGAGCGCGCGATCAAGCAGCAGCACATCACGCCGCCGCTGTGGCGGGCGCTGGGCATGCTGGGCGGCAAGGCCTCGACCGAATATCTGCAGAACCAGATCGAGAAGGGCCCAGAGCGGGACGCGGTTCTGGCCGCGCAGGCCCTGCAGCAGGGGCCGCGCAGCCCGGCGCTGGTGGCGTTCGCGATGCGGGTGGCCGGCGACCAGCGGGCCAGCAAGGCGGTGCGGGACGAGATGTTCGGGCTGCTGGAATACGTCGGCACGCCCGAAGCGGCCGAGGGCGCGGTGCGGTTCATTGCCAGCGACCCGGACCCCATGGTCCGCTACCGCGCCTACGAGACGGCCGTGGCAGTCGGCAAGGAGGGCATCATGCAGAGTGCCCTCGAAGCTTTTCCGGCCAGTGGCACCTACAAGCGCGAAGACGTCGTGGATTTCCTGGTCAAGGACATCCAGAAGGTGGGCGCCTCCACCCGGCCCGCCCTGGTGAAGATCCTGTCCTCCAAGGCGCCGCTGGCCCGGATGACGGCGCTGCTGGCGCTGGAAACGCTGGGCACCGCGGCCGACGCACCCGAGGTCAACAAGCTGAGCGGCGACCGCGCCACCGTGCGCGGGTTTCCCGCCGGGGTCACGATCGGGCGTGAAGCGGCGCGCATCGCCGGAATTCTGCACACCAAGGCAGACGGTGGTAAACCCGTAGGCCAAGAGCCCGGGCGATGACTGCCGAGGTCGGGCGATGACAGCTGACCCAAACAGGAAGACCCTCCGACATTTTTACTGCCGAGATTCGCTCTGGCACAGCTTCGAGCGCATGTCGGAGGATCTCGACCGCGGCGTCGACGACCTGGTCAACGAGGCCATGCGTTTCTTCGCCCGCGAGAAGGGCTATTTGCCCACCGACGCCGAGGGCCCGCGTCCGACCACCGGGCGCCTGGCCCCGCCGCCCCCTCCCGCGCGCCGGCCGGTGCCGACCACCCCCGGATCCTTGCGCACCTCGGCCATGCCGATGCGGGCGGTCGCGCCCAGCCAGCTGCCGGCTCCGGCGGCGGCGCGGCCCGTGTACGAGCAGCCCGAGATCGAGAACGTCGCCGCGCCCGCCCTGTACCTGGTCTTCCAGAACCAGAAGTACCTCATCGACAAGGAACAGTTCATCATCGGCCGCGGTTCCAAGTCGTCGGATCTGCCCATCCGGGACGGGAACATCTCGCGCAAGCACGCGGCCGTGATCCGCAGGAACGGCGCCTATTACATCAAGGATCTCGGGTCGACCAACGGGATCGACTACAACGGCGTGCGCATCGACAACAAGCGCATCGAAGAAGGCGACGTGTACAACATTTGCGACTACGAGCTCCGCTTCACGTTTCGCTAGTTTCGCTGGCAGCGGCGCTCCTGGGCGGGGCGGCGGTGGGATGTCTGGACGGTGCGATGGCGGCGTGGCTGGCGCCCGACCGGCACCTGCGCCTGCTGGCTCTGCCGGTGGCGGGAGCGGGGGCGGGGGCCCTGGCGGGGGCCGGGCTGCTGGGCCTGTTCCATCTGCTGCGGGCAATCGTCGGTCGCGCCGGACCGGCGACCGCGTCGGACCGGCCGGCGCGGGTCGCCTCCGTGCTGCTGGCCGCCCCGATCGTCGTCTACGACGCGCTGGCCATGTTCGGCGGCAACCGGGCCTCGCGCATCCCCGGCCACCACGCGATCTCGGCGGCGCTGGCCGCGGTCGGGCTGGCCCTGGTCTGGCTGGTGGCCGGGCGGCTGTGGCGCGTGCTGCAGGGGGAGGGGGGCCCGCGCCCGCGGCTGCTGTCCGCCGGCTTCGCGGTCCTGACGGTTGTCATCTACTTGCTCAACCGCCGCGTCTTGCCTCACCTTTACTCCTGGTTCCACGCCAGCCTGTCTCTGGCCTTGATCGTCACCGCCGTGCTGGCGGCGCGGTTGACCCGGGCACGGCCGGCTCGATCGCCGGGCGCGCCGGTCGTGGCGAGCGCTCTGGCTGTCGCCGTCGCCGCTGCGCTGACCGGTCTGATGGTCGTGGGCGGCAGCCACGCCCTCATGTTCGCGGCCCACGAGCGCAGCCAGCTGGTGGGCTTCGCCGTGCGTGCCTCGCCGTTCCGGCCGGAGCGGCGGCCGGCCTCCGCGCCCGAAGGACCGGCGGCCGACAGCGCCCCGCTTCCGGAGGGACCGCACCTGCGCGACGCTGACGTCCTGCTGATCACGGTGGACGCCCTGCGGGCCGATCACGTGGGCGCCTATGGCTACCCCCGGCCCACCACGCCCAACATCGATGCTCTGGCGCGCCGGGGGGTGCGCTTCGAACGGGCCTACGCCCAGGCGCCGCACACCTCCTTCTCCACCACCACCATGTTGACCGGCCGCTATTATCCGACCCTGGCGCGGCTGCAGGCCGACAGCGACGCCGCCATCGCCGAAGACGTGTTGCCCTTCCACCTGCGCCGCTACGGCTGGAAGACGGCCGCCTTCTACCCGCCGGCGGTGTTCTACGTCGAGGCCGACAAGCTGAGCGCCTTCGAGCGCACCCACTTCCAGTTCGAATATTGCAAGGTCGAATACATGGATGCGCACGCGCGCATCTCCCAGATCGCCGAGTTCTTCGAGCTGGAGCATCCCGGCCGGGTATTCATGTGGATCCACTTCTTCGAGCCGCACGAGCCCTACGACCGCTGGGAGGGGCACGACTTCGGCAAGCGCGACATCGACCGCTACGACAGCGAGATCGCCTACACCGACGCTGCGGTCGGGCGGCTGCTGGCCTACTTCCAGAAGAACCGCCCCAACACCATCGTGGTGTTGACCGCCGACCACGGCGAGGCGTTCGACGAGCACAAGGCGCGCTACCACGGATCGTCGCTGTACGACGAGCAGATCCGGGTGCCGCTGATCGTGGCGGTGCCGGGCGTGACCCCCCACGTGGTGCCGGGCCCGGTCGAGATGGTCGACATAGCCCCCACCATCCTGGGGCTGCTGGACATCCCGGTGCCGGTGCGCATGCGCGGCACCGACCTCGGCCCCTGGCTGCGCCACCCGCCCGCGCCCGCCGACCGGCTGGGCTACGCCTTCGCCGAGTTCGAGGACACGCGCATGGTGGCGTCGCGCCAGGACAAGCTGATCTCCGAGACCCGCAAAGGCTTCCTGGAATATTACGATCTGGCCAGCGACCCCGGCGAGCGCCACAGCCTGGTCGAGCAGCGACCCGATCGCGTGAACGTTCTGAGCGCCGCCCTGGAGTCATGGTTCTCCGAGCAGACGCGGTTCGCGCTGCCGCCCCGGAAGAACGGCGGCCCCATCGCCCTCGAGCGCGCCCAGCTGGGCGATCCCGCGGCGGTGGACGAGGTGGCCGGTCTGCTGAGCGACCGGGCTCCCGCCGTGCGCACCGAGGCTGCCCGGCTCCTGGCCACCACCTTGCCGGCGCGACCCCGGACCCGCCCGAGCCTGCGCGCGGCCCTTGACGACGCCGAGCCGGAGGTGCGCGGCTGGAGCGCGGTGGCGCTGGCCCGACTGGGAGACGCCGACGCCCGGGCGCGAGTCAGGCAGCTGGTCGGCGGCGGCGAATCGGCGCTGCGGCTGCCCGCCGCCATGGTGCTGGCCGACGCCGGCGACCCCGCCGCGGTCGCGCCGCTGGGCGCGGAGCTCGGGCGCTGCAAGGAGGCTGCCGTCTGCCGCCCCATCGTCCAGGCGCTGGGCCGGTTGCGCGACCGGGCCGCGACCGCGGGGCTGCTGGCTCATCTTGACTCGGTGATGGACCGGCGGGACACCGTGACCTCGCTGGGCGAGATCGCCGACCCCGCCGCCGTGCCGGCGCTGGCCACGCGGCTCGCCGACGACGAATACGTGACCGTGCGCGCCGCCGCCGCCGAGGCCCTGGGCAAGATGGGGCCGGCAGCGGGCGAGGGAGCACGCGCGGCGCTCCGGGCGGCGCTGGCGAAGGAGCGCGAGCCCTTCGTGCTGGCGGCGGTCCGTGCCGCGCTGGATCGGCTGGGGGCGGGGCCCCCCGAGCGAGCGGTTGGGCGGGCGCGTGGGGGGCGTTGACGCGTTGGTCGGAGCGGCGCGCACATTGACGCCGGCGTGGGCGCTCAAGTAAAGAAAACCGCGCCCGTGCTCATCGTTCAAAAATACGGCGGCACCTCGGTCGGCTCGGCCGAGCGGATCCGGAACGTCGCCCGTCGTTGTCTCGCCACCCAGCGCCAGGGTCACCGGGTGGCGGTCATCGTGTCGGCCATGTCCGGTGAGACCAACCGGCTGCTCGCGCTGGCCCGCCAGATCAGTCCCGAGCCGAACGAACGCGAGCTGGACGTGATCGCCTCCACCGGCGAGCAGGTCACCGTCGGGCTGCTGGCGCTGGCCATCCAGGCCGAAGGCGGCAACGCCATCTCGCTGCTGGGCCACCAGGTCAAGGTCCTGACCGACAGCGCGTTTTCGCGCGCGCGCATCCGCGCGGTCGACGTGCATGGGCTGACCGACGCGCTGGACGCAGGCCGCATCGCGGTGGTGGCGGGCTTTCAGGGCGTGGACGAGGCGGGCAACATCACCACCCTCGGCCGGGGCGGCTCGGACACCTCGGCGGTGGCCGTGGCGGCAGCGCTGAAGGCCGATGTCTGTGAGATCTACACCGACGTCGACGGGGTCTACACCGCCGACCCGAACATCGTGCCCAACGCCCGCAAGATCTCGCGCATCAGCTTCGAGGAGATGCTGGAGCTGGCCTCGCTGGGCGCCAAGGTTCTGCAGATCCGATCGGTCGAGTTCGGGATGAAATACGCCGTCCCGATCCACGTCCGATCGAGCTTCAACGAAAACGAAGGGACGTGGGTCGTGCCGGAAGACAAAGCCATGGAAGCGGTGGTGGTCAGCGGGGTGACCGCCACCCGTGACGAGGCCAAGATCACCATGGTCGGGATCTCCGACGCGGTGGGGGTCCAGGCCCGGGTGTTCAAGCCGCTGGCCGAGGCCGGCATCGTGGTCGACGTGATCGTGCAGGCCTTCGGCAGCGACGGGAAGACCAACCTGACCTTCACCCTGGCCAAGGCCGACCTCAAACGCGCCCGCGACCTTCTGGCCCGCCACTGCGCCGACATCTGCCCGCTGGATCAGATCCGCGCCGACGAGCACCTGTCCAAGGTGTCCATCGTGGGGGCGGGCATGCGCTCGCACGCCGGCGTCGCGGCGAAGATGTTCGAGCTGCTGGCCCGCGAAAACATCGGCATCCAGCTGATCGCCACCTCGGAGATCAAGATCTCCGCCGTGATCGAGTCGAAATACGCCGAGCTGGCGGTGCGCGCGCTGCACGACGGCTTCGGTCTATCCAGCAGCAACGGCCGGGGCTGACGACCCCGGCGACAGCCGCTCGAAAACGGGTAATATCCGGTCGAGGTGTCCACCGACTCCGAGACGACGGAAGAGGGCCTCGAACGCCTCCGGACGGTGGCTCGCTCGAATCCGCGGTCGACCGCGTTCGTGGCGCTGGCACACGCGCTGGCGGACGCCGGCGAGGACGAGGAGGCGGAGGAAGTCTGCCGCCAGGGGCTCGTCCAGCACCCGCGTCTGGTCACCGCGCAGGTGGCGCTGGGGCGGGCGCTGATCGGACGCGGGCGACGAACCGAGGCCAAGGAGGTGCTGGTCACCGCCGCCCGCTCGAACCCCGAGCACGGCGAGGCGTTCCGCTGGCTCGGGCACCTGGTGTTGCAGGACGGCGACCGCGATCGCGCCCGCACCCTGCTGGAATACGCCGAGGAGCTGATGCCCACCGACGGGCGGGTGGCCGAGCTGCTGGTGCAGGCGGGGGGCAAGCCGCTGCCACGCACCTCGCGGCCGCGCAGCGACTTCGAGCACACGCGGATCAAAGACGCGCGGGCGCTGGCCGATCGCATGTTCGAGGACCCGCCGACCGCGGTGGTGCCGGCCAGCTCGATCGACCAGGACCGCACTCCGGTGATCGAGCCGATGGTCTCGGCCCGGACCGACGCCGAGGCGACGCCGGTGGTCCCGATGCAGGCGGGCGCTGCGGCCCCCACCCGGCGCGTGCGCCCGGGTCCGATCCTCGGTCTGGTGGTGCTCGCGGGGATCGTCATGGCCACCATCCTCACGGTGGTGATCCAGCGCCCGGTGCTCCCGCCCACGGCCACCGGGCCCCGGCCGCCGACGGTGACGCCCGCGCCGGGCCACCCGGTGGACCTCGCGCTGATGCGCAAGAACCTGATCGAAGGTGGACTGCCCGGCCTGCAGAAGGTGCAGCAAACCGGCAAGAGCGTCGGCCTGGGGAACGCCGACCCCGATCTGGCCGCCGCGGTCGCGCTGGCCGACGCGCTGCTGGTCGCCGACTGGGGCTTGCCGCTGGCGGCGGAGGCCGACCAGGCCGCCGCGGCGGCCGAGCGGGGGCAGCTCCGGCAGGCCGCCCGCACCGCCATGGTCGAGTCGGCCCGCGCGATCGCTGCCGCCGCCGCCGGACGCCTGTCGGACGCCCGTGCGG
>JBKPRZ010000466.1:0-29119 GCA_046734815.1 Myxococcota bacterium | reverse complement strand
GTGGTGGTAATCGACGCTGGCGGTTACCTGGAGGTCGGCCGGGCGGCCGTCAAGCGCGTCAGGCAGGTGAGCTCCCTGACCGACATACCGGTGCTCCTCTGCGTGGAGGTGTCCCGCCTGCCCAACCTGGACCCCGAGCTGGGGGTGGACGACTTCATCCTGTCGCCCATCGTCGGGCCCGAGCTCTCTGCGCGGGTGCGCCAGCTGGACTGGCGGCTCTCCTCCTTCCGCGCCGCCGGGCGCATCAAGCTGGGCGACCTGGTGATCGATACCGTGGCGGTGGAGGTCACCCACCGGGGGCGGGCCCTGAAGCTGCCGCGGCAGGAATTCCAGCTGCTCAAGTTCCTGGCCGCCGGCGCCGGACGGGTGTTCACCCGCGAGCAGCTGCTCTCCCGGGTCTGGGGATACCGCTACACCGGCAACACCCGCACGGTGGACATCCACGTCCGCCGTCTGCGGGCCAAGCTGGGCACCGGGGGGGACGTCATCGAGACCGTGCGCCACGTGGGTTACAAGATGCGCTCCCCGGGGCAGTGATGGCGATGCAGGCGGGGGAGACCGCGGCGGCCGCGCCGCCGGTGGCCGCCTTCCAGGGCGAACGCGGGGCCTTCAGCGAGGAGGCCGCGCGCCGGTTCTTCGGCCGCGACGTGCAGACCGTGCCCTGCCGCGACTTCGATCAGCTGTTCCAGGCGGTGGTGGCGGGCACGGCCCAGGCCGCGGTGGTGCCGATCGAGAACACGCTGGCGGGCTCGATCATCAAGAACTACGACCTGCTGCTGGCCCACGACGTGACAATCACCGGCGAAGTGGTGCTGCGGGTGGTCCACAGCCTGATCGGCCTGCCTGGCGCCCGCCTGCCCGACATCCGCCGGGTGCACTCGCACCCGGCGGCCCTGGCCCAGTGCGAACGTTTCCTGCGCGAGCACCCGGAGATGGAAGCGGTGGTGGCCTACGACACCGCCGGGAGCGTCAAGCAGGTCATGGAAACCGGCCGCCCCGAAGACGCGGCCATCGCCGCGGAGGGCGCCGCCCAGGTGTGGGGCGCGCAGGTGCTGGCCAGGGGCATCGAGAGCGACGCCCAGAACTTCACCCGGTTCTTCGTCGTCACCCGGCCCGGTACGGTCCCGGCGGCGGCCAACCAGGCTGCCGAGAAGAAGACCAGCCTGGTCTTCCGCACCTCCCACCGCCCCGGGAGCCTGTTCCATGCTCTGGCCGCCTTCGCCCAGCGGGGTGTCGACCTGACCAAGATCGAGTCCCGCCCCATCCCCGGCCGCCCCTGGGAATATTCCTTCTACATCGACCTGGTGGGGGACGCCGCCGGCCCGGTGCTGGCCCAGGCCCTCGCCCAGCTGGCCGCCTCGGCCGAGAGCGTGCGCGTGCTCGGTACCTACCCGCGCGCGGAGCTGGGCGATCTAGAATCGGCCGTTCCATGAGCGACAACCAGGGACGTCCCCCGCCCCCGGCCCAGACGCCGGTGCTGCGCGAGCTGCGCGGCAAGCTCGACGCCATCGACGAGGAGCTGGTGCAGCTCATCGCCACCCGCATGCAAACGGTGGCGCTGGTCATCGCCGAGAAGCAGGGCGGCTCCGCCGGCATCCGGGATGCCAAGCGCGAGCACGAGATCCTGTCCCGGGTCGAAGCCCTGGCCCGCAACGCCGGGATCTCGGTGCCGCTGGCACGCAAGATCTTCTCGGAGCTGATCTCTCACTCCGTCAGCCGCCAGGCCAGCCAGCTCACCGACCTGGGCGCGGCCCAGGCGGTGCTGCGCGTGGCCTACGTCGGCTCGTCCTTCACCTTCAACCATCTGGCCGCGCAGAAGTACGCCAGCGAGCTGGACGAGACGGCCGAGTTCGTGGGGGTGGCGTCCAACAAGGACGCGGTGGCGGCCCTGGAGGGCGGAGCCGTGGACCTGGCCTTCCTGAACATCGAGAGCACCGCCGCCGGCAGCATCAACCAGGTGTACGACGTGCTGCGAGAAAAGGATCTCCACATCGTCGGCGAGGAGACAATCAAGGTCGACCTCTGTCTGTGTGGCCTGGCGGAGGTCCCCCTGTCGGCGGTGGAGCGCGTCCTGTCGCACCCGCTGGCCCTGGAGCAGACCTCGGTGTTCCTGGACGCCTTGCCGAACGCCAAGGCGGTCCCGACGGTCGACACCGCCGAGGCCATGCGCCTGGTGGCCGAGGCGCAGGACCCCACCATGCTGGCCATCGGCTCGCCGGAGGCCGCCGAGACCCACGGGCTGCAGGTGGTTCGCCGGGGCATCGGCAACCACGAGGAGATCCTCCACCGCTACGTGGCCCTGGCCCGCGCGCCGGTTCGCTTCGACGCGCGCATCCCCTGCAAGACCAGCCTGATCCTGTCCACCCGACACGAGCACGGGGCCCTGCTCCGCTGCATCGAGACCCTGGGCAACCACGGCCTGTCGCTCACCAAGCTCGAGTCCCGGCCCCACCCCGATCGGCCCTGGGAATACATGTTCTTCACGGACTTCGAGGGCAACACCGCCGACCCGCGCGTGGCGGCCGCCCTGGACGAGCTGCGCAGCCGGGCCCTGTTCCTGAAGGTGCTCGGCTGCTACCCGGCCAAGGCCACCCCGGTGGAGGCGCACCTGCCCGGGATCAAGAGCGCCGCCGCACCACCGCCGGCGCCCGACCCCGCGCCCCCCGAACCTCCGCCGCGCCCGCTGCCCGCGGCCCGTTCGGTGCACTACCGGCTGGCCGGGCGCGCCTCGCGCAGCGAGGACACCCTGGTGCGGGTGGGTAACCTGCTGGTGGGGGGCAAGGGCTTCGTGGTGATGGCCGGCCCTGCCACCGTCGAATCGGAAGAGCAGATCGGCAAGACCGCCCGCTTCGTGCGGGATCACGGCGCGCACGTCCTGCGCGGCGGCGTGTTCCGTTCCCGGACCAGCCCCGACGGTTTCCAGGGCCTGGGGATGCCCGGGCTCGAGTTGCTGACCGCCGCCGCGCGGGCGGTGGGCATGCCGGTGGTGACCGAGGTGGTTGCGCCCGAAGACGTGCGCGCGGTGGCCGAACGGGCCGACATCCTGCAGATCGGCGCGGCCAACATGCAGAACTACCCGCTGCTGCGCGAGGTCGCCAAGATCAACCGGCCGGTGCTGCTCAAGCGGGGCCTGTCAGCGACCATCGACGAGTGGCTGGCGGCGGCCGAATACATCCTGGCCCAGGGCAACGGCCAGGTGATCCTGTGCGAGCGGGGCATTCGCACGTTCGAGAGCGCCACGCCCAGCACCCTGGACCTGTCGGCGGTGGTGGTGGTGCGGGAGCGGACCCACCTGCCCGTCCTGGTGGATCCCAGCCACGGCACCGGCCGCCGCGCCTACGTGGCGCCCATGGCCTGGGCGGCGCGCGCCTGCGGCGCTCATGGCCTGCTGGTCGAGGTGCATCCCGAACCCGACCGCGCCCTGGCGGACGGCGACCAGAGCCTGGATTTTCCGGGCTTCGCCGCGCTGATGGAAGGCCTGTCCCGCTGGCGGGCGTGAGCGCGCAGGTCCACTTCCTGACCGACCCGGCCGATCCACGGCTGGACGACTACCGCGACCTGAAGGACCGGGCCCTGCGCGCCACCGGCGACAGCTTCATCGCCGAGAGCGAGCCGGTGGTGCGCAAGCTGATCGAGAGCGGCCTGCCGGTCCGGTCGATCCTCCTGACCACGCCCCACCTGGCCCACCTGGAGGCCGTGCTTCCGCCGGGCGTGCCGGTCTACGTCGCGCCGCAGGCGGTGCTGGACGGCGTGGCCGGCTTCCCCGTTCACCGGGGCTGCCTGGCGGTAGGCCAGCGACCGGTGGCCCCGCAGGTCCCGCCGCACGCCCGGACGGTGGTGGTGCTGGAAGACTTGGTCGACGTGGACAACGTGGGCGCCGCCATCCGCAACGCCGCCGCCTTCGACGCCGACGCGGTGGTGCTGTCGCCCCGCTCCGCCGATCCGTTCT
Source organism: Myxococcota bacterium (assembly GCA_046734815.1). GTDB lineage: Bacteria > Myxococcota_A > Polyangia > Fen-1088 > Fen-1088 > CAVYGB01. The sequence goes on along the minus strand of JBKPRZ010000466.1, from coordinate 25,170 downwards.
ATCGCAAGGCCATCCGGGTCTCGATGGCCAGCGTCTTCTTTCTGCCCATGGTGCGCTGCCAGCTGTGGCCCGAGGACCTGCGCCGGCTACGCCACAGCCACGGCCTGTCGATCGTCGGCGCCGTCCTGCACCCGCAGGCGGTCCCGCTGTCCTCGTTCGTCTGGCCCGAGAAGGTGGCGCTGCTGGTGGGCGCAGAGGGCCCCGGTCTCAGCGCCGCCGCCCGGGCGGCCTGCGACCACCTGGTCACCATCCCGATGGCGCGGGCGAAGGCCGACTCCCTGAACGTCGCCACCGCGACGGGGATCTTCCTTCACGCCCGCGCCGCCGGGGCGCCTGCGATCAGAACTTGAAGCGGGCGCCGATCCGCATGCGGAACGGCTTGAGCCGGGCCGTGGGGGTGCCCCACAGCGGTCCGTCGTTCTCCACCACCGCGGTGGTGGTCCGCAGGCCGAGGATGTTCATGACGTCCGCGTAGGTCTCGAGGCCGATGCCCAGCAGCGGCTGCCAGTTGGCCCGGAACTGGACACCGAACTCCTGGAGGTCGGGAAGACGGGACTCGCGATCGTCGGCGGGATCGTTGAGGTTCGTGCCGGGGTTGATGCCCACCCGGGCCCGGTAGTCCTCGAAGGCACCGGTGATCGTGTTCCGGAAGAGCCGCCGGTAGGGCCGACCCGAGTGGTAGTCGTACAGCATGCCGGTGCTCAGCCAGGACACCCACTGATACGTCGCCGTGGCGCGGATGTTGTGGCGGCTGTCGTCGGCCAGATAGCTGTCCAGGAACAGATCCCGCGGCCCGGCGATGTCACCGTAGGGGTTGATCATGCCGTCCAGCACGGTTCCGCGCAGATAGCTGAGGGTGTAGCCCACGTTCACCTTCAGCGCGCCCTCGCGCTTGTGGATCGAGACCGTGTTGCCCAGGTAAGAGCGATAGGCGCCCTTCGGGGTCTCGATGTCGGTGATGGTCTGCTGTCGACCGTTGCGGAAGCCGCCCGTGGAATCCAGCGCCGTTCCGCCACCGTTCCACACCCGGTTGGTCTCCAGGATCTCGTACTGGTTGGTGAACTTGCGGTAGATCATGTCGGCGCCGAGGGCGATGCCGGGGATCACCTCCCGCTCGGCCCCCAGGGTGTATTCGTAGGTGCGCGGCACCTTGAGCTTGGTGTTGCAGCGGTTGCCGTTGGCGTCGATCCCGGTGGGGCCGCAGGGCAGGCCGATGGTCCGACCCGACAGACCGCCCGCGTACGTGCAGTTGCTGCTCGAGAAGGTCTGCGAGGTGGCGTCCCAGGCGCAGGTACGCGACACCTGCGAGCCCACGGTGAAGTTGGCCACCCCGGCCGCGTCGACGTCCAGATAGTGGTTGTAGCTGGCCCGCAGCACCGTGCGGCCGTCCCTGGTCGCATCCCAGGCCACCGACAGGTGCGGCGTGAAGGCGGCGATATTGAACGGCTCCTCACCCAGCCCGTTGAACGCCCGCGCCAGGGTGAAGGCGGTTCCCGGGATGAGGGTCACGTACCGCCCCAGGCGGATCGAATCGGACACCGACAGCACGTTCTTCCAGCTGCCGCTGCTGCGGATGAACCAGCCGTAGTGAGCCGGGTCGATCCGTGGATCGTTGGCGAAGAATTCGACCTGGCGGTCCGGGGTCGGCCCGTTGAAGAAGGTCTGGGTGTTGCCCGGGATCGACCCGGCCCGCTCCGCGTTCTCTATGTAGTAGTCGTTCTTGATCCGGATGTCGTGCTCCCCGAACGCGCGGCCGCTGGGGAACAGCTCCAGCGTGTTGATGAACTGGAGCTTCTGCGTGATGGTCTGGTTGTGGGTGATGTAATTCCCCGAGTAGATCGTGCGGGGGAAGGTCTGGATCACCGAAGGCGTGTTGTCGCAGGCCACGCGGTCGCTGTTGCACATGTGCGGCCCCACCTGCTGGAAGAACCGCTGCACGCCGATCTGGCTCTTGAGGAACGCGAAGTCGGTCAGCAACGACTCCCAGATCAGACCGGTGAAGACGTCGCGATCGTCCTGCCGGTTCTGCGCCTCGGGCTCGGCGTAGGGCTCGTAGCCGCGGGTGTTGTTGAAGTTGCTGCGCATGTTGAAGTTGGTGAAGCTCACCAGCTTGTTGCGCTGGTTGATCTGCCAGGTGACCTTCCCTGACCCGCGGGTGCTGAAGTAGTTGTAGTCGGCGGTCCGGGGAGCCAGCCCCAGCGGATCCACCGGATCGGTCATGTGCTCGGGCCGTGCTTCCAGGTTGAAGAAGTACCAGAGCTTGTCCTTGATGATCGGCCCCGAGACGTTGGGATTGAAGACATAGAAGAAGGACCGGTCGTTGTTGTCGAGCTGGTCGGTGAAGTAGTTGAGGTGGTTGTCCTCACCGTAGGCGTTGATGTCGAGCTCGAACTTGTTCGAGCCGGACTTGGTCACCATGTTGACCACGCCGCCTGAAACGGTCGCGTTTTCCGCTCCGTATGCGGCACCCTGGATCTCCAGCCCGGCCATGCCCGCCAGAGTGCTGCGCTGGCCGACCATGTTGAAGCCCTCGACCTGGAAGGCGGTCTGGTTCTGGGCGCCGCCGCGGATGCGCGCGCCCCGGAAGCCCACCACCACCGAGCCTGGGACGCTGGTGGCGATCACGCTCTCGGCGCCGGACTTGAAGTCCGACGGGATCTGGTCGACGAATTCGGTGTCGTATTGTTCCTTGACCACCGCCGTCTTGGTGCTGATCACCGGCGCCTTCTCGATGACCTTCACCTCTTCGGTGGCGGTCTCGACCTCCATGATCACGTTGGCCTCGGACGGCGCGTTCAGGCCGACCTTGACCCCCTTCTGGTGGACGGTCTTCATCTTGGGCACCGTGGCCGTGACCTCGAAGGTGCCCGGGATCAGACCGACGACCCGGTATTCACCGGCGTCGTTCGTGTAGGTCACCCTGGCGCCGCCGATCTGGGTGTCCGACCGGACGGAGATCTTGACCCCGCTCATCGGCTGCCCGCTCGGGTCGACGACCACACCGACCACGCTTCCGTTGCCTCCTCCTTGCGCCCTCACCGTGGCCGGCAGCAGGAACAGTGCAGCGACAGCAACGATAGATACACGACCGGCTAACCGCGACATCGCCTTGTCCTTTCCGTCCGCGAGATATCCACAAAGGAGCCAGGGCTCCCGATTCACACGCATACCGCTTTTCGAATCTTTAGGCGAGACCCCCAAAACCCAGGGCAACGGAATCGATACGTTTTTGAAGCTGCCTCGCGCCGGGAAGCCTCGACCGTTCGCCGTCCCCGAGCAATACGCAAAATTCCATACTTCCGCGCTTCCACCCTGGGCCAAGATGTCCCACTGACACAGAGCGCCATCGCGGGCCCGGCCCGCGGTGTCCTCAGGCGCGCGGCCGCCAGGCGCCGATGCACGAAGGCCCACGCCGGCGCTCCTCCCTGGAGGCGCCGGACGTGGGCCAGAGTCACCCTGTCCGGTTCCCTAGATCACGGTCGGAACGGCGGGCAAGCCAGGTTCGGGGTCATGGCCGGGGCGGGCGTCGGGAGGGCAGCCGGCGCAACCGGGGTCTGGCTCAAGATGTCGACGTAGTCGTCGCTGCGCGCATTGTCGACCCGCTCGCCGCCGTACAGCTCCTGCTCGGGTTTGTTGCGCTCCACCTTGGCGCTCATCGGCGGCGCCACCTGCATGACCGGCATCGGATTGGGGGTCGCCGCGCAGGTGCCCGGCATGTGGCGATCCACCCAGTCGAGACGGGTCCGGATCCAGAACTTGAGGAACTTGATCTCGTCTTCCCAGCTCGAGCCCACGAAGTTGTTCGGCCACACGTATTTCGGGAAGTTCGCGTATTTGGTGGCGTCGCGCATCTTCGCGGTCTTGAGGTGGGCGGCGAAGGCGTCGATCCGCTGCTCGATCTTCGCGACGTCCAGCGATCCGTTCCTTCGCAGATCGTTCCACCGGCAGCGCAGGTCGGTGGCGAAGGCGGCGTCCTTCAGAGGAGCCAGGGCCCAGGGCGGAGCGGGATCGTCCTTGGCGGGGCCGGGGCTCTCCTTGAACAGCGGCCCCAGGTTCGTATTGGTGGCGCAGTACCGGTAGTAGTAGTTCACATCGCCGTAGGCCAGATCGAAGTCCCAGATCGGGCCCATGAACCACTTGCCGCCCATGCCGTCGGGCATCTTGTAGAGGTACCAGCTCTTGAAGAACGCATCGACGTTGTTGGTGAACTCCGAGATGATGAAGTAATCGCGGAAGCTGGGCAGATCGACCGCCGCTTTCCAGTCACCCGTCGCCTTCAACAAGGTGTCGGCCATCTTGTCGAAGGCCGTTTTGATGTACGAGATGTGCCCAGAGGGCAGGTTGTTGGGAGACCGGATCACCCAGCGGCGATTGCCGGGAACGCGACTTGTCGCGCAGCCCGCCGCTCCATTCGGCATCCGGGACATCTCGGCCAGCGCATCGACGAACTCCTCCGCCGGTTTCAGCGGGTCGAACCCGAAGGCGGCCCGGCAGTCGCTGTCGGCGTTGATCAGGAATCCGGTCTCGGCCGGCGGCGTGTTGGCGGGGACGTTGGGCAGGTTCACCCGGAACTTGTCGTCCTTGATCTTCTCGGCGATCAGGTAGACGCCCTGGTAGCTGCCATTGAAGTACACCTCCGCCCAGCGGAAGCGCGGGGCCCAGCGCATCTGCGGCACCACCATGTCGCGACCGATGGCGTAGGTGAGGGCGTTGCGGATGCAGGTCTTGTCGGACACGCAGGTCACCAGCGCCCAGTCCGCGTTCTGGGGCATGCCCAGCAGCGACTTGCCGACGCCGTTGAGGTTGCCGTCGTGGAACTCGATGTTGTAGCCCTTCTGACCCAGCGACTTGGTGCCGGTGGTGTAAGAGCTGGACCCGCGGCCTTCGATGGTGATGGCAAAGTCGAGGGCGATGTTCTTGCCTTCGATGCTGGTCACCGGCATGCCGTCATGGTCCTGGATGACCTTCAGGTTGCCCTTGGGACGCACGGTCTTGGGCATGCCAGGCGGGGGGATGGGCACGTTGGTGGGCAACGTGAACCAGAGCACCGGTACCGGCTTGGCCAGCCAGGCGTAGTCGTCGTCCGGCTGAGGCATGGCATTGGTCGGGCCGCCGTCCATCACCGCCGGGGCCGTGTCCGGGCTGGAGGCGCCGCCGTCCTTGCTGCCGGGGGCCGAGCCACCGGCGCCGCCCGCGCCGGCGTTTCCACCCGCGCCGCCACCTGGTTGCGCTCCACCGCCCGTGCCCGAGGGGCGAGCGCCGCCGCTGCCGCCGTTCGGTGGGCCAGGTGTCGGCGGAGGGCTGCCGCCGCCTCCGTCGCCTCCACAGGAGAGGGTGGTCGCTGCTGCTGCAAGGGATAGAACCAGCAGGGTCGCTCGTTGGAAGCGGATCATCGCGTCTCCTTCAGTAGGCGTTGCGCAGTCCGGGCGTACCGCCCATCGCGGGCCCCATGCTATTCACACTTTCCGGACGTTTTCTTATCTTTGCGGCTGCCGTTACCGCTCGTGGTCGACGGTGGCCGACGACGCGTTCGCAGGCGGGGACGGACGTGCGTCAGCCCGTGACGCCGCGGCCGCGAAGGTAAGTGACGTAGTGGTCGGCCTCGCGCCGCTCCTCGAGCTCGCCGCGCTCGATTGCGTCCTCACACATCTTTCGCAGCTCGCCGATGCGACGGCCCGCCGGGATCCCGAAGGACTGCATGAAAGCGTTGCCCAGACCCGGCGGCAGCGGAGGCACCTTGGCATCCAGCTCGCGCACGGCGTGGATCCGGCGCACCAGGGCGTCGATGTTCTCGGCGGCTTCCTGGCGCCGGCCGGGTCGGCGCGAGGTCACGTCCGCCAGCGACAGCTCGACCAGCTCCTCGAGGTACCGCCCCATCTCGTGGTCGAACCGCCGCACCGCCGAATCGGTCCAGCCGTCCTGATACGCGTTGGCCCGGAGGTGGTGATAGATGAGAAAGCGGATCCGCTGGCGCGCTTCGCGGTCGAACTGCAGGCGGCGGGCGATGCCGTCGAACATGCGGGCGCCCACCTCGGCGTGGCGGTGGAAGGTCACCCGCCCGTCGGGCAGCAGCACCCGGGTCGGAACCTTGCCGATGTCGTGCAGCAGGGCGGACCAGCGCACGAGAGTCTTGTCGGGCGACTGGCGCACCACCTGCTTGGTGTGCTCCCAGACGTCCTTGTGGCGCCGGCCGGCCTCCTGGGAAAAGTCGACCGTGGCGTCCAGCTCGGGCAGCACCACCGCCAGCACGCCGGCGTCGTGCAACCATTGCAGGCCCTCGCCCAGTCGGGGGCCCATGATGATCGCCTCGATCGCCGCCCGCAGCTTCGCCGGCGGCAGCGACGCCACCGACGGCGCGGCCTCGCGCGCGGCCAGAGTCACCTCGGCGGGCAACACCAGCCCCTCGCGGGCCACCTGGCAGGCCACGTCGAGGACCGCTTCCGGTCCGGCGCCAAAAGGCACCGATGACGACCCCATCGTCCTGACTCCGAGAGGCTGCGAGACGCAGGCCAGTTAGGGGTGCGAGATCCTCTTCCTGTCCTGCTCGCGCTTGCGCAGCAGGTGGTCGACGATCGGTTGCCCCTGCTTGATCCGCCCGGCCAGCGATTTCTCGGTGATCGGATATTCGGTCCCGAAGCGGGCCCCCTCCTCGTAGAGGAAGGTGCCGACCTCCTCGTCGTCGACGAACTGGGGGATCTTCTTGCGGGCGTAGACCGCCTTGAGCAGCGACGGCCACTTGCCGTCCAGCCAGCCGATCACGTCGTTGCCGAATGCGCCCTCGAACACCTGGATCTCGTCATCCAGGCGGCCGTAGTTCTCGTCGAAGCGAGCCCGGAAGGCGTCGGCGCCCTCCCCGCCTTCGGCCACGATCTTTCGCAGCGCCAGGCGTAGCAACACCACATCCTCGGCGTGGCGGATGAATGGCTCGACGTTGCCGTCCTTGGCGGTGATGACGTGGACCACGGCAGCAGCGGCCAGCTCGCGCACTCCGTGCTCGAGGTCAGCGTCGCTGACAGCCTCGAGCAGAACTTTCACATCGAACGGCAGAGCAACCAGCGCCTTCGAGTAAACCTCGAGAAACCCTCTCTCTACATCCTTATCCATGGACAGACTGAAGCCGTTAAGTAGACGCGCGCCGTTCGGACGTTCCGACGACGAACTTGACGCATACTACATGATTCCGGAGGTTACCGCAGATATTCGCCGTCGGCGTCGCCGGGCCGGACATTCGTTGCTTCGATTACGCTCGCTCGGTGCCACTCGGCCGCCAGGCCACCGCGGCGGCCAGCGCGCGCAACGCGGGCTCCCGGAAGCCATCCAGAGGACCCGGTGGCAGCTCGACGGTGAGGATGGGCAGACCGCGGTCCCGTCCCAGCCAGCTGCCCATCGACCCCGGCGTGGGATAGCCGATATCGGCCCGCGCGGGCCATCCGCAGGCGTCGGCCACCACCTGGGCCCAGGCTTCCGCTGGCCCATCGTGGTTGATGCAAGCGAACGGTGCGTGCACGGCAATCACCCCCCAGGGCGGCGAGGCCTGCACCAGCCGCATCAACGCCTGCGTCTCGGGCTCGGAGCCCGGCCGGGAACCCGGGTCATAGCCCGGCTTGTGCGCGGTGGTGAAATTGCGCGCGGGAAAGTTCCGGTTGAGGTCCACGTCGCTATCCGAATTCTTGCGTCCCGCCGCCACGCCATCGGGGTTCAGGGCCGGCAGCACCCAGATGGGACCGGCCAGTCGTTCTCCCTCTGCCGCCAGGAGCTCCAGGATCGCCGCCACGGACGACGGCTCGTCGCCGTGGACCCCTCCCACCAGCACCAGCGGCGGACGGTCGGCCGGGCCGATCAGGCGCCCGCGGATCGGTCGCCCCAGGCGGGACCGCCCCAGCTCGGGCCAGCCCAGCCCCTCGATGCGGGACAGGAGCACCTCGGTCTCGGGGGGCATTTGTTTCTGCAGTCTATCGCGCCGGTCGAATGGGCTCTAAAATGACGCGAGGAAATCCACATGCAGATGGAAGGCGTCGGGCTCGAACAGGCCAAGCAACGGGTGCGGGTGCTGCTGGCGGCCGGTGATTATCCAGCCGCGCTGGACTCGACCGATCACCTGCTGGGCGCATTCCCGCTGGACGATCAGCTGCGGGTGCAGGTGGCCGAGATCCTGGCGCGGGCGGGGCTGACCGACGAGGCGGACGCGCTGTCGCAGGCACTGGCCCACCACTTCATCCAGATCGGGCAGCCGCTGCGCGCGGTGGTGGCCGCTCACACGCTGGCCCAGATGGGTCGACCCACCGTCGCCCCGGCCATCCTGGCCGAGGTGGCGCGCACCTACGGACAGGGATCGCCCCGGCTGGCCCCGTTCACCACCCGCCCGGCGCCGACCGATCCCAACGCGCCGGTTCCCGCGGTCCCGGACCGGGAGCCTCCCCCCTTCGATCAGCTGACGATGCGCGCCTACCGGCGGGCGCTGGACTTCTCGGCTCACGGGGCCTATCAGCCGCGGCTGCACCGGGTGCCGCTTCTGTCCGAGCTGGCACCCGAGCACCTGCTGGCGGTGCTGGCCTCGATGCGGCTGCATCGGCTGGGCCCCGGCGCGCTGGTCATGCGGCAGGGCGAGCCGGGCAGCTCGGTCTATCTGGTGGCCAGCGGCGAGCTGCGGGTCTCCGTGCGCACCGCCGCCGGCGCGGAACGCGAGCTGGCCCGCGTGCACGGCAACAGCCTGGTCGGTGAGATGGCCTTGCTGACCAGCCAGCCGCGCGCGGCCAACGTGGCGGTGGTGCGCGATGCGGAGGTGCTGGAGCTGACCCGCGAGGCGCTCGACCGACTGGCTGGTCAGACCCCCGCGCTGCAGGCTTCGCTGGACCGGTTCACGCGCGAGCGGTTGATCAAGAACCTGCTGGCCTCCTCGCCGCTGTTCACGCCGTTCACCAAGGAGCAGCAGGCCGAGCTGCTGCGGCGGTTCGAGGGCATGGAGGTGAATCCCTCGGTCGAGATCATCCGCGAAGGTGACCAGGGGCGTGGGCTGTTCGTGGTGCTGTCGGGCGAGCTGGACGTGTTCGCGCGCGATCCGGGCAGTGGTGTGCCGGTGGCGCTGGCCCGGTTGCACCCGGGCGACATCTTCGGCGAGATGTCGCTGCTGACCCAGCTGCCCACCTCGGCCACGGTGCGCTCTGTGACCCGCTGCAACCTCCTGTTCCTGGCCCGCGTGTACGTGGAGCGCCTGAGCGCTGCGTTTCCCGAGGTCGCCACCTATTTCGCACAGGTGGCCGAGCGCCGCGCCCGCGACAACGGCCTGCGCCTGGGCGCGGCGCTGCCCGAAGAGCCAGTGGAGGAGCTGGACATCAGCGACGCCCTGTTGATCTAACGCGGGACCCTGAGAGGGTCCCGCCCCCCCCCGCGACGAGCTCCGCGCGGCGAAGCCGCGCTACGCTCACGCGATCTCGATCGCGGTTTGATTCCGCCGCCGCCGGTCGTTAACCTTCCCGGCATGAGGGCCCTGCGGCGTCTGGTTCTGATCGGTTCGCTCCTGGCGCTGCTGCTGGCGCCGGTGCTGGCGCTGGCGGGTCCACGATCGGGCGGCAGTTTCAGCGGCCGGGGTGGCTTTCGCTCGGGCGGGGGCTCGTTCTCGCGGAGCCGCCCGAGCGCGCGCGTTCCGCGCTACGGCGGCGGCGGTGGCGGACCCAGCATCTTCTTCTTCCCCGGCTTCGGCTGGGGCTCGCCTTACGGCATGGGTGGCTGCGGCGGGGGCGGCTCATTGATGATGCTGGTGCTGCTGGGTATCGGCGTGGCCATGGCGGTGCGGGCCGTGCGGCGCGTGCAACAGGGCACCTCCGGTCGGTCGTTCCTCTACGGCCGCGAATCAGACCAAGACGACGAGGAGGACGTCGCGCCCAGCCGGGCCTTCGTCTACAAGGTGCAGCTGGGCCTGGGTCGTTCGGCGCGCGGGGTCCAGGAGCGGCTGGCCCAGTTCGCGGCCGACGGCGACACCGGCAGCGAGGGCGGCCTCGCGCACCTGCTGCAGCAGACCGCGCTCGAGCTCCTGCGCGAAAAGGAATCCATCCGTTACGGCAGCGCCGAGGCGAGCGGGCCGTTCAGCCTGGCCAACGGCGAAAGCAAGCTGAACGCCCTGGCGCTGGCCGAACGTTCGCGCTTCCAGGTGGAACGGGTGCGCGGCGCGGATGGATCGGTCCGTCGTTCCAGCGCAGCGCCCACCACCAGCGCCGAGGTGCTGGAGTACCTGGTGGTGACGATTCTGCTGGCCACGCGGGTGTCGCTCGGCGGGATCCAGAAGCTCACCGATCGCGACGAGCTGGATGCGGTGCTGTCGGCGCTGGGCAGCGTGCCGCCCCACGGAATCCTGGGGCTGGAGGTGATCTGGACGCCCGCCGACCCCGACGACGCTCTCACCGAGTCCGACATGTTGCTCACCTATCCGCACCTGCGCGGGTTCTGAGACGGCCCCGGGCTTTCGATCGTCGTGATCGACCGTCGACGTCATCGAATTTACCAGCGTTTATGCGTCGTTACGGGACTGGTCGGCTTGACCGTGGCGGGCTGCACGGTTAAAGTCGACCTTTGACCCGGCAGGAAGGCTCTCAGGCCGGTCGCCACTATGCATAAGCTCACCATAGAGGACGACGAGGGTAAGACCGTCGTCGTCCCGCTCATACGTGACGAGATTACGGTTGGGCGGCAGGAGGGGAACAGCATCCGGCTGACGGAGCGGAACATCTCACGCCGTCACGCCCGGTTCTTTCGCCAGAACGGCACGCTGTTCGTCGAGGACCTGGGCAGCTTCAACGGGATCAAGGTCAACGGCACACGCCTGACCAGCCCGTCCGGTCTCAAGGATGGCGACCTCGTCATCATCGGCGACTACAAGCTGACCGTGCGGGCCGATCGCCCGGTGGCGACGCGCCTTTACGGGGCGGGCGCTCCGTTCCAGGCACCCACCGGCCCGTCGCCGGTGCAGGCGCCGCCGGCGCCGCTGCCTCCGACGGCAGCCATCCCCGCGCCCGGTCCGCTGGGCATGCAGACGCGCGCCTCGTCGCTGCCGGCGACCGCGCCGCCGCCCGATGCCGCCCTCGACGCCGCGCCGACCATCCCCGTGCGCAGCCTGGCCGAGCAGGGGCTGGTGCCGGGACAGGCCCCGGGCCTGGCCCCCGCCCGCCTGGTGGTGGTGACCACCAACCTGGCGGGAACCGAGTTCCTGCTGGATCGACCGTCGCTGGTCATCGGGCGCACGCCCGAGAACGACATCGTCCTCAACCACAAGTCGATCTCCCGGCACCACGCCAAGGTGATCCGCGACGGAGACAAATACATCGTCGTCGACCTCGAGAGCGCCAACGGCGTGCGGGTCAACGGCAGCGAGTTCGAGCGGGTCGAGCTCAAGAGCGGCGACACCCTCGAGCTCGGGCACGTCCGCCTGCGCTTCACCTCGGGCGCCGACTACGTCGATTTCGACATCGGCGAGGCCGGGCGCAGCCGCCGTCGGCTGGTGTTCGCCGGGGTGGGCGGCGCGGTGGTGGTCGCCGGCTTCGCGCTCGCCTTCGCCATGCGCGCCGGGGAAGAGGCGGCGCCCGAGCCGCCGAAGGCGCCGGTGGCGACTGCCCCGGTGGGCGCGGGATCGCCCGATCCGACGCCCGCGCCAATGCCGCCCGTGCCCACCGGCCCTGCCGGACCGGCCGGCTCGCCGGATACGCTGCTGGCCAAGGCCAAGTCGGCCAAGGCCAAGGAGAACTGGGACGTGGCGCTCGAGTCGGTCAAGGCGGCGCTGGACCTGGCCCCGCTGTCCCAGGAGGCGCTGACCCTGCGGGAGGCGATCGAGAGCGAGCAAGAAGCATCGATCCGCTTCTCCAAGATCAAGGACGCGGCCCGGGCCAACAACCACGAAGAGGTCCTGAACCTGTTCTCGGGTCTGCCCGAGAGCAGCGTCTACCGGCCGCGCGCGCTGTCGCTGCGGCGGACGGCGCAGAACCGGGTCATCACCACCCATCTGGCCGAGGCGCAGAAGCTGGCGGCCAAGGGTGATTGCACCGCCGCCAAGGCGGAGGTCGACCGGATCTTCGCCCTCGAGCCCGACCACGACGGCGCCCGGGCGACCATGGAAAAATGCGAGCGGACGGCCACCAAGCTGGCGGACCGGCAGAAGCGTGAGGAACGCGAGGCCGCCGCCAAGGAAGAGGCCGACAAGCAGGCCGCCATCCGCGCAGAGGCCGCCAAGAAGGCCCACGAGGAGAAGCTGGCCAAGGAAGCAGCCGCCAAGGAAGAGGCCGACAAGCAGGCCGCCATCCGCGCGGAGGCCGCCAAGAAGGCGCGTGAGGAGCGGCAGGCCAAGGACGCCGCCGCCAAGGAGGAGGCCGCCAAGGTCGCCGCCGCCAAGAAGGAGGAGGCCGCCAAGCTGGCCGCCGCCAAGAAGGAGGAGGCCCGGATCGCCCGCGAGGAGAAGGCGGCCAAGGACGCCGCCGCCAAGCAGGAGAAGGAACAGCGCGAGGCAACCGCCAAGGCAGAGAAAGAGGCGCGCGACCGCGAACGGCGCGAGCGCGAGGCCCTGGCCAAGGCCGAGAAGGAACGGGAGAAGGAAAAGGACAAGGAGGCGAAGGCCGCCGCGGCCGCCGCCGCCCGCGAGAGCAGCGACTCGAAGCCCGTGGCCGAAGCGCGCACGCCGCCGGCCAGCACGCGGTCCAGCTCGTCGAGCACGCGCGCGTCCTCATCGGCCACGCCGCGCACGGTGGCCAGCGCCAGCAACACCAAGTCCTCCGCTGGCTCGAATGGCGGCAACGCCAAGACCCTGGCCGCGGCCACGCCGGAGGCCGCTCCCACCGGCGATCCCGATGCCTTGCTGCAAGACGCCCAGCAGGCCTGGCTGCGCGGTCAGTACACGATGGCGATCGACAACTCCAAGCGCGCGCTCAAGATTCGCCCCGGCCTCACCCAGGCCTACCAGATCATCGCCGCCTGCTCCTGCGCTCTTCGGGATGCGGACGCGGCCACCCGGGCCTACCAGCGTCTGGACGACAAGCTAAAGCCGCTGGTGAAGATGTTCTGCCAGAAGCACAACATCACGCTCAACTGACGGAACCCGGCCGACCGGGCTGGTTCGTCACTTCTTCTTCGCCAGTTCGGCGTAGCTGGCACCGGATGCGGCCTGGGTGGAGACCGGCAGGCCCGATTCGGCCCAGCCCGGTGCGCTCACGCGGCCGTACATGTCCCGCTCGCCGGAAAACCCGCCGCGCATGTGGGTGACGTTGCTGTAGCCGGCGGCCTCCAGGACCGCCACCGCCTGGGCCGAGCGACCGCTCATCTTGCAGCCGACCACCAGCCGCGCGTCCTTGGCGAAGTTCGACTCGACCACCTGCTGGAACTCGGGGTTGGGGATCATGCGCCCGCCTTGCGAGTGCAGCAGGGGCACGTTGGCGGCGCCTTCAGGGTGTCCCTGCTCGAACTCGGGGATGGAACGGACGTCGAGATACGTCCAGCCCTGGGAAATCAGCTCCGCCGCCTCGGCGGGTGAAACCTGCTTCGCCATGGCCGGCTATCTAGCACATCTGCCGGGGCGCCGATGTATCATGCCCGGGCCGTGTCCGACAAAATACCCTCCCCGATCCGGGTGGTTGCCGCGGTCATCGAGCGCGACGGCAAGTACCTCATCACGCAGCGTAGGAAGACGGCCGTGCTGCCGGGGTTGTGGGAATTCCCGGGAGGCAGGGTGGAGGCAGGCGAGAGCGACGAGGTGGCGTTGCGGCGCGAGGTGCAGGAACGCCTGGGCGTCAGCGTGCGCGTCGAGGGCCGCATCGCCTCGCGCCGGCACGACTACGAGCGCTACTCGGTGGACCTGAACCTGTACGAAGCGCACCTCGAGCCCGGCGAACAGCCGAAGGCCGCCCGGGTGGCCGATTTCCGCTGGGTGGCGTCGAGCGAGTTCGAGAAGTACCCCTTCCCTGCCGCCGACCAGGCCACCACCGACCTGCTGCTCGGTCTCGACTGAGCTCGACGACCCCCGCGCGCCCGACCCGGCTCAGCGGAAGAAGCTTTCGTGCAACACGTCCGAATAGACGTTGCACAGGGCGTGGAAGACCGCCCCGGCGGCGATCGAACCGGCGCGCAGGCGCATCCAGCCGAACACCAGGCCGGGCACCACCACCGCCATCCGCTGCAGGTCGAAGTCGACCAGCACGTGGCCCAGCCCGAACAGCACGCTGCCCACCACCAGCGCCCAGCCCACCGGCGCACCCAGCAAGCGCCGGTGCGGAGGCCAGCGTTCCTCCAGCCGGCCCTGCAGGTAACCGCGGAAGAACAGCTCCTCGGGCACGGCGATCACGACGATCTGGGTGAGGGTCGAGAGCAGCAGATCCGGAGGCAGCCGCAACGACGCTCCGGCAAACCCGCCCCAGCGTCCACAGATGGTGGTCATCCAGTCCAGCAGCGGCGCCCAGCGTGAGCTGGGCGGGACCGCGCAGGCGCGGTCGTAAAACAGGTAGAAGGCCAGGAAGAACAGCGGCCAGCTGACCGCGATGGCCACGCCCAGGACGGCCAGGTTGCGGCGGAGCGGCTGCATGTGCAGGCCGGCGGCCTGATAATCGAACGGCCGCCCGCTCAGCCGGGAGGCGACCCGGGGCGCGGCCAGGAACACAAGGGCGATGGCCCCGTGCAGGTTCTCGCGCACGAAGGCCACGCTCTGGCCCGTCCAGTACAGGGCCGAGGCGATGGCCGTGGCGGCGAAGAAGGTCAGCAGCGGCTCGGCCAGGCCGGCCGGCGGTTGCCTCGGGGGCAGCAGCTCGGGCACGCGGCGCTAGCTTAACCTCCCGGGGCCCGCAGCCGGACCGGGGCGGTCGACTGACTCAATAAATCGCGTGGGAGGCCAGCTCGCGCACGGGCGTGAGCGCTCCCAGCGCCTCGTCGGCATCGCGGGCTCGCTGGGCCAGGCGATCGGGTACGGCCGCGTCCAGCGGCGCGCTGGGGTCGTGCAGCCAGTCCAGCACGGTGTCGAGGTCGCCGTCGATGTCCGTAACCGCCTCGCGGCCCCGACGCAGCGCGCGCATGACCGCGGTCGGTCCGGGCGCGGTGGTGCCGGCTGGCGAGGACGGTGACCAGAAGGGGGCGGCCATGCACCCATCTTCGGCCCACCCCGGGACCTGTCAAATTTTGCCGTTGCCGGGCTGGGCGCGGCGGACGGTCCGACGGCCCGGCGGGGGCGGAGGAGCGCTCCTCAGCAGGAACCGAGCCCCCGGGTCCACCAGCACGCCGGCGGGGATGGCGGTGCGGCCCACCAGCATCTGGTAGCGCATGTCCCCGCGGTCGGTGAGGGTCAGCCGGATGGTCCGGCGGACCGGCCCCATCTCGAACGCGGTCTCGACCACCGGGCGCCGTTCCAGCCGGCCGGAGGTGTCCCGCACCTCCACCCAGTCCACCACCAGCACCCGTACCAGCCGCCGGTTCAGCAGCGGCAACACCACCGACAGCGCGCGCGGGCCGTGCGCTTCCAGCGCGCTGACGATCGGCTGGACCGACCGCACGTGCAGCGCGGAGGTGCGGGCTCCGGTGTCCACCTTGGCCGCCAGGTCCCACAGGCCCAGCTCGGGAAGAGAGACGCGTTCGACCCAGCCCACGCGGACCGGCTCGGGAGGATACGAGGCGGCCACGGCGTATCGGCTGCGTCCCGCCACCGCTACATCCTCCTCAGGAGTTCCCCTTCGGTTCGCCGTCGTCGTCGCTGAGATAGGCGAACGTGCGCACCAGGCCCATCACCCGGTCGCGCTGCTGGGGCGTGAGATCGACGAACTGCACGCCCATGCCGGGGTTGAGGTTCTCGGCCCGGCCGGGGCGGTTCGGGTTGGTCCACATCACCTCGCCCTCCACATCGATGGGGGCGCTGCCGGGCGGGGCGAAGTGCAGGTTCAGCCGGGTGCCCGGCGGGTGCGGCATCGAGGTCCGGATGAAGATCCCCATCGCCGACAGATCGGTGATGTAGGCGAACAGGAAGGTGTCGTCGCAGCGGTAGTCCACCTCGATGTGGACCAGGAGGCGTTCGTGACCGCGGCGGTCGGCGGCGCCCCGCCGGTCCTCGTGCACCGGCAGAGCCCGGCGCCGTCGATCCTTGGCCCGCATGCCCCCCCTAGCGGATGTCAATGGTCCCCACCCGCGCTCGATCGAACCCGTCGCCGACGTTGCCTGCGGTGAGGCGGAGGCGCTTCTGATCGCCCCCCGGCCAGAATCCGATGTACAGGGTGTACACACCGGCCGGCGTGGTCATGAGAGGGACATCGACCTCCACGAAGTCCTTAATGTACTCCCCCGGCAGCCAATACGAGGTGGGAAAAGCGCCGTCGAGCGGTGCGTGGTCGCCCAGCACACGGGGATTGCCGCTGGAGTCGAAGTGCACGAAGATCTTGTATCCAGCGGGCGGCCGCTGGTTGACACGGAAGTGTAGATACAGCGGAATCTTGCCCGGACGGCGCACCACCGCCGGATAGTCGGCCCCCAGAAGCTCGATGGAATTGCCGAACTCGGCCACCGCCGGCACGCGGGGCGGCGGCCAGGGCGGCTGCTCGGCAGGCCATTGGCGCGCGGTGGCCTCGCCGGTGGGCGCGCGCGGCGCCATCCAGACGTATTTCTTCAGCGGGTTCTGATCCGACTCACCCGCGTTCAGTCGATTCGACAGCAGGTGGAAACGCGAGGAGGAGGCGTCGACGACGAAGTAGTCGACCTTCGCCACCCGCAGGGCGGCGTCCAGAGCGGCCAGCTCCTCGGCCGAGACCAGCACGAACGAACGTTTGGGCGTTCGCAGGAACGACACCACCCGGTCCTGGCTGGGCAGATCCACCATCTCGCGCGCGCTGTAGAACCCGCTGCCGTGTCCCTCGACGCGGTACTTGGCGATGGCCTCGTCGGCGTGGGCGTAGCGGGCGTAAGACTCGAGGACCGGCTTGAACGAGTAGTGGCGCGACAGGATCGGCACCAGGCCGTGGGCCACAAGCGCGGCGAACAGGATCGCCGCTCCCACCGCGCCGTGGATGCCCCAGCGCCCCACCCTCACCAGCAGGTGCTCCAGTCGCTGGCGCCAGACGCTGGCGCTGGCAGCGTCGCGCGCGGGCAGGCGGCCCAGCGCGCGGCCGCGGGTGGCCAGCCCGAGGTAGATGCCCGCCGCCACCACTAGCCCGGCCAGCAGCAGGCCGGGACCGATGTGCAGCTGAGGCGGCCACTTGACCTTGTTCAGCAGGTGCAAGGAGGGCAGCTCCTCGGGCGCCAGGAACAGGTCGCGCGCGACCACCATGGTCCCGGTGCCCACCACCAGGCCCAGCACCGGCTCGAGCCGCTCGCCCTCCAGCGCCTCGTCGAGGAAGGCGCCTACCGCCAGGGCCAGCGGTGCCAGCGCCGCGAAGCGCGCCTCGCCGACCATCAGCACGTAGACCGTCGAAAGCGCGTAACCGAAGGCGGCGAACACCAGCAGGTACAGCTGCCCGAAGGCCAGCCGGGCCTGACGCCCGGGATCTTCGTCACCCAGTCGCACCAGCGCGCGGCCCAGGGCGAAGACCACCAGCGCGCTCCAGGGGAACACCCCGAAGCCGACCTGGCGGATCAGATACTCGAACTTCTGCGGCGGGGTCCCGCCGCGCGGGATCCCGCCCAGGAGCAGCGAATATTGCCCGGCCACGTTCGCCTGGGTCAGCGTCAGCAGCAGGACGATCGCCCCCACCACGCCCACCCCCAGCACCACCATCCCGGTCCGGTGGGCCAGCAGGCTGCGCCCGAAGCTGCGACCGGCCGGCACCTCCGGTCCGATCCCGGGAGCGGACAGCGGGCTGCCACCGGGCGGAGGATCGACCGGCTCGAGCCCCCAGATCACCGCGAGGGTGCCCAGCACCGCCAGCGCGGGCAGCGCCACCGCCAGCAGCGCGCCTCCGGACAGCGTCCCGATCAACATGCCGGCCGCGGCCACCGCCAGGTCCTTGAGGCGTCGCCGGCCGTCGGCGGGCCAGGTGTAGCGACCGAGCCCCCCCAGGGCGAGCGCCAGCCCGGCCACCAGCGGCATGTCCGAAGTGAGCTGGCGGGCCTGCAGGAAGAACAGCGGCATGGTGCCCAGCGCCAGGGTGGACAGCAGCGCGGCCCGCCGGCGGAACAGCCCGCTGGCCGCCCAGTACACCGCCAGCAGCGCCAGCACCGCGAACAGGGCGTTGCCCAGCCGCGCGCCCAGCTCGTGGGCGCCGAACAGCTTCATGCCCAGCGCGGCCAGGATGGGGTCGAGCGGATTCTGGGGCCGGTACCGGCCGGCCACCGTGGGGTCGCCCAGGTGACCGGAGCGGGCCAGCTCGCGCGCCTGCTCGGCGAGGTCGAGCTCCCAGGGGTCCCAGAAGCCGAATGACCCCAGCAGGGGGAAGATCAGCAGGACCGAGAACAATACCGCCCAGCCGAAGGCCGGGAAGCGACGCATTCTTTCAATCAGGCTCATGGGATGCCGCTAATCGCCAGGACGCTCACGATAGGATGCGCGCACTCTAGCCAGAGCCCGGCGGCGCGTCCACCGCGGGCGTCGCGGCTTCAGCGGCGCAGCAGGCAGCTCTGGCCCGGCTGCAGGGCGGCCAGCTGCGGCGTGTAGCCGCGTTCGTCGCACAGCTGGCGCAGCCACTGCAGCGGGGCATCCAGGGGCTCGTAGCCCAGCGGGAAGGCGCCGTAGGCGACCGGGATGAGGACCCGAGCCTGCAGGTCCTCGAACGCCGCCACCGCGTCCAGCGGGGACATGTGGGTCTCGCGCAGGGGCAGCGGCTCGTACCCGGAGATGGGCAGCAGGACCGCGTCGGGCCGCATGCGGCGGCCGATGTCGCGAAAGCCCGAGAAATAGCCGGTGTCCCCCGAAAAGTATGTGGAGACGCCCTGGCCCTGCACCACGTAGCCGCAGGCACCGCGCCACCGGAAATCGGTGGGTGAGCGCCGCCCCCCGTGCCGGGTGGCGACGGAGTTGATGACCAGATCCCGGAAGCGAAAGTCCGCCCCGGGTTCCAGCACCACCGACTGCGCGAAGCCCAGGCGTTCGACCAGCTGGCCGCAGCCGGGCGGGACCAGCAGGGTCGCCGAGCGCGGCAGCCGCCGCAGGCTGGGCAGGTGCAGGTGGTCGGCGTGGGCGTGGGAGATGAGCACCAGGTCGGTGAGGGCGGCGTCGCGCGGGTGCAGGCAGGCCGCTTCGGCCCGCCGCAGGCCCCAGAGGAAGTTGCCCAGACAGGGGTCGATCAGCACCCGCGTCTGGGCGGTGGTCAACATCACGGTCGCGTGTCCGACGAAGGTGACGGACATCGCGCCCGGCGCAGGCACCTCCACGGGCACCGGCGTGCGGGTGCGGGGGCGGCGAAACAGGTGGCGCAGGGCCGTGCGCATGAACCGCAGCGACAGGGCCAGGCGCCAGCCCGGACGCAGGCGATCCCGCCCCGCCCGGGCCAGATGCGCGTGCTCGAGCTGCTTTAAGCGATCGAGCACCTCACGCGGGTGATCCGTCGGGTCGGGGCTACCCATCCGCGATCAGGGCCGGCGCGGCCGCGGCGCCGGCGCGCCTTGCACACCGGGGACGCCGGGCTCGACCAGGCCCAGCTTGCTGCCGCGCGGAAGCAGTTCCTTGACCAGCCGATCGGCGCGGTAGACCTTCGACAGCGCCTCGATGATGGCGGCGGTGTGCACCGCCACCGCCCGGTTGTTGGTCTCGTCGAAGCCGTAGTCACCGCCCAGTGAGTGGATGTTGCCGTCGAAGATCAGCCCCACCACCTCGCCGGCCTTGTTGACAACCGGCGAGCCGGAGTTGCCGCCGATGATGTCGTTGGTGGTCACATAGTTGAAGGGCGTCCGCCCCGCCACCTTGGCCCGGGCCGCCAGCCAGGTGGGTGGCAGGTCGAACGGCGCCTGCCCGGTGGCGCGATCATAGGCTCCGCCCATGCTGGTGATGGGCGGGACCGGCTTGCCCTTCTCCTGCCAGCCCTTCACCGCGCCGTAGCTGAGCCGCAAGGTGAAGGTGGCGTCGGGATAGGTCGAGGTCCCCTGCATGGCGAAGCGAGCCTTGGCCAGCAGCTCGGCGTTCCGCTTGACCGGCGCTTCCACCTCGTCCTCGAAGCGCTTGCGGATGGCGCGGGCGTCGGGGTCGACCAGCCTGGCCAGCTGGATCATCGGATCGGTGGAGGCGTCGATGGCCTTCTGCCCGCCTTCCCACAGTGCCTTGCGGGCGGCGACGCTCTTGAGCTTGCTGCCCTTGACCAGCCGCTGGGCCAGCTGGGCCGGCGAGTCCTTGCCCAGCACCTTGCGGACGAAGGGATCGTCGGCGCCCAGGTCCTCGCGCAGCTTGGTCAGCGAGAAGGTCAAGGTGGCGATCTCCAGCTCGTCGTGGATGGGCGCGGCGCTGAACAGCCCCTGGGTGACGGCGGGCAGCGCCGAATCGCGAAACTCGCGGAAGCGCGTCTCGATGGGCTTGGGCCGCTCGGCCGCCGCGCGGACCAGGGTGAAGGCGTGCTCGTAGAGATCGCTGTAAAAACCGGCCCCCTGCTCGATCAGGCCGTAGGGCTGGCGGATGTTGCGCATGACCTGCTGGGCCTTCTCGATCCGGCTCCAGGCCTGGCCGGTGCTCTTCTGCCAGTCGGGCTTGCCGGCCACCGCCGTCTTCAGCTTCTCCTCGTCGGCCACCAGCTTTCCGAAGAAGGCCTTGTCCTGCAGCGCCTGCAGCCGGCCGCGCAGGGCCTTGTAGCCGTTCTCGACCCCGAACAGGTGGCCCTTGGCGGTGCGCTGCTGCTCGGGCCCGCGGTGCTGGTATTCGGTGAGAAAACCTCTGAACTCCGCCAGCCGCAGCAGGCGGTCGGGCAGGCCCACGTCGCGCAGGTACTCGAGCTGGGCCACGGTCAGCTGCCGGCTGGTGCCGCCCGGGTGTCCGGAGACGAAGGTGGCCTCTCCCTCGGAGGCGCCGGTGGGCGACCAGGCCAGGTGGTGGTCCAGCTTGGCGGGCTTGCCGTCGCGGTACACGCGCAGGAAGGTCAGGTCCAGGTCGTAGCGGGGGAAGTTGAAGTTGTCAGGGTCGCCGCCGAAAAAGGCGATCGACATCTCGGGCGCGAACACCAGGCGCACGTCCTGGTAGCGCTGGTACTTGTACAGGTTGTACACGCCGCCCCGGTACAGCGACACCACGTCGCAGCGGATGCTGTCGCTCGATTGCGCGCTGGTGGCGCACTCCTTCTCGATGCGCGACTGCTCGGCCTTCTCGGCCTCGTTGTATTTCTGGTCGGCCAGACCGGCGGTGGCCTTGCGCATCCGTTCGGTGACGTCGGTGATCTCGGTCAGCTGGTTGATCTCCACCGCCGGGCAGCGCAGCTCGTCGCGGGGTTGCTTGGCGTAGTAGCCGGTCTTGATGAGGTCGCGCTTGGCCGAGGACAGCTCCTCGATGCAGCCGGCGGCGCAGTGGTGGTTGGTCATCACCAGCCCGTCGGCGGAGACGAAGCTGCCCGAGCAACCCCGGGCCAGTCGGGCCGACGACAGCCGGACGTGGTCCAGCCACTTGTCGTCGATGGAGACGCCGTATTTCTCTTTGACCTTCTCCTTGGGGAAGTTGTTGAAGGTCCACATCCCCTCGTCGGCGCGGGCCAGCGCCGGAGCGAGAAGAACCGCGAGCAGCAGACCAAAGTACCGCATGGTGCGCCTCCGGCCTCTGAGGCTACTACCACAGACCCGCACCCTCAAAGGCCGGACGGCGGTTTCAGGGGATCATTTCGGGCGCGTGCGTTCGACCGACAGACCGAACCGCTTGATCCAGCGCCACACCGCCGCACGTTGACGACCGAGCGCGCGCGACACGTCCGCCACGTTGCCCTGGTGCCGCTCGAGCAGCGCCGCCAGCTCCTCGGCCGACGGACCGGGGGCCGGCGCCTTGCGAGCAGCCGGCGCGGAAATGTTCCCGGGCGTGGTGGCGGGCAGGGACGGCGAGGTGGTGCCGGTGACCCCGGCGGCCAGCGCGGGCGGCAGATCGCGCAGGGCGATGGGCCGGGTTCCCAGGGTGAGGGCCGAGCCTGCGGCCAGCACCTTCTCCAGCTCGCGCACGTTCAGCGGCCAGCGGTAGACGAACAGCGCGCGAAAAGCGGCGGGCTCCAGCTCGGCGGGGGCGGCGCCGCGCGCGCGCCCGGTGCGCTCGAGGATGAAGCTGATCAGGGCGCCCAGGTCCTCCAGCCGGTCGCGCAGCGGGGGCAGATGCACGGGGGCGGCGCCCAGGCGACCGAGCAGGTCGGCGCGCAGGCTGCCCGGTTGATCGGCCTGCACCGCGCGGTTGGTAGCGGCCAGCACCCGCACGTCCACCTTCACCGACTGGGTGCCGCCCAGGGCCAGCAGCTCGCGGTCCTGCAGGAACCGGAGCAGCTTGGCCTGAGCCTCCTGGGGCATCTCGCCGATCTCGTCGAGGAACAAGGTTCCTCCGTCGGCGCGCTCGATCAGCCCCGGCTTGGCCGCGCGGGCGGTGGAGTGTGCGCCGGGCCGGTAGCCGAACAGCTCGCTCTCGACCAGCTCGCGCGGCAAGGCGGCACAGTTGACCGCCACGAAGGGGCCGGGCCGGCCGCTGGCGGCGTGCACGGCCCGGGCATACACCTCCTTGCCCACCCCGCTCTCCCCCAGCAGCAGGATCTCCTCGCCGCTTTCCGCCCACCGCCGCAACTTGCCGGTGATGATCGCCAGCGTCGGCGAGGCGCTGGCGACCGGGCCCAGCGGGCGGGCGGCCTCGGCCTCCATCGCCTCCAGCTCGACCGCCGAGACCATCCGCCACAGCAAGGCGTGGGACCCGACGAAGAACGGTTGCCCGGCGGGCAGCGGCGCCCGGCCGACCAGCCGCCGGCCCTGCAGCAGGGTTCCGTTCTTGCTGTCGAGATCCTCGATCTCGATCCCGTCTCCCACCCGCAACACCCGGGCGTGGCGGCCCGAGACCAGGGGGTCGGCAAACCGCAACACCCCCGCCTCGAACCCGGGATCGACGTCCGGGCTGCGCGCCAGCAGCAGCTCTTCGCCCAGCAGGCGGAACCGCGGCCCGGTCGAGCGCACCGCTTGCGCGCGACCAGCCACGAACAGCACCGGAATGCTGGGCTCCTCCGCGCGCGCCAGCGACGACCGCAGGGCGGTCAGCGTTCGTTCAGCCCCGGGCGCGCCCGACCCCATGCTCGTCCATCATTGGTTGTAGCATTACGCGAAACGAGAGAATCAACGTCTTCTGGTGCGCGCCGGTATCCCACTTGCCCCCTGGC
The DNA here is from genome assembly GCA_046734815.1 of Myxococcota bacterium. GTDB lineage: Bacteria > Myxococcota_A > Polyangia > Fen-1088 > Fen-1088 > CAVYGB01. The sequence continues at coordinate 1,936 of JBKPRZ010000466.1, read as the reverse complement.
TTTCGCACACGCTGGACTCTCGCCAAGGGGATCCCACGTTATAGACTCGGAGTATGCGTAGATTTGCTTGCCTGGCCGGGATTGCGCTCGCCCTGGCGATCCCGCGGGCAGCGTTCGCCATCGGCGAGCTGATCCGTGACATCCGGGTGGAGGACAACGCCCGCACCGACGAGGAGACGGTCCGCTCGATCGCGGGCATCTCCATCGGTGACGTGATGGAGATCCATACCCTGGAGTCGGTACGCGAGCGCCTGAACACCAGCGGCCTGTTCGCCGACGTCAACGTTTACTGGGTGCCCTTCCGCGACGGGGTGCGGGTCAACATCGTCATCCGCGACAAGTTTCCCTGGGCGCCGGTGCCGACACTGTCCTATGCGCCGGGCAACCTGTCGGCCGGCCTGGTGGTCGCCCATGGCAACCTGTTCGGCCGGGGCAAGCGGGGCATCATCGGCGGCCGCATCTCGACCGCCGACTCCGGCGCCATCGTCGCCTACCAGGACCCGGCCCTGTTCGGTTCCTGGGCCTTCTATCAGTTCTCGGGGTTCATGCAGGACCAGACCATCCCCGAGTTCTCGAACATGGACCTCAGCGTGGTGCGGCCGGTGCGCGAGACCAACCTGCGCACTTTCGGCTTCTCGGCCAAGCTGGGCGTGGCCTGGTTCCGGCGGGTCAAGACCAGCGTGGGCTGGGGCATCGACCGCTCGCAGGTGCGCTGGGTGCGGGGCAACGAGGAGCCGTTCCCCGGCTCGAGCCTTTTGCCGCCGCCGGCTGACGGTGGCGTGCGCGGCTTCGCCGAGGGCGAGCTGACCTTCGACTTCCGTGCCCGCGAGCACGCGGTCATGTGGGGCAACGCCCTCAGCTTCGGGATGGACCAGGGGGCGCCCCGCTGGGGCGGGGACCAGAAGTTCCGGTACTGGAAGGCGAGGGTCTCCTACGAGCATGGTTTCCGCATCCTCCGCCGGCACAACTTCATCCTCCGGGCCGGCGGCTACGTGGGCAAGGACATGCCGTTCTGGGTGGAGAACTCGGCCGGCGGCGCCAACCTGCGCGGGTACGTGCACCGCCAGTACGCGGGCGATACGCATCTGCGCACCCAGGCCGAATACCACTTTCCGCTCTTCTCCATCAGCCGGCTCGACGTGCGCGGGCTGGTGTTCCACGACTCGGCCGCGATCTGGTACCGCGAGCTGCCTCCCCTGGACGAGACCGGGACCGCCTACCTCGAGCGGCCGGACGGGCGGCGCTTCTTGCCCCCCAACCACCTGACCAAGGGCTTCTCTGCCGACCGGGACATCCACATGTCGGCCGGGGCCGGGCTGCGTTTCTTCCTGCGTTCGGTGGCGGTGCCGCTGGTGGGGATCGACGCGGGCTACGCGCTACCGCACGGGCCGGTTCGGATCGTTCTTGTGGTCGGCGCCTGACCCCAGCTTGAGAGCGTCCCGCTTGGCCGGGGTGAACATCTTGACCTCCACCGATGGGCCGATCAGCTCGTCGACGTGCAGGACGGAATAGAAGATCAGGCCGAGGACGGCCGCCACGTGCACCCCGATCGACACGATCAGGGTCACCCGCCGAGAACGGTCCCGGCGCTCGCGCAGGGCGTCCCGTTCGAAGAACGAGCTGAACGGGGGGTGGTCGGGGTCGACCCGACGGGCCACCCGGGGACCGGGCGCACGCGGCTGGTTGCGCATCTTCTGGATCATAACGCGTACACCGGGCTTCCGTCGGCGGCTGGGAGGTCTAACATGGGCCCGCGCCCAGACGCCGCTCGGAGAGACCTCATGTACGCCTCGCGTCGTTCGGTTTTCATCGCCCTTGTCGCCGTGGCCGGATGGGGCTGCGGCCGAGACCCGCTGGCCCGCGGCCCGGGGGGCGCGACCGCCGGAGCCGGCGGCTCGGGCGGCGGTCGCGGTGCCGGCGACGGGATGCCCGGCAC
>JBKPRZ010000465.1:0-6917 GCA_046734815.1 Myxococcota bacterium | reverse complement strand
CTGGAGTCGGCGGCGCGCGCGTTCGGCGGGGTGGACATGGTGGTCCTCAACGCCGGCGTCTTTCCGGCCAGCCGGGGCATCGAGGCGCTGGGCAGTGCCGAGTGGCGCCGGGTGATGGCGGTGAACCTGGACGCGAACCTCGCCCTGCTGCGCGCCTGCCATCCGCTGCTGAAGCTGGCTCCCGCCGGCGGGCGGGTGGTGGTGATCGGCTCGAAGAACGTGGTGGCGCCGGGGCCGGGCGCGGCCGCCTATTCGGCCTCCAAGGCGGCGCTGACCCAGCTGGCGCGGATCGCCGCGCTCGAGTGGGGCGGCGACGGCATCCGGGTCAACGTGCTGCACCCGGACGCCGTGTTCGACACCGCCATCTGGACCGACGAGGTGGTGGCCTCGCGCGCCGCTCGCTACGGGCTGACGGTCGAGCAATACAAGACGAAGAACCTCCTGCACACCGAGGTCAGGAGCCGGGACGTGGGCGAGCTGGCCGCGGAGCTGTGCGGGCCGCTGTTCGCCAAGACCACCGGCGCGCAGATTCCGGTCGATGGCGGCAACGACCGGGTGATCTGATCGCGGCGCTCAGGGCGTCGGCTTGGGGGCGCCGTTGGGGAAGAAGGAGATCTGCAACATGGTGAAGGCGCCGCCCTTGGTGTGGCGCGAGTGCACGGTGCCGTGCGGGATCACCACCAGGTCGCCCTTCTTCAGCTCCATCACCTTGGACCCGCGCGCTTTGGGTGCGCGCCACTCGCCGGGCGAGATCTCCTTGGGGTCTTCCAACTCGCCGCCCAGGGTGAACGTCGCCTTGCCGTCGGTGATGTAGAAGACGTGGTCGCGGCCGTCGTGGCTCTCGAGCAGCTCCTGGGTGTTGTCCTGCTCCCGTTTCCAGATCACCTCCACCGCCATCGGGCCGGCGGACTTGACCAGGTCGGCGCCGTGGGCGCCCTGGCCCCCGAGGGTCTTCTCCAGGTCGGCCAGCGAGCCGGCGCTCTTGACCACGTAGGGAATGGCGGGGGGCACCGGCCGGTGCGCGGGGGCGGCCGGGGCGGCGGGCGACAGCGCCAGGACGGCGATGACGGATGCAGCAGCGAGACGCAGCACGGGGCACCTCCTTGTGGTTGGGGCGAACCGGTCGTATCTCACGCACCGTCGCCGCTGGCAAACACACGCTGCCGCGGGTCGATGCGGGTCCAGGCGGCGCCGCCCAGCAGGAACAGCGCGCCCATCACGATCAGCGGCGCGTTCCAGTCCCCGAACCGCGCCAGCAGGAAGGTGACCATCAGCGGGCTCAGGATGCTGCTGACCTGGCCCGAGGTGTTCATGGCCGCGCTGACCACCGCCGCGTCGTTGCCGCCGATGTCCTGGCAGGTGCCCCAGGCCGGGGCCAGGGTGAACATGCTGGCGCCCACCGCGGCGGCGATCAGGGTGGCGGCCAGCACCGGCTGGTGGGTGAGGGCGCCGCCGATCATGGCCGCACCGGCGACCAGGTAGGCCACGCCGCCCACCGCCGCCCGCCCGATGCGCAGGCCGAAGCGGGCGGTGACCGCGTCGGTGGTCACGCCGCCCAGCAGGTCGCCCAGCACGCTGAGCAGCAGCGGCAGCCCGGAGAACAGCGCCAGCGACGCGGCCGAGAACCCGTGTTTTTCCCGCAGGTAGGTGGGCAGCCAGGTGATGCAGAAATAAAACGCGTAGCTGTTCGGGAAATACATCAGGCACAGGGCCCAGACGTTGCGCTGGCCGAACAGCCGCCGCCAGTAGGCCCGGCCGCCCCGGTGCGGGCTGTCGGGCAGGCGGTTGGCGGTGATGCGCTCGAGCTCGGCGGCGTTGACCCGCCGGTGCTGGGCCGGCTCGTCGCGGAACCATCGGTGCCACAGCGCCGCCCACAGCAGCCCCAGCGCGCCGAAGACCACGAAGATCGTCCGCCAGCTGAGAAGCTGCAACAGCGCCAGGGCGATGGCCGGGGTGACCCCGCCGGCCAGGTGGGCGCCAGCGAAGAAGACGCCCTGGACGCGGCCGCGCTCGGACCGGGGGATCCAGCGCGAGAAGGTGCGGGCCACGCTGGGCCAGGCCCCCGCCTCGCCGGCGCCGAACAGAAAGCGGATGGCGACCAGCGACGTGAAACCGAACGCCGCCCCGGTGGCCATGGTGAAGGCCGACCACCAGAGCACGATGCGCGTGAGCACCCGCCGCGTGCCCACCCGGTCGGCCCACCAGGCGGTGGGGATCTCGAAGGCGGCGTAGGCGATCGCGAAGGCGCTGTACACCCAGGCCATCTGGTCCTTGGTCAGCGACAGGTCGCGCATGATGGCCGGGGCCAGGGTGCCCAGGCACGCCCGGTCGAGGTAGGTCACCATCGCCAGCAACACGGCGAGGCCCACCACCAGATAACGCGTCCGGCTGGCGATCACGGGCCGCATGTTAGCCCGACTGGAGAAAAGGCGGTTCGTTCGTCCGCCGTCTCCGAACCGCGACCTGCGCTATCGACCGCCCGCGGCCAGCTTGCCGATCTCGGCGACGGAGAGCACGCGCGTGTAGGCGCGCACGTCGTCGATGTTGCCGTCGAAGTACCAGCCGTAGGCCGGGTCGGGGTCGTGGCCGACCAGCACCACCGGCGCCGCGGCGTAGGTGATGGAGCCGCCCTGGGCGACGAAGCAGCGCTCGGTGCCGTCCAGGAAGAACTTCATGCCGCTGCTGTCGGTCACACCGGCCATGTGGTGCCAGCGCCCGTCCAGATGAGCGGTGGTGCTCAGCGAGCAGAACACGTAGTTGCGGCCGACCAGCCGCTTGATGAACCCCAGGTTCATGCGGCCCACGTAGAGGATGTAGCCGTCGCCCACCGAGACCACGTCGGCGTAACCCATGCTGTCGGTCACCTGGGTGGCGCGGAACCAGGCGCTCAGGGTGACGTCGTTGTCCCGTTGCAGGACGGCGGGTAACGATCCCAGACGGACCTCCTGCCGGTTGCTGCCGACGAAGGTGCGGCTGGCCGGGTTGGGGTACTGCAGGACCGGCGCCGAGGACGAGCTGGCGGGCGAGCCGGTGCTGCCGCCGTAGGTACCGTGAAAGCCGTTGCCGCTGGCATCGTCGGCCCGCGTCCCGCTGGTCTCGTCGAGCTTCCAGTGCAGGGCCAGGCCCGGCAGCGCGGCGCACAGGTTATCGATGCAGCTGTAGCCGCCGGTACACTGGCTCTCGCTGGTGCACCCGCTGTCCGGGGCGCTGTCGGCGGGCGGAGCGTCGGGCGGGGGCGGCGGGGCGTCCGCGCTGGCCGCCTGGTCGGTCGCGGCGGCGTCGGGTACCAGCGCATCGGCGGAGGGCCGGCCGTCGGGTTCGTTTGCGTCGGGCTCCGGGATCTGGCCGTCGGTCGCCCCGGGGCCGTCAGCCGCGCCGGGGCCGTCGGGAGCGCCGGCGCCGTCGGGCGCGTCGGATCGCTCGTCCGCGGCCGCCTCCGGGGGATCCAGCTTCACCAGCGGGGGTCGAGTGAGGTCGACGCAGGCACCCAGCACGACCAGAGCCAGCAGCGCACACGGGCGGAGGGCCATGGACCACCAACCACATCGGCGGAAACCGCGGTCTTCTTGAAAAACGCCGCGGTTCCTGTCGACCGGCTCGGCCGGCCGGTGCTAGAAGCCTTGCTCTCGTCGTCACCGGAGGCTCTACCAGATGATCACCACCGGCCACTGTCTGTGCGGGGCCGTGCGCTACCGGATCACCGCCGATCCGATCGTCACCCGCGCCTGCTGGTGCCGCCTCTGCCAGTACCTGGGCGCCGGCGGCAACACCGTCGCCGTCTGTTTCCCCAGCAACGCCATCACCATCGAGGGCACGCTGGCCGACTACCGCAGCATCGCCGACAGCGGCAACGTCATGCACCGGCGCTTCTGCCCGGCCTGCGGCACCCACATGTTCAGCGAGGCCGAGTCGCGCCCGCACCTCATCTTCGTCCGCGCCGGCACCCTGGACGACGTCGAGATCGCCCGCCCGGCGATGACCATCTGGACCGCCCAGGCACCCAGCTGGGCCTGCATCGACCCTTCGATCCCGCGGCTGGAGGGTCAGCCGCCCCCCGCCGCATGAGAGGCGCGATCTTCGCCGGGCTGCTGCTGGCCTCCGCCTCGGCCGCCGCCCAGCCCTACGATCCGTCGCTGTTCCAGGAGCTGCGCTGGCGCATGATCGGCCCGCACCGGGGCGGGCGCACCAAGGCCGCCGCCGGCGTCCCCGGCCAGCCCGGCGCGTTCATCGTCGGCGTCTGCAACGGCGGCGTCTGGAAGACCACCGACTACGGCCGCATCTGGACGCCGATCTTCGACAGCCAGCCCACCGGGTCCATCGGCGCGCTGGCCATCGCCCCCTCGGACCCGAAGGTGATCTACGTGGGCAGCGGCGAGGGGCTGCAGCGCCCCGATCTGTCCACCGGCGACGGCATCTACAAGTCGGTCGACGGCGGCACCAGCTGGACCCACCTGGGGCTGCGCGACGGCCAGCAGATCCCGCAGATCATCGTCGACCCCCGCAACGCCGACCGCCTGTTCGTGGCGGTGCTGGGCCACCCCTACGGACCGAACGCCGAGCGCGGCATCTTCCGCTCGACCGACGGGGGGCACAGCTTCGAGAAGGTCCTGTACAAGGACCCCGACACCGGCGGCGTCGATCTGGCCTTCGATCCCGCCAGCCCGGACACCGTCTACGCCGTGCTGTGGGAGTCGCGCCAGGCGCCCTGGGAGAACGGCAATTTCAGCGGCCCCGGCAGCGGCCTCTTCAAATCCACCGACGGCGGCAGCCACTGGCGGCCCATCGGCAAGGGCCTGCCCACCTTCACCGTCGACGGGCTGGGGCGCATCGGCATCACGGTGGCGCCCAGTCTGGCGAGCCGGCTGTTCGCCACGGTCGAGGCCCGGCGCAACGGGGGCCTGTACCGCTCGGACGACGCGGGCGAGAACTTTTACCGGGTGAACCAGGACGAGCGGGTGACCAACCGGGCCTCGGACTTCGCCGAGGTCAAGGTGCACCCGCGCAACCCCGACATCGTCTTCACCGGCACGGTGGTGACCTGGAAGTCGGTCGACGGCGGCAAGACCTTCTCCGCCCTGCGCGGCGCCCCCGGCGGCGACGACTACCACCGGATCTGGATCGATCCGCAGGCGCCCGACACCATCCTGATCGCGTCCGACCAGGGCGTGATCATCACCGTCAACGGCGGGCGGACCTGGAGCTCCTGGTACAACCAGCCGACCGCGCAGCTCTATCACGTCACCACCGACAACGCCTTTCCCTACCGGGTGTGCGGCGGGCAGCAGGAGAGCGGCTCGGCCTGCGTGTCGTCGCGCGGGCCCGACGGACAGATCACCTTCCGCGACTGGCGGCCGGTGGGGGCGGAGGAATACGCCTACGTGGCGCCCGATCCGCTGAACCCGGACATCGTCTACGGCGGGCGGGTGACCCGCTTCGACCGCCGCACCAACCAGGTCGAGGACGTGACGCCGGTGGCGGTGCGAGGCGAGGATTACCGCGTGTTGCGGACCGCGCCGCTGCTGTTCTCGCTGGCCGACCCGCGCGCGCTCTATTTCGCCTCGAACGTCGTGTGGCGCACGCGCGACGGCGGCCGCAACTGGGCCGCGCTGAGCCCTGACCTCACCCGCTCGAGCTGGGAGGCGCCCGCCAATGTCGGCAAATACCGGGGCACCGATGCCGCCAAGTCCAGCCGGCGCGGGGTGATCTACACCCTGGCGCCGTCGTCGGTGGACCGGGATGTGTTGTGGGCCGGGACCGACGACGGGCTCATCCACCTGACCACCGACGGCGGCAAGCGCTGGCAGGACGTCACCCCGCCGGAGCTGCAACCGTGGGCCAAGGTCTCCCTGATCGATGCCGGCCGCTTCGACCGGCAGACCGCCTACGCCGCCATCAATACCTTCCGCCTCGACGACCTGCGCCCGCACATCCATCGCACCCACGACGGCGGCAAGCACTGGACCGCCATCACCGGCGGGATCCCCGACGGCGGCATCATCAACGTGGTCCGGGAGGACCCGCGCCGCAAGGGCCTGCTGTTCGCCGGCAGCGAGCAGACGGTGTACGTCTCGTTCGACGACGGCGACCACTGGCAGTCGCTGCGGCTGAACCTGCCCGCCACGTCGATCCGTGACCTGGTGATCAAGGACGACGACCTGGTGATCGGCACCCACGGCCGCTCGTTCTGGATCCTGGACGACATCACACCGCTGCGGCAGATGGCGGCCGAGGTGGCGCAGGCGCCGCTGCACCTCTTCCGCCCGCAGGAGGCGGTGCGGGTCCGCTGGAACACCAACGAGGACACGCCCCTGCCGCCCGACGAGCCCACCGGCGAGAACCCGCCCGAGGGCGCGCTGATCCATTATCACCTGGCCCGCCCGGCGGCGCAGCTGACCCTGGAGATCCGGGACGCCGCCGGCCGTCCGGTGCGGCGGTTCAGCAGCGGCGGCAAGGTGGAGCCGGTCAAGGACGAGGGCAACGTCCCCGCGTACTGGATCCGCCCGCCTCGCCCGCTGGCGGTGCAGGCGGGCCATCACCGGTTCGTGTGGGACCTGCGCGGCGAGCCGCCGGCGGTGCTGCGCTTCGAGTATCCGATCGCCGCGGTCCCCGGCAACACGGTCAAGGAGCCGCGCGGCCCCTGGGTGCTGCCCGGGCGTTACACCGTCACCGTCGGCGACGGGAGCAACAGCGCCACCCAGCCACTGGTGGTGAAGATGGACCCGCGGGTCAAGACCCCCGCCGCCGGCCTGGCCCGCCAGCACCAGCTGACCCTGGCGGTGATGGCATCGCTGCAGCGCAACCGCGAGGCGTTGACCGCGATCCGCGCCGCCCGGTCGCAGCGTCGCGCCCAGCGCAAGGGCGCCCCGGGCAGCGGCGACGGCCAGGACCCCGCCGACCAGGCGCTGGCGGCCCTGGAG
>JBKPRZ010000464.1:0-27449 GCA_046734815.1 Myxococcota bacterium | reverse complement strand
GTCAGCACCCGCGCCTGCCCCCCGCGCGCCAGCACCGCGGTCACCACCCGGCTCAGCTCGGCGCTGCCCGGCTCCAGCGCCAGCGGCCCCTCTGGCACCGCCACCGCCGCTACCCCGGCCGCCGCCGCCTCCGCGCCCGTCGCTCCCTTGGTGCGTCCGCCTTCCGACGCTGTGTCCGCCGCGGTCGCTCCTTTGTTGTTTCCCGCCGGGTTCGCCCCCGGCCGCTCGCCCAGGATCGGCGCCACCACCCGCACCATCTCCGCGCGCCGGGCCTCGGGCAGCTCCGCCTTCTCCACCGTCACCCCCATCATCAGCGGCAAGGTCCAGGTGGCGATGTCGTAGGGGCGAAGGATCTCCTTGCCCTCGGCCGGGCGCACCTCGGGGTAACGCTGCGGCTCCAGCAGCTCGCGGATGAAGCGGCCGTACGGTTGCTGCAGCGGGATCCAGAAGTCACCGCCGGGGGCGGCCAGCACCTCGACCGCGTGGTCGGCCATCAGCAGCGCCAGCCGCCGGGCGGTGGCGTAGTCGCGCTGGCCGGCGGGGATGCGGTAGGCCTCGCCCGGCTTCGCGTCGGCCAGCGCCGCCCGCGCGCGGACGGTCAGGTCGCGCAGGAAGTCCATCCGGTAATCGGCCGCCGTCTCCAGCAGCGCGTCCGAGATGGTGCGCTCGTAGTCCATGATGTCGCGCAGGTGCCACCAGCCGCCGCGCCACGGGTTGGGGTAGTTGGCCTGCGGCTGGTAGTCCACCAGCCCCTTGCTGCGGCCCTCCAGCTCGCCCGACTCGATCAGCACCGGCGTGGCCATCCGCGCCGAGGCCACCTCGATCAGCAGCCCGGTGATGTTCTTCCACCACCCGGTGTTGCGCGTGCCGCCCAGCCAGTAGCCGTCGTACGAATAACCGAAGATCGCCCCGGCCTTGCCCTGCTGCTCCAGCCGCAGGGCCATGTTCGAGCCGATCAGGTTGATCTCCCGCCAGATCAACGGATGCACGTCGGGATCGATCGGGTCGGCGTAGGGCGGGATGAAGATGCGCGGGCCGGCCGAGCCCATCTGGTGCTCGTCGACGAACAGCTGCGGGCGCCAGTCGTGGTACAGGGCGCGGGTGAGATTCCGCGTCTCCTTCTGGGTCAGCATGAACCAGTCGCGGTTGTTGTCGTGGCCGGCGTAGTGGTGATAGAGCCACGGCATCCGCCCGCCCTCGAACTTGCTGCCGCGGTACTTGCGGTACCAGGTGGTCTCCAGGATCTGACCATCGGGGTTCAGCGAGGGCACCAGCAGCAGGATCACGCTGTCCAGCCGCCGCCGCGTCTCCGGGTCGTCGGCGGTGGCCAGCGCGTGAGCCCACTCCATCGCCATCTGGCTCGAGCCGATCTCGCTCGCGTGGATGTTGCACGTCACCACCACGATCACCTTGCCCTCGCGCACCAGCCGTTGCTGCTCGGCCGGGTCCAGCCCGCGCGGGTCGGCCAGGCGGCGCGCGACCTCTTTCCAGCGGTTCGCCTCGCGCAGGTTGGCCTCCGAGGAGATGACCGCCATCAACATGTCTTCGCCCAGGGTGGTCTTGCCCAGCACCTCCAGGCGCACGCGCGGTGACCCCGCGGCCAGGTGGCGGAAGTACGCCGAGATCTGCCGGTAGTCCGCCAGCTGCCGGTCCGCCCCCACGGAAAAACCGAGGAAGGCCGACGGCGTCTTGATCGCGTCCGCGGCGCGGGCGGCGGCGCCGAGGGCGCAGGCGAGGGCCACCACCGCCAGCGAGCCGGCGGTGCGCGAGGGGCCCCCGCGCAACCGATGCACGGCCGCACCCTAACACGGCTCCGGTCCTGAAAGGCGCGGCTGCTGTCGATTGCTCCTCAAGAGATCCGACCTGGATCCGATGGCACTGGTCCCACCACCTTCTGGAGGCCCCCGTGGCTCGATCTCGCGTTCGTGTTCTGGTTCTCTCGTTGACTTTCACGGCGGCCTCCTGGGGCTGCGGCAAGGAGGAGGGGGCCAAGCCCGATGCCTCCCCCAGGCCGGACGCTCCGCAGGTCACGCCCGACGCGACCACGGACACGCCGGCGGCCAACCCCGACGGCGTTGCGGCCGACGGGATGGCCGATACCGCCCCCACCGCCTTCGGCTCGATCGAGGGCCGGCTGACGGAGGCGGGCACGGCCCAGCCCATCGCCGGGGCGGAGGTGAGCGCCGGCGGGATCAAGACCACCAGCGATCTGGAGGGACGCTTCCTGCTCGGGTCGGTGCCGGTGGGCGATCGCGTGGTGGTCCGGGCCAGCAAGGTCGGCTACGCCGATGCCCTGGAGCCGGTGACGGTGACCCGCGATGTCCGCTCGTACCTGTCGGCGGGGCTGCTGCCGGGCAGCGGGGTCATGCAGATGGACGTCACCGCCGGCGGTGAGGTGAACGATCACCAGGGCGCGCTGGCGAAGTTTGCCGCCAACAGCCTGGTCAAGGCCAATGGCGAGGCGGCCACCGGCCCGGCCACCGTGACGGTGGCGGCGCTGGACGCCACCGATCCGATCTCGATCCAGTCCTTCCCGGGCGACTTTACCGCCCGCCGCACGGACGGCTCGGACATCCTGCTCGAGACGGTGGTGCCGATGTCGGTCAGCGTGCGCCAGGGCGGCGAGGAGCTGAACATCAAGCCGGGCATGAACGCCGAGCTGAGCCTGCCGATCCCGACCGAGCTGGCGGCGAGCGCGCCCGACACCATCCCGCTGTGGAGCCTGGATCCCAAGACCGGCAGCTGGAAAGAGGAGGGCACCGCCACCCGCCAGGCCGACCCCGAGGCGCCCAGCGGCTTCGTCTACAAGGCCACGGTCTCGCACCTGTCCTGGTGGAACGCCGACAAGCCGATCACCGTCACCTGCATCCGCGGCTGCGCCCAGGTGAACGACGCCCCCGCCGCCCGGGTCGTGGTCCACGCCGTCGGCCGGAACTATTCGGGCGAGACCACGGCCGTCACCGGCGCGGACGGCTGCTTCGCCCTGGACCTCAAGCGCAGCTCGGAAGTGCTTGTCTGGGCCGAGAGCCGCGACGCCCTCAGCGAGGGGATGACCGTGGCCACGCCCGAGGCCTTGATGCGCGCGTCGGCCGGCGCGGGCCAGTGCAAGGACATCGGCACCCTCGCGCTCAAGCCGCGGGCCATGGCCAACAGCGGCTGTCCCATGGGCCTCTTGCGCTGTGGCGACCAGTGCGTGAACCCGCAGTCCGACGTGCAGCACTGCGGGGCCTGCAACCAGTACTGCGACCTGGCCTGCACCGACGGCAAGTGCGCCTGCCCGCCCAGCCAGACCCAGTGCGGGCGCAGCTGCGCCAACACCAGCACCGACCGGGAGAACTGCGGCGGCTGCGGCCACATCTGTCCCGAAGGTCAGATGTGCACCAACGCCACCTGCGTGAACATCGTCTGCCCCGCCGGCAAGACCGTTTGCAACAACGAGTGTGTCGACACCAAGGTTGACGCCTACAACTGCGGCGCCTGCAACTCGTCCTGCAACGTCCAGGGCCGGCAGGTCTGCACCGACAGCACCTGCGCCTGCCCCGCCGGCCTGTCCAAGTGCAGCGGCGGACCCGACGGCACCCCCGTGCCCGCGGTGCGGGCCAGCACCGACTTCTGCACGGACTTCAAGACCGACCGCTACAACTGCGGCGGCTGCGGCACCATCTGTGCGGTCGGCAAGACCTGCACCGCCGGCGCCTGCGTGGACATCGTCTGTCCCCAGGGCCGCACCCTGTGCGGCAACGACTGCGTGGATCTGGCCACCGACTCCGACCACTGCGGCGGCTGCGGCACCAGCTGCAACGTCGAGGGGGGCGGCGGGACCATCTGCCAGGCGGGCGTCTGCGCCTGCCCGCAGGGTCAGACCAAGTGCACCACCGGCGCCCCTGTCCCGGCCCCGGGCGTCAGCTGCGCGGAAACCGGCCAGGTGTGCGGCGGCTACGCGATCTGCGTGGACACCAAGACCAACCGCTACAACTGCGGCGGCTGCGGCACCATCTGTCCGACCGGCCAGTCCTGCACCGACGGCGCCTGCGTGGCCATCACCTGCGCCCAGGGCTTGACCCTGTGCGGGAACGACTGCGTCGACGCGAAGACCGACAACCAGCACTGCGGCGGTTGCGACATCCGCTGCGACGGCGAGAGCCGCGAGCTGTGCCAGGAGGGCGCCTGCGTCTGCCCGACCGGTTTCACCAGGTGCAGCTATGGCAGCTTCACCATCTGCGAGGACACCAGGAACGACCGCAACAACTGCGGCGCGTGCAACAACGCCTGTCCGGTGGGCCAGACCTGCACCGCCGGCGCCTGCGTGGCCATCACCTGCGCCCAGGGCCAGACCCTGTGCGGGAACGACTGCGCCAACCTGCAGAGCGATTCCCGTCACTGCGGCGGGTGCGACACCCACTGCGAGGGCGAGAGCCGCGAGAGCTGCGTGAAGGGCGAATGCGTCTGCCCCGCCGGGCAGACCCGCTGCATGGAGGGCGAGGGCTATTACAGCTGCCGCGACACGCAGCAGGACCGCTACAACTGCGGCAGCTGCGGCACCACCTGCCCGGTGGGCCAGACCTGCACGGCCGGGGCGTGCGTGGCCATCAGCTGCCCGGCCGGGACCACCCTGTGCCAGAACACCTGCTCGAACCTGAAGACGGATCGCGGAAACTGCGGCGCGTGCGGCACATACTGCGGCGAAGGAGGGAGCTGCGTCGAGGGCGCCTGCGCCTGCGCCAGCGGCCTGACCCTCTGCTCCGATCAGGAGCTGGGCAAGTACTGCGCCGACACGCAGAACGACTGGAGCAACTGCGGCAGCTGCGGCACCATGTGCCCCAGCTACAAGTGCGTCGCCGGCCAGTGTCAGGCGGCGCCCACGCAGATCCGCCGTCGTTGAGGCAACGGTGATAAAAGGGCCCCTTCGAGGGGCCCATGCATCTGACAGCCGACGAGCAGGAGCGCGGCCGCCGCGCATTCGACCAGGCGGTGGCCGGCACGCGCGCGCTGGCGACGTTGTCGGGGGCCGACAGCGGTCCCCGGCGCGGCGGCCCGGTCAAGGCAGCGCTGATCGGACCGGGGCTGCAGGGCCGCATCTTGCTGTCCGCCCTGCCGAAGCACTGGATCGACCTGCGCGCCCTGTGCGACATCAACCCGGGCCACACCCGCGACGCCGCCGGGGCGCTGGTCGAGAACGGCTGGCCGCGCCCGCGCGAGTACCAGGATTACCAGCAGATGTTGCAGAAGGAGGACCTGGAGGCGGTGGTGGTGGCCACCCCGCTGTGGACCCACGCCGACATCGTGTCCACCTGCCTGCAGGCCGGCAAACACGTGCTTTGTGAAAAGATGATGGCCTGGGACCTGGCCGGCTGCACCCGCATGCAGCAGGAGGCGCACAGGGCGAAGCGGCTGCTCGAGATCGGCTACCACCGCTTCCACAGCGCCACCTACCAGGCCGCGCACGAAGCGATCATCGGGCCCAAGCTGCTGGGCGACATCTACCACGTGCGCGCGATCTGGAACCGGAACATGTCCTGGCGGCGCAGCGAGAAGCCCCCGACGCCCGACTTCGATCCGCGCCCCTGGGGCTACGACAGCTGGGACCACCTGGTCAACTGGCGCCTGTTCCGCAAATACGCGCGCGGCCTGCTGGCCGAGCTGGGCAGCCACCAGATCTCGATCGCCAACTGGTTCCTGGGCGCGGTGCCCGAGGCCGTCTACACCTCGGGCGCGGTCCTGCGCAAGGACGGCCCGCGCGAGGCGTTCGACCACGTGTACGCCACCTTCGATTATCCGGGCGGCCGCACCGTCACCTTCAGCGCCATCGAATCGAACGCCCACGAGAACACCTACGAGCAGGTGATGGGTGAAAAGGGCACGCTGGTCATCGCCGGCAACGGCGACGGCTTCCTGTTCCCCGAAGGCACCCCCCAGCCCTCCGCGCCCGCCGCCGCCTCCGCGTCCGTCGCCGCCTTCGCGACCTCGTCGGCCGCGGCGTCCGCGCCCAACCGGAAAATGGCGGCACCCGCCCCGCCGCGCAACGCTCCCGCCACCAAGTGGTGGCTCGCGTACCGCAACGAGATCGCCGCCTTCTGCGCAGCGGTCCGCGAGGGCGCGCCCCTGCGTTGCGGCCCGGAGCGGGCCATGGGCAGCGCGGCCGCCTGCATCCGCGCCGAGGAGGCCGGGTTCCAGAAGGCCCGCCTGCCCGTCGCCTGAGGCCCGCCTCTTCGAGGCGCACCCGGTCACGGATCCGCCTGATCCCGGTTGCGGAACCAGACTGTGATCCCGGTCTCGGACGTCTGTGTCCCAGCCGGGCGAGGTCCGACCGCGACCGCGACGCCCAGGCGTGGTCATAAATTCACGGTCGGCGAGCGTTCTACTGTCAGATCCAACAGTCCGGCCGCCCGTGGCGTGACGGGAGTATGCGACGCGCATCCCCATCCGCTGGTGGGCCCCGAACGTGCAAGGGCATGCCGACAAGGTCACGCCGATGAACATCACCCAGCTCGACCACGACCCCGGCGTCCCCTCCGACGCCGACCCCCTGCAGCCCGGCCGCCTGCTGGGCCAGTACCAGCTGGTCCGCCCCCTGGGCGCCGGCGGCATGGGCGCCGTCTTCGAAGCCGTGCACACCGGCCTGGGCAAGGCGGTGGCCATCAAGACGCTCACCCCGGCCTTGCTGCAGGACCCGGAATCCGAGACCCGGTTCCTGCGCGAGGCCGAGGCCGCCTCGCGCCTGCAGCACCCCCACGTCGTCGACGTCACCGACTTCGGCTCGGACGGCGGCGTCATCTATCTGGTGATGGAGCTGCTGCGCGGTGAGGACCTCGGCTCGCTGCTGGCCCGCGCCCCCGCCGGCCTGGACCTCGAGTTCGTGGCCGACACCCTGCTGGCGGTCTGCGCGGGGGTGTTCGCGGCGCACGAGATGGGCGTGTTCCACCGCGATCTGAAGCCGCAGAACATCTTCTTGCAGCGGACCCCGCTGGGCGCGGTGGTGCCCAAGGTGCTGGACTTCGGCATCTCGAAGCTGGTCGACGGCCCCGACCGCAGCACGCTGACCCACCCGGGCGTGTTGATGGGAACCACGCACTACATCTCGCCCGAGCAGGTGATGGGCGGCGAGGGCGACCGGCGCAGCGACCAGTTCGCGCTGGGCGTGATCCTGTACGAATGTCTGACCGGCCGTCACCCGCACGAGGGCGAGACCTGCTTCGGGGTCATGCGCAGCATCTGCGAGGGGCGCTTCCCTGCGCTCCGCCAGCTGCGCCCCGACCTGCCGCCCGCCTTCGAGGCGGTGGTGCTGCGGGCGATGCACGTGCGGCCGCAGCGCCGGTTCGATTCGGTGCACGCGCTGGGGCGGGCGCTGCTACCCTTCGCCTCGGCGCGCGGGCAGGTGCTGTGGACGGACTACTTCTCGTCCGCGCCCTGCGCCGACGGGGGCGGGTCGTATTCGGGTGGGTATTCCGGGCCGCATTCGGGCGGGCATTCGGCGTCACCTTCGGGCGGGTATTCGGGGTCGTTCTCCAGCAGCGCGGCCCGCACCAGCCGGCTCCGTCGGCCGGCGATGGGTTTCTGGCGCGGGCGTCGATTCTTCGGCGCTCTCGCGCTGACGGCGCTGGTGGGGGCGGCCCTGTCGTTCCTGCCGCCGCGCCAGGCCCCCGAGCCGCCGCTGTTTCCCGAGCCGCCCGCCCGCATCGCGCAGCACACCCCCGATCCCGTTCCCATGGTCCTGCCCCCGATCGTCGACGAGGCGCCTCCCGTCGAGCGCGCGGCCGCGCCGGTCACCCGGCACGCACCGCGGCCCGGCGAGGTCCGCAAGCCGGCCCCGCGCAAGCCCGCGCCCCGGCTGCCCCCGCCGGTCCCCGGGCACGGGCGGACCTACATCCAGATCGCGCCGATCCTCGACTGAGGGCTGGCGTCAGCCCGACCGTTCGACGCGGCCGTCGGCGTGGCGGGCGAAGCGGCCCGAGTCGCGCGGCTGCACCGGGTCGTCGCTGTCCCAGGGCCAGCCGCCGAAACGGGTGCGCTGGTAGTCCACGAAGGCCTGCTGCAGCTCCGCGCGCGAGTTCATGACGAAGGGGCCGTATTGCGCCACCGGCTCGCCGATGGGGCGGCCCTGCAGCAGCAGGATCTCGATCGGCTCGCCGCCCGCCTGCAGCGGGACCTCGGCGTCCGGCTGCACCTGCACCCGGTGGTAGCGGGGGATCTCGCTGCCCGCCACGCGCAGTCCCGAGCCCCGGTACACGTACAGCGTGCGGTTGCTGCCGGCGGCGGCGGGCGGCACGGTCCAGCGTGCGCCCGGCTGCAGGCTGATCAGCCAGATGGCGACGTCGGTGTCGGGGCGGGCGGCCCACGAGTGCGGCGGCGTGGCCGGCGGGCGGGCGTCGCCCAGCGCGCCGGCGATGATCGTGACCTCGGTGGTGCGGCCCTCGGCGTCGCGGGCGACGTGACGGGGGATGCCCTCGTTCCACAACATCGAGAAGTGGGGGGGCACCAGCTTGTCGGCGGCGGGGAGGTTCAGCCAGATCTGGAACAGCTCCAGCGGATTGGGGCCGCTGCGGTCCAGCAGCGGGAACATCTCGGCGTGCACGATGCCCTGGCCGGCGGTCAGCCACTGCACGTCACCGCCACCGAAGCGCGCGGCCGCGCCCAGCGAGTCGGCGTGATCGATCAACCCGCGCCGCACGAGGGTGACCGTCTCGAAGCCGCGGTGCGGGTGGGCGGGGAAGCCCGGCACGGTCTCGCCGTGGTACATGCGCCAGCCGTCCTTGCCCTCGAAGTCCTGGCCCAGGTCCCGCCCCTCCAGCGACGCGGCCGGCCCCAGCCGTTCGTTGCCCGCGGGGTAGTGGTCGTCGTGGTGGGCGCAGAACAGGAAGGGGTCCGCCGTCTCCCAGGGAAATCCCAGCGGCCGGACCGCCAGGACGATCTCGCGTTGCGTGG
The DNA here is from genome assembly GCA_046734815.1 of Myxococcota bacterium. Classification (GTDB taxonomy): domain Bacteria; phylum Myxococcota_A; class Polyangia; order Fen-1088; family Fen-1088; genus CAVYGB01. The sequence continues at coordinate 18,527 of JBKPRZ010000464.1, read as the reverse complement.
TTGTCACCTCGACCTCCGTCTGTGTCCGATGCCGGAGAGAAGCGGAGGTTTCGTGGGGGTCACAGACGGGCGAGGCGGCGGTCGGCGTCGCCGAAACGATCGAGGGGGACGCCCAGGCGGTCCATCAGCGACAGGTACAGGCTGCAGAGCTTGCGGTTGTCATCGGGCTCGCCGTAATAGTCGAGGATGCGGCCGGTGCGCAGGGTGCCACCCAGGCCGCCGACGGTCAGCACCGGCAGGCGCGTGTTGTCGTGTTTCCAGCCCGCCCACATGTTCGACAGGAACAGCAGGCAGGAATTGTCCAGCACGCTGCCGTCGCCCTCGGGCATCGCCTGCAGGCGGGTGGCCAGATAGGCCAGCTGGCCGCAGTAGTAGCGCGAGATCTTCTCGTAGTCGTCGGACAGATCGCGGTGCGAGGCGGGGTGGTGCGCGTCGCGCACGCCCAGGAACGGGTAGAACAGGCCGGACAGGTCGCGGCACAGCAGCAGCGAGGCGATGCGGGTGCGGTCGGTCTGGAAGGCCAGCGCCACCACGTCGCACATCAGCTTCATGTGCTCGCGCAGGTCCTCGGGCAGTCCGGCGGGCGGACGGGGCATCGAGGCGGCGCGGGCGGCCGGCGCCGGGGCAGGGCGCAGCGGGGCCACCCGTTTTTCCACCTCGCGCACGCTGGTGAGGTATTCGTCGAGCTTGTCGCGGTCGGAGTGGCCGACCTTGCGGTTGAGGGCGGCGGCGTCGTCGCGGACGGCGTCCAGGATGCTGCGCAGCCGCTTGCCGCCGCGGTTCTCGAACAGGCTGTCGAAGGCCAGCGACGGGTACACCTCCAGCGGCACCGGCGAGCTTTCGCTCTGCCACGAGATGTGCGAGCTGTAGGCCATCGAGAAGTTGGTCTCGTGGTACCCGGTGTTGGGCTGCTCGCAGCCGAGCACCAGGCTGGGCTGCACGGTCTCGCCGCCCAGGCGTTCGGCCAGCACCTGGTCGAAGCTGATCCCGGCCTTCAGCACGGGGCCCTTCTGCACCACCACGCCCGACAGCAGCCCGCCGGTCATGCCGGGGTGGATGCCGACACCGGTGGAGGGGCGGTTGAACAGGCCGTGGATGAAGTTGAGCTTGTTCTTCAGCGGCTCGAGCGGCTGCAGGCTCTTGCCCAGCTGCATGCCGGCGGCGGCGTCGTTGCCCGGCTTGGCCCACCAGTGGTTGCCGTTGATGCCGTTGCCCATGAAGAGGACGGCCAGGCGCCTGGGGGCGGTGGCGGCGCGGGCGGCGGTCGCCTCCAGCCAGGGCAGCGCCAGGGTCACACCGGCCCCGCGCAGGACCTGGCGGCGGGAGAGGGGGCGGACCTTCATCGTCGATTCTCCGGGGCCATCTTACTGCGACAGGGCGGCGCTGTAAGTAGCCGCGCGCTTGGTCAGGAACTGCGGGCTGTGCACGATGGCGTCGACCAGGACGCCGAAGCGGTCGCCGCCGGCGGTCAGGCGGGCGCGGATGTTCTGCAGGGTGCTCTCGTCGGCGAGCATCAGGCCGCGGCCCAGAGCGTAGCTGAACAGCTTGCGGCTGAAGGTGTCCACGAAGTCCTCCTGGCGGTGCGCGCGCAGGTAGGCGCGCAGGCCGTCGAGGCCGGCGGCCTCCTCGCCACCGGGGAAGGGGGCGCGGGTGTCCACGGGCCGGCCGCCCAGGTCGGCGGTGCGGCGCTCGCCGATCGGGCCGTAGCCCTCGAACACCAGGCCGTACGAATCGAAGCGGGCGTGGCAGGCGGCGCAGGCCTTGTTCTCGCGGTGGCGGGCCAGCAGCTGGCGCAGGGTCAGATCGCCCATGGCGCGCTCGTCGCGCGGCAGCTCGGGCACCTGGGCGGGCGGCGGCGGGATCACCTCGCCCAGCACGCGGCGGACCACCCAGTAGCCGCGCTTGACCGGGCTGGTGCGCAGGCCGGGGGCGTTGCGGGTGAGGAACACCGCCATGGGCAAGATGCCGCCGCGGCCATAGCGGCCGGCACCGTCGACGCGCACCCAGGTGTCGTTCCCGGCCGGCGCGGGCATGCCGTAGTGGCGGGCCAGCGGGGCGTCGACGAACGTATGGTCGGCGAACAGGAAGTCGGTCAGCGGGCGGTCGGCGCGGACGACGTCCAGGAAGAAGCGCACCGGCTCCTCGAACATCGACTGGCGCAGGCGGTTGTCGAAGCTGGGGAAACGCTCGCGGTCGACGGCGTTGTGCTCCTCGAAGCGGCGGAAATCGAGCCACTGGCCGGCGAACTCGACCGCCAGCGCGCGGGCCCGGTCGTCGCGCAACATGCGCCGGACCTGCGCCGACAGGACCGCCGGCCGGTGCAGGTCGCCGCGGCGGGCGTGGGCGGCCAGCTCGTCGTCGGGCATGCTGGACCACAGGAAGTAGCTCAGCCGGCTGGCCAGCGCCTGCTCGTCCAGCGGCCGCACGCCCCCGCCGGCCACCTGGTCGACCCTGTACAGGAAATTGGGGGACATCAGGATGCGGGCCAGGGTGTCGCGGACGGCGCTCTCGTGATCCTCCCCGTCGGCGCGCAGCGAGCGGTAAAAGGCGAGCAGGCCGGCGCGCTCGGCGGCGGTCAGCGGGCGGCGGTAGGCGCGGCCGGCGAAGGCAAGCAGCGCGCGCAGGTGGCCGGGCTCGGCGGCGGCGCGCTCGCGCTCGACCCGCCGGATGTTGGCGGAGACGGTCTGGAAGAAGTCCTGCAACACCGGGATCGTGATCGGGTCGCCGCCGTCCTTGCGCAGGCTCTCGCGCGCGTAGGTCAGGTAGGCGGCGGCCAGGCGGCGGATCATCGGCGCGCTGGTGGCGCTCTTGTCCTCCGAGCGCACGAAATCGAACTCCGGGCGGCGGAAGGTGCTCGACTCGGCCCGCTCGTAGAAGATGAAGTCGGCGTGCTGGCGCACGGGCGCGCGGGTGACGAAGTCCAGCTCGCGCCACAGGCCGTCCAGCTCGCGCCGGCTCTGCCGATCGAGGATCCGCTGGTACAGGGGAAGGTCGTCCCGGAAATAACCGAACATGTTGTGAAAGCCTGCCGACAGCAGGCGGCCCTTCTCCTCGCGTTCGCGGCGGTCCCTGGGCTGGTCCAGGTGGGCGCGGCCGCGCTCGGCCACGTAGAAGGCATCGGGGAAGACGTCGCAGAAGCGGGCGAAGGCGGCGGCAAAGCGCGGGCGGGCCGCCTCGTCGGGGATGGCCAGGTCGGGGTCGGGCGGGGCGAAGGTCTGGGCCAGCTCGTCGACGCCGAACGGGATCGGCAGCGCCGAATCGTGGACGATGTTGCGGAAGGAGAAGTGAGCCACCGCCATGGCCAGCCCGGCGGCCCCCTTGACCGTGGCGGCGCGCAGGCCGGTGGGCTGTGCATGGGGCACGTACAGCGGCGGGTTCGGGCAGCTGGTGCGGTGGGTGGCGCGCTGGGTGTCCTTCCACAGGATGAAGGGCTGGCTGCCCGCCGACACCGCTTTCAGGCGCAGGTTCGGGTAGACCGGGGCCACCTCCTTGCGCAGGTTCACGACGAAGTCGCGCATCCGCTGCGCGCCGGCGCGGGCGGCCGATTCGTCGGCAGGCAGCGCCCGGAACATCGCCTGCACCTTGGCCAGCGGGCCGATTTCGTCTGGGCGCTCGGTCAGCGCGGACCAGACCGTGCGCAGGTAGCCGGCGTTCACGTTCTCGTCGGCGGCGCAGGCGGCCAGGGTGGTGGCGGGATTGCCCAGGGAGGCGCGCTGGCGGTAGCGCCAGGCGGCCAAGAAGTAGCTGGCCAGGTCGGTGGGCTGGCGGCGGTAGAACTCGACGATGCGCTCGACCGCGTAGCGGTCGCGGTCGGTGTCGGTGACGGCGGGGTGGGGCGCGAAGCGCAGGCCGTCGGGCGCCAGCACCAGGTGGTCGGCCACGGTGCGGGCGGCGTCGAGGTATTTCTTCAGCAGCGGCGGCGACATGGTCAGCGACTCGCCCGAGTTGTCGAATCCGGCCTCGTTGGCCGGGTCGATGGGGAACTCGCGGGCCGGGCGGATGTCGACACCGGTGAGATCGCGGATGGTGTAGTCGTATTCGGCGTTGCTCAGGCGGCGGGCCAGCACCGGGCCGGGATCGCCGGCGGTGCGCTCGGCCTCCTGCTGGCGGACGGCGCGGATCCAGGCGATGACCTCGCCCCGGGCGGCGGCGTCGGGGTGGCGGGGCGCCTTCTCCGGCGGCATCTCGCCGCTGGTGAGCATCTCCAGCACCGGTTGCCAGCGCCGGATCCCGCGCACGACCGAGGGGAGATCGACGAAGGCCGCCAGGTCCAGCTGCCCCTTGGGGTGCTCGTGCCCGTGACACTCGAGGCAAAAGCCATCGAGGAAGGGCCGCACCGTCGATTGGAACCGGGACGCTAGATCGCGGTCGGTCGGCGCCGCGGATTGAGGAGCGGGGAGGGGTTGAGAAGCGGGGCTGGATTGAGGAGCGGGGTTGGATTGTGTGGTGCGTGCGGGGGGCGCGGAGGGGGCGGCGGTCAGCAGGCACAGCAGTGGGAGGGCCCTCATCACTTCACTTCTTCCGCGGCGGGATCGAAGGGGCGGGGTGGGCGGGTGATGGTGGGGCGGGCGTCCTTGCCGTGGGCGAGCAGCTCCATGGTGACCGGGGGCAGCGGCTTGCCGCCGGGGCCGACGGCGTCCGGGCGCGGGGTGGAGACGATCTTCACCACCCCCAGCGGCGGCACCCGCTCGTTCAGCCACGAGTCCACCACGCTGTCGGGGAGCACGTCGCGATAGTGGCCGGTCACGAAGGTGCCGGCGGCGACGGTGATGGTGGGACGATCGACGAGCTTCTTGGGGTCGGGGTTCTGGAACTTTTGCGCGGGCAGGCCCGGCATGTCCAGCGGTACCTGCAGCGGTTCGTGGTCGCCCAGCTGCACCACGATCTCGCGGAACGGCTTGCCGGCGCCGATCGGGTCGGGCAGCAGCACCATGCGGGTGACGATCCGGCCGCCCGACTTTCCCCGGGCCGTCGCTGCTGACGTCGCTGCGATGCTGGGCGAGGCCGCCGCGGGGCCGTCCATCGTCAGCTCCACGGTGTTGCTCTGGGCATCGCGGGCCAGGAAGGCCCAGCGGGTCTTCATGGTGAGGTCGCCGCCGGTCCCGACCTTGATGGCGTAATCGGCCCACGAGCCGACCGGCGCGCGCTTGAAGTCCACCGTCAGAGGCGGGCCCGGGTCCTCGGCGCGGGCAGGCACCGCCAGCAGCGCCGGGGCCGACATCAACGATGCCAGGGCCCACATCAATGGTGGTGAAGGGAGGCGGCGGGGCGATTTCATGACGCGGTCGGCACCATCAAAGCACGAAGGCGCCCGCGCCTGCAGAGGTTCGGTGTCGCGTTCCGGCGCGCCATGCCCATGAGATACTCGCCGGCGAGGAGCTTCGATGATGGGCAAGTCGGTCGCGGCGGTGGCCTCCCTGATGGTCTCGTGGCTCGCGCTGACGCCAGGCGCATCGCCCGCCGACCCGGTGACCGCCTTCGTCGGCGTCTCGGTGGTGCCCGGCGACCGGCCGCGCGTGCTGCCGGACCAGACGGTGCTGGTCCGCGGGGGCCGCATCGAGGCGATCGGGCCGTCGGCGCGGGTCAGGGTGCCTGCCGGGGCCACCCGGATCGACGGCGCCGGCAAGTACCTGATGCCCGGCATCGCCGAGATGCACGGGCACCTGCCCGACGAGCGGGTCGCCGAGCCGCAGCTGCGGCGGGTGCTGACCCTGTACCTGGCCGCGGGCGTGACCACCGTGCGCGGCATGCAGGGCGCTCCGAATCAGCTGGCCCTGCGCCAGCGGATCGAGCGCGGCGAGCTGCTGGGCCCGCGCCTGGTGGTGTACGGCCCGCCGATGACCGGCAACAGCGCGCGCACGGTCGAGTCGGCCGTGCAGCAGGTGGAGGCGCAGAAGAAGGCCGGCTACGACGGGGTGAAGATCCACGAGGCGCTGACGCCCGAGGTGTACGCGGCCATCGCCGACACCGCCCGGCGGTTGAAGATGCCGTTCGGCGGGCACGTGCCCAACGCGGTGGGATTGCCGCGGGCGCTGGCGGCGGGGCAGCGGAGCATCGACCACCTGGATGGCTTCGTCGAGGAGATCGTGCCCGCGGGCGCGGCGCCGCCCGCCCGCACCATGGCCGACGCCTTCGCGCGGATGCGTTTCTCGCCCGACGAGCTGGCCCGCGCTGACGAGAAGAAGTTGCCGGCGCTGGTGGAGGCCACCCGGCGCGCGGGCGCGCTGGTGGTGCCGACCCTGGCGGTGTGGCGGGTGCTGTTCGGCGACGCCAGCGCGGATTCGCTGCGCCGGCTGCCGGAGATGAAATACATCCCCGAGCTGGACGAGTGGGTGGAGGCCAAGAACAAGATGGACGAGGAGGCCCCGCTTCCGCAGCGGCGGCGGCTGATGGATCTGCGCGAGCACGTGCTGGCGGCGCTGGCTCGGCCCGGTGGGCTGATCATGCTGGGGGCGGACTCACCCCAGCTGTTCAGCGTGCCCGGGTTCTCGCTGCGCAACGAGACCGCTGCCCTGGTGAAGGCGGGCATGACCCCGGCGCAGGTGGTGGAGGCGGCGACCATCGCCCCGGCGCGTTTCCTCGGCCGGCACAAGGAGACGGGCAGCGTGGCGGTGGGCAAGCGTGCCGACCTCATCCTGGTCGAGGGCAATCCGCTGCAGGACGTGGGCCACATCTTCCGTTCGGCGGGCGTGATGGTGAACGGCCGCTGGCTGCCGCGCGCCGAGCTGGACAAGATGCTGGCCGCGCTGGAAAGCTGGGCCAGGACCGCGCGCTACCCGTCTGCCGCCGAGACCCGGAACCTGCCGGTAGCGCCCGCCGAGGCAGCGCCGCTGACCGGGATGTACAAGATGGAAAATGGCGTGGCGGTGCAGGTGGGCAAGGACAAGGAGGGCCTCACCGTCACCGCCAAGGCCCCCGAAGGCACCCGCACCCACCGCCTGCTGTCCCAGGGCGGCGGCCGCTATCTGATCCCCGCGATCAAGGCGACGGTCACCTTCGAGATTGCCGGCGGCCGCGCCACCCGCCTGGTCCTGTCCCAGCAGGGCGTCTCGATGAAGGGCGCCCGCGTGCAGTAGGCCGTCGCCCGGCACTTCGAGCGTTCGCCGGGCTCAGCGTTCCGAAACCACCAGCCGGCGGCCGAACGCCTGCTCGAAGCGCGGGCCGATCCGGCGCGGGCGCCAGCCCACCAGGCCGGGCACGGCCAGGCGGGCCTCGCGCTTGGACAGCTGGATGTCGATGCTGGGGGGCGAGCCGACCTTGCAGCGCTGCTCGATCTCGTCGGACAGGGCCAGCAAGGTGGCGGCGCGATCGACCAGGCGGCGGTCCTCCTTGCCCAGCAGCGGGTAATAGCGGGCCAGGCTCTCGTTCTCGTCGCCGGCGCTGCGGACCAGCGCCGACAGCAGCGCCACGTCGCGGTGGGAAAAGCCCAGCAGGTCGGTGGACAGCACGATGTCGGCCACGTGCTCGTAGCGGTCGAAGAAGTCGATGCTGCGGCCGATGTCCAGCAAGGTGGCGCCGTGCCCCAGCATCTCGCGCACCGCCCGGTCGCGCGCGGGCTCGAGGGCGGCGAACAGGGCGTCGGCCACCGCCGCCCGGTGGGCGGCCGGGCGGCTGTCCCAGGCCGAGAACGCGGCGGCCAGGCCGGCCACCGCCGCCACCCGCACCTGGCGCGCGGGGGGCAGCTCGTCGGAGATCAGGCCGGCAGCCAGCCCCTCGCGCACGCCCTGGCCGGCCACCTGCAGCCAGTCGGCCTCCAGGGTCTTCATCAGCGCGGCGGTGGCCAGCGCGCCGCCCACGATGGAGTCGACCCGGTCGTCGTTCAGCCCCGGCACCGCGGTCAGGCGCTCCTGCCGGCGCGAGGCCAGCAGGTCGGCGATCTCCTCCACGGCATCCAGGTCCAGCTGGTAGGCGTGCAGGCGGGGCAGGGGGTACGAGCGCTGGCGCTGATCGATCTTGGCCAGGTTGCGGACGGTGCCGCCGGTGCCGACCAGGCAGCCGGAGGCGGCTACCGGCGGGATGTTCGCCTCCTTCAGCGACTGCCGGACGTGGGCGCTCAGGCGGCGGCGGTCGCCGGGCGAGGGCGGGTCGGAGGTCAGAAAGCCGTCGGACAGTCGCAGGGCACCCAGCGGCAGGCTCCAGGTGCGGCCGATCTTGCGCTTGCGAAACAGCGCCACCTGCAGGCTGCCGCCGCCCAGGTCGAACATCACCCCGTCGTCCACCGGCAGGCCGCGCACGGCGCCCAGGCAGCCGTAGTGGGCCTCCTCGGCGCCCGAGATGATGCGCAGGCGCAGCCCCAGCTCCTGCCGCACGCGGGTCAGCAGGGCGGGGCCGTTCTCGGCGTCGCGGATGGCCGAGGTGGCCACCGCCAGGGTCCGCCGGGCGCCGCTGCCCACCGCCAGGGCGTGGAAGTCGTGCAGGGCATCGAGGGTGCGGTTGATCGCCTGCGTGCCCAGAACGTTCTTGTCCTTCAGGTCGCGCACCAGGCGCAGCGAGGCGCGGCTGCTGGCCAGGATGCGCAGGTGCCCCTCGGGCAGGATCTCGTAGACCACCACCCGGCCCGAGTTGGATCCGATGTCGATCACCGCCACCGGCGCCGCGGTCAGCCCCGGTCGCATCAGCAGAGATTCGGCGAACCTCGCGGCCGCGTCAAACACGGTTCCGACGTTAGCCTCCCGGTGTCGCCCGCGCCATCCGTGGCACCCCACGCCCGCGCACCGGCGGTTTATTGAACAGTATTCAGTTCATCGCGCGGCCGCCCGCGGTAAAGTGCAGCCGATGGACTTCAGGGCGAGCCCGCGGACGGAAGAACATGTCCAGCGGGTACGGCGTTTCCTGGACGAGGAGATCCTCCCGGCCGAGGCGCGGGTGGCGGCGGAGACCCGGGCGCAGAACCCGGACGGCAACTGGCGCAGCTGGAAGGTCCACCCCCAGATCGAGGCCTGGAAGCAGCAGGCGCGCGGCCAGGGGCTGTGGAACCTGTTCCTGCCCGACCCGGCGCTGAGCCCCGGGCTGAGCACCCTGGAATACGCGCCGCTGGCCGAGGAGATGGGCCGCAGCCTGCTGGCGCCCGAGGTGTTCAACTGCAGCGCGCCTGACACCGGCAACATGGAGGTGCTGTGGCGTTACGGCTCGGACGAGCAGAAGCGCCGCTGGCTGCAGCCGCTGCTGGCGGGCGAGATCCGCTCGGTGTTCTGCATGACCGAGCCGGAGGTCGCCTCTTCCGACGCCACCAACATGGCGGCCACCGCGCGTCTGGAGGGCGGCGAGGTGGTGCTGGACGGAAAGAAGTGGTGGATCAGCGGCCTGGGCGACCCGCGCGCGCGCGTGGCCATCTTCATGGGCCGCACGCCCGACCCCGGCGCCGACCGCCACCACCAGCACACGATGGTGCTGGCGCCGCTGGACGCGCCCGGCGTCGAGATCCGGCGCATGTTGCCGGTGTACGGTGGCTTCGATCCGCCGCACGGGCACGGCGAGGTGCACTTTTCCGGCGTGCGGCTGCCCGCCTCGGCGATCATCGGCGGCCCCGGCCGCGGCTTCGAGATCGCGCAGGGGCGGCTGGGGCCCGGGCGCATCCACCACTGCATGCGCTGTATCGGCGCCGCCGAGCGCGCTCTGGATCTGATGACCCGGCGGGCCTGCGCGCGCACCGCCTTCGGCAAGCCGCTGGTCAACCTGGGCGGCAACCGCGAGCGGATCGCCGAGGCGCGCCTGGCCATCGATCAGGCGCGCCTCCTGACCCTGTACGCCGCCTGGAAGCTGGATCAGCTGGGGGCGCTGGCGGCCATGACCGAGATCTCGGCCATCAAGGTGGTGGCGCCGTCGGTGCTGCAGGCGGTGGTGGATCAGGCCATCCAGCTGCACGGGGGCGCCGGCCTGTGCGACGACACGCCCCTGACCGGCTTTTTCGCCCAGGCCCGCGCCCTGCGCATCGCCGACGGGCCGGACGAGGTGCACAAGGGCGTGATCGCGAAGATCGAGCTGGCCCGCCGCGGGCTGACGGGAGAACGGTCGTGAGCCAGCGGGTGTTCGTGACCGGCGGGGCCAGCGGTCTGGGGCGGGCCATCGCCGAGCGCTACGCCCGCGGCGGCGCGCAGGTGTGCATCGGCGACATCAACGACGCGCGCGGCGCCGAGACCGTCGAGGCGATGAAAGCGACCGCCACCGACGCCCGTTACCTCCGCTGCGACGTCACCTCCGACGGTGACCTTCCGGCGGTGCGCGAGGCGCTGGTCGAGGCCTGGGGCGGGGTGGACATCGTGGTCAACAACGCCGGCGTGGCCCAGGCCGGCCCCATCGACGTGGTCTCGATCGAGGACTGGCGCTGGATCCTCGAGATCAACCTGCTGGGGGTGGTGCGCGGCTGTCACGCCTTCACCCCGCTGTTCAAGCGCCAGGGCGGCGGCCACTTCGTCAACGTGGCCTCGATGGCCGGCCTGCTCGATCCGCCCCTGATGAGCAGCTACAACGCCACCAAGGCGGCGGTGGTGTCGCTGTCCGAGACCCTGCAGAACGAGCTGGAACGCCACGCCATCGGCGTCACGGTGCTGTGCCCGTCGTTCGTGCAGACCAACCTGGGCGAATCGCTGCGCTCGCCCGATCCGCAGATGCGCGCGCGGCTGACCCAGCTGATGTCGCGCTCGCGCGTCACCGTCGACCAGATCGCCGACCAGGTGTACGACGCCGTCGCGCGCGGCCGCTTTCACGTGTTGCCCCACCGGGACGCGGCGCTGGGCTGGTACTTCAAGCGCTTTTTACCCCGGTCGTGGTACCGGGCGCTGATGCGCCGGGCGGCCCGCCAGCGATGAGCGCCGCGGCTGCGCCGGCCGTGCGCCCGGGCGAGGAGCTGGACCTGCCCGCGGTCGACCGCTGGCTGCGCGGGATCGATCCCGACCTCGACGGCTTGCCCGAGGTGACCCAGTACTCGGGTGGCGCCTCGAACTGGACCTACCGGCTGCGCTACCGCAACCGGGACCTGGTGCTGCGCCGGCCGCCCGCCGGCACAAAAGCGCGTTCGGCCCACGACATGGCCCGCGAATACCAGATCCAGAAGGCGCTGGCCCCCGCCTTCCCGACGGTGCCGCGCATGGTGGGCCTGTGCCAGGACCCGGCGGTGCTGGGCAGTGACTTCTACGTGATGGAACGGGTGGACGGCCTGGTGCCGCGCGCCCGCGGCTTCACCCCGCCGCCGGAGACCGCTGCCCGGCTGTGCGGCAGCCTGCTGGACAAGCTGATCGAGCTGCACCGGGTGGACTTCCGGGCGGTCGGCCTGCAGGCGCTGTACAAGGGCCCCGGCTACGCCCGCCGGCAGGTGGAGGGCTGGAGCGAGCGCTACCTCAAGGCGCGCACCTTCAACGTCCCGCGCTTCGCGCGCGTGCGCGCCTGGCTGAAGGAACGGACCCCCGAGGACGTGGGCGCCTCGGTGATCCACAACGACTGGCGCCTGGACAACCTGGTGCTGGACCCCGCCGACCTGCCCCGCGTGCGCGCGGTGCTGGACTGGGAGCTGGCCACGGTGGGCGATCCGCTGATGGACCTGGGCAGCGCGCTGGCCTACTGGGTGCAGGCGCGCGACAACCCGCTGTTCCGCCTGACCCGCCGCCAGCCCACCCACCTGCCCGGCATGTACACCCGTGCCCAGGTGGTCGAGCGGTACCTCGACCGCACCGGCCTGCGCCCGGCCAGCTGGGCCTTCTACGAGGTGTTCGGGCTGTTCCGGCTGGCGGTGATCGCCCAGCAGATCTACTACCGGTACTTTCACCGTCAGACCCGCAACCCCGCCTTCAAGCGCTTCTGGATCCTGGTCAACTACTTCGACTGGCGCTGCCGGGCGATCATCCGCGACAAGAGGAACCGATGAGCTCGACGTTGTTTTCCCTGAAGGACCGGGTCGCCATCGTCACCGGGGCCAGCCGCGGGATCGGCGAGGCCATCGCCACCCGCCTGGCCGAGGCGGGGGCGCAGGTGGTGCTGGCGGCGCGCAAGGCCGAGGCGCTGGAGGCGGTCGCGGCCCGCATCACCGCGGCCGGCGGCGCCGCCCTGCCGGTGGCCACCCACACCGGCAAGCCCGAGGAGGTGCGCGCGCTGGTGGACCGGGCGGTGCAGGCCTTCGGGCGGGTGGACGTGCTGGTCAACAACGCCGCCGCCAACCCGTACTTCGGCCCGCTGCTGGCCACCGAGGACGGCGCCTGGGACAAGACCTTCGAGGTGAACGTGAAGGGCTATTTCATGCTGGCGCGCGAGGTGGCTCAGCACCTGATCGGGCGCCAGGCCCCCGGGTCGATCATCAACGTCACCAGCGTGGCGGGGCTGCGCGCCGCGCCCTTGCAGGGCGTGTACGGGATGACCAAGGCGGCGGTCATCTCCATGACCCGGACCCTGGCCCAGGAGCTGGGCGGGTCGCGGATCCGGGTCAACGCCATCGCCCCCGGCCTGGTCGACACCCGCTTCGCCGGCGCCCTGATGCACAACGAGGAGCTGCGCCGGCAGATCGTGGCCAAGACCGCGCTGGGACGGCACGCCCAGCCCGACGAGATCGCCGGCGCCGCCGTCTACCTGGCCAGCGAGGCCAGCTCGTACATGACCGGCCACGTCCTGGTGCTGGACGGGGGCATGACCATCACCACCGGCACCTGACCGACCCGGGGGGGCCGGGGGTTCTTGTTCCCCTCGCCGTACGGAAAAATACCCCCGGGAACGACGCGGATTTTTCGCGGTCAGGCCGACGCGACGTCCTATCCGGCGCCGAGATACGCTTACATTTGCTGCCAACTTTGCTCGGCGTCGTTCGTCGAGCTTGGAAATGGGCCGAGCCTGATCCAAATATGGGGGCGGCTTTTATCGGACCGCGTCTGCGCCGCTTCCTAACCTATTGCTCTTCTCCGCATGTTTCCCGGGCCGGAGGACAGGTTAGCGCCATGAATCAGTCATCGATCTCATCTTCTGTCATGCGCTTGTCGCTCCGGCGGCACGCCCCTCTCGTGGCGGTTCTCGGCGCGGTGGTGCTGGTGCCGGGCGTGGTGGCCGCGAAGGAGCGCAAGGCCGCTCCCCCGACGAACGCCGACATCGAGGCGCGCAGCAAGGAGCTGATGAAGAAACACTTCCCCATGGAGGAAGACATCGGCCCGCTGCCGGTGGTGCGCGTGCCCAAGGCCGAGGAGGTCAAGCCGCCCCCCGCGCCGCCCGTCAAGGCGGTGCGCATCCGCGGCCGCCACGGCAAGTTCGTGCGGGCCAGCGCGCCCCCGCTGCCGCGCGAGCCGATGGTGGCTGCCGAGCCGACGCCGCCGCCCGCCGACGAGGCCCCGGCGGAGAAGCCTCCCGCGCCGCCGCCCCCCGCACCCAAGAAGGAAGCGGCGCCGCCCCGCGAGGGTCACGAGCAGGCCTCCGCCCTGGGCAGCGAGGAGAGCCGTCAGATCGACAACCTGCTGTCGCACGCGCTGACCGATTCGGTGCCGGCCCCCGAGGCCGCCGAGGACGCTCCGGCCGGGGCCAACCTGCCGCCGCTGGGCATGGCCGCGATCAAGGAGACGATGCAGGCGCTGCAGCCCGAGGTGAAGCGCAACTGCCGGCTGGGCCGGCTGGGTGTGGTGCAGGTGCGCGTGGAGGTTTCGCCCAGCGGCGACGTCCAGAACGTCACCCCCGAAGGCAAGCTGGCCGCCACCCCGCCCGCCTCGTGCGTGGTCGAACGGGTCAAGCGGGCCCACTTCCCGCGTTCGGGCGGCGGCAATTTCCAGTACACGCTGACCGTCCGCTGAACGCCGCCGCGGGCGCTGGCCGCCACGACGTCCCCCGGCCCCGTCGGCCGGATCGCGGTCAGGTCGGGCGGATCGGGTTGGTGGCCTGCGCGCCGATGACCGTGGTCCACGGGCGCACGCGCCAGCGCGTGACCAGCCCGTTTCGCACGTAGGGATCCGCCGCCGCGAACGCCTCCGCGGCCGCCGGCGAGTCCCCGCGGAACATGAGCACGGACATGTCCGCCGGGTCGGCCAGCGCCCCGGCGATCACCAGCTCGCCCCGGTCGTGCGACTGCCAGGCCAGCGCCAGGTGCTCGTTGCGGAAGGTCCCCCGACGTTCCATGTAGTCGGGAGCCAGGTCGTACATCAGCAGGTAGTGGGCCATGGTGGGTCTTTCTTCTATCAAACGGCGCCTGACGCGCGTTCCTCGCTGCGGTCGGTGGCGGGCGGGGGCGCGGGCGTGATGTCGGAGATGCGCACGCGCACGTCTTCGCTCAGCTCGAGGTCGGCGGCGGCCAGGGTGTCGTGCAGCTGCTCGACCGAACGCGCGCCCAGCAGCACCGAGGTGATGGCCGGGTGCTGCGCCACCCATGCCACCGCCAGGGTCGCCGGCGCGTGCCCCACCTCCGCGGCCAGGGACACGAACCGTTCGGCCGCGTCCCAGTAGCCGGTGTCGCGGTATCGGTTCTGGTACATGACGTTGGTGGCAAAGCGCGTGTTCTGCGGGCGGGCGCCGCCCTGGTACTTGCCGGTCAGGATGCCGCCCGCGGTGGGGCTGTAGGGCACCACCGCGACGCCCAGCGCGCGCGCCATCGGCAATATCTCCACCTCGGCCTGCCGCTTGAGCAGGTTGTACATCGGCTGCACCGCCACCAGCGGCGCCAGGCGGTGAAGCGCGGCCAGCCCCAGCGCGCGGGCCACCTGCCAGGCGGCGAAGTTCGAGCAGGCGGGGTACAGGATCTTGCCCTGGTGGACCAGGTCGTCCAGGGCGCGCAGGCTCTCGCCCAGATCGGTCTGGTCGTCGAACCTGTGCAGGTAATAGACGTCGATGCGGTCGGTGCCCAGCCGCCTCAGGCTGGCCTCGGCCGAGCGCACCAGGTGGTAGCGCGAGCCGCCGCGGTCGTTGGGCCCCTTGCGGCCGCTGGGGAAATAGGCCTTGGTGGCCAGCACCACCTCGTCGCGGCAGTCGCGCAGCAGGCGACCCAGGATCTCCTCGGACCGGCCCTCGTTGTACACGTTGGCTGTATCGATGAAGTTCACCCCCGCCTCGCGCGCGCGGGCGAACATGCGCGCGGCGGTGGGCTCGTCGGCGTCGCCGCCGAAGGACATGGTGCCCAGGGACAGACAGGAGACCTTGACCCCGGTGGGGCCCAGCACGCGGAAGCGCATCGTCCCGCCAGGCTTATCGCCGAACGCCGGGCGAACGCAAGGTCGGGACGCCCCGCAAACGCGAGCCGCGGCTACTGGCTGCGCAGGGCGACCATGGGATCGACCCGGGTGGCGCGGCGGGCGGGGATGAAGACGGCCAGCAGGGCCACCAGGGTCAGCAGCAGCACCGTCGCGCCGAAGGTCAGCGGATCGGCGGCGCCGACGCCGACCAGGAATCCGCGCAGCAGGCGGGCCACCGCCAGTGCGGCCCCGATCCCCACCCCGATGCCGACGGCGACCAGCCCCATGCCCTGGCCCAGCACCAGCCGCAGCACGTCCGCCACCTGACCGCCCAGGGCCATGCGGATCCCGATCTCGCGCGTCCGCTGGCTGACGGTGTAGGCCATCACGCTGTAGATGCCCATCGTCGCCAGGGCCAGCGCCAGCAGCCCCAGCAGCATCCCCAGCTCGGCCGCCAGGCGGGGCGCGTACAGCGACAGCAGCAACTGGCCGTCGCCCAGGCGCGGATCCTCGACCGGGACGCGCGGATCCACCGCCTCCACCTCGTTGTGCAGCGCCGTCAGCAGCCCCGGCAGCGAGGTGCGGTCGCGCGCGCGGATGAGCACCGTGCGCAGGCCTTCCATCGCGTCGGGCACCCAGGGCAGCGACTCGGGGACGCAGAACCAGGGGCGCGGCTCCTCGAGCAGGTCGCCGTAGCGGCCGTCCCGGACCACGCCGATGATCTGCAGCGGGGGGCTGTCGGCTGCTCCGACCCGCAGGTGGCGGCCCAGCGCCTGCTCGGGGCTCCCGAACAGGCGCCGCGCCAGCTCGCGGTTGACCATCACCACCGCGGGTGTCCCCTTGTGCTCGAGGTCGTGGAAGTCGCGCCCCAGCAGCAGCTCGGTGCCGGCGGTCTGGAGGTAGCCGCGGTAGGCTACGCTGTAGGCGAAGCTCGGCACCTGCGAGGGGTCGGCGAACACCTGCCCGTCCACCCGCACCGGCAGCGCCGCATTCAGCGCGTTGACCAGCGGCATGAACCGGACCGACGAGACCGACTGGATCCCGGGGTGGTGTTTCAGGCGGCGCTCCAGCTCGGCGAAGAAGGTGTGCTGCTGGACCACGTCGTCGGTGAACAGCCCGGGGTTGACCGTCGCGGTCAGCAGGTTCTCGACCCGGAAGCCGGGGTCGATGGTCTTGATCTTCTGCAGGCTGCGGACCAGCAGCCCGCCCGAGGCCAGCACCACGATCGAGATGGCCAGCTGGACGACTACCAGCACCTGCCGCAGCCCGGCCCGGCGCCGCTGGCCCTCCGCCCCGACGTCGCTCTTCAGGGCGGTGACCACGCTGGCGCGTGCGGCCCGCCAGGCGGGCGCCGCACCGAAGGCCATGCCCGACAGCAAGGCCGCGCCGAAGGACCAGGCCAGGGTACTGACGTCGGCATGCAGGTCCAGGTCCAGCCGGAACAACATCGGCGGCAGGAACAGGTGCAGAAGGTCGCCGAACCAGTGGGCCATCAGCAGCCCCAGGCCGCCGCCCAGCAGGCTCAGCAGGACGCTCTCGGTCAGCAGCTGGCGGATGATCCGGCCGCGGCCGGCGCCCAGTGCCACCCGGATGCCCAGCTCCTTGCGGCGGCGCGAGGCCCGGGCCAGCAGCAGGTTGGCCACGTTCGCGCAGGAAATCAGCAACACCAGCGCGGCACTGAACAGCGCCAGCGCGAACCCCAGCTTCACCGCCGCGAACTGCGCGCCGTAGCGTCCCTCGATCTCGGAGGTGGCAAAGATGCGCAGGTTGGTGTTGGTGGCCGGGTGCTCGCGCGCCAGTACCCGGGCGGTCGCGTCCAGCCGTGCGGTCGCCTGCGCGACGGTGACCCCGGGCTGCAGGTGTCCGTACACGAACAGCGCGCGGCGCGCGCGGTCGGTCAGGAAGGTGTCGTCGGTCCCGCGGTACATCCGCTTGCGCACCGACAGCGGCAGCCACGCGTCGATCAACCCGGCCTCGAACCCGTTGGGTACCACGCCCTTGAAGTCCGGAGGCATCACGCCGACCACCGTGACCGGGAAGTTGGTCAAGTACACCTTGCGGCCGATCACCGCCGGGTCCAGGCGGAAGCGGGTCCGCCACAAGGCGTGGCTGATCAGCGCGACCGGCTCGGCTGCGGGCGTGTCGTCCGACGGCTTCAAGGTGCGGCCCGCCAGCGCGCGCAGCCCCAGCTCGTCGAACGCATTGCCGGTCACCAGCTCCCAGGTGGCGGTGGAGGCGCGCTCGCCCTGGCCGCGGGGCCGGTCGTCGCTGATCGATCCGCCGTCACCGGTGGAGGCGATCAGCCCCGAGAACACCTGGTTCTCCCGGCGCAGGTCGAGGTAGTCGAGATAAGACAGGGGGCCCCACTCCCGCGGCTGGTCCCGGTGGCCCATGAACACGGTCGCCAGGCGGTCCGCGTCGACCACCGGCATGCTGCGCATCAGGAAGGCATTCAGCGCGCCGAACACGGCGGTGTTCACCCCCATGGCCAGCCCCAGCGCCACGACCACCGCCGCCGAGAACCCCGGGCTCTTGCCCAGCATGCGCACCGCGAACCGGAGATCGCGCCAGAGGCCGCTCATCGCGGGGTCGTGAAGCGAGCGGCGTGCCAGGGTTCGCGCGCGGTCAGGGGGCCGATCTGCGCCGGCGGCGTGGCGGTGGCTGACCGCTCCTGGGAAACGCCGTCCCGCAAGCGGACGGAGGCGGCGTGGGCAATGCTGCGTGGAGGGAGGCTGTTGTACAGTCGCCGGGCGGATGGACCTGCTCTTCGACCTCGACGGGACGTTGACCGATCCGCTGCCCGGCATCGGCCGCTGCATCCAGCACGCGATGGCCCGGCTGGGACAGGAGGTCCCACCCGAAGCTACACTCGCCCGCTTCGTGGGGCCGCCGCTGCGGGGCACCTTCGCCGAGCTGCTGGCCACCGCCGATGTGCAGCTGATCGAGACCGCCGTGGCCCACTACCGCGAGCGTTTCGCCACCGTGGGCCTGTACGAGAACGCGGTCTACCCCGACGTGGCCGCCGGTCTGGCCGCGCTGGCGGCGGCCGGGCATCGGCTGCGGGTGGTGACCTCGAAACCGGTGGTCTATGCCCGGCGGATCGTCGAGCACTTCGGCCTGCGCGCGCACTTCCAGGACGTGCACGGCTCCGAGCTGGACGGCCGCAACGTCGACAAGACCGACCTCATCCGGGTGGTGCTGCAGCAGGAACGGATCGCGCCGGCCGGCGCGTGGATGATCGGCGACCGCGCCCAGGACCTGCGCGGCGGGCGGGCCAACGGCGTGCGCACCGCCGGCGTGCTGTGGGGTTACGGCAGCGAGCCCGAGCTGCGCGCCGAGAGCCCCGACCTGCTGGTGCGCCACATGTCCGAGCTGGTGGCCCACCTGGGCCCCGCTGTCTAGCGC
>JBKPRZ010000463.1:0-15305 GCA_046734815.1 Myxococcota bacterium | reverse complement strand
GCCCGGCACCGGCGGCAAGGCCGACGCGGCACCGGTCACCCCTCCGCCCGGGCCACCGCCCGCAGCGGCGGGGCCGGGCGTGCTGATGCGGGGCTATGACGTCAAGCGCACCCACGCCAATACCTTCGAGACCGCGCTGACGCCCGCGAAGGTCACCGACGCCACCTTCGGCAAGCAGTATTGCAAGGCCGTCGACGGCGAGATCTACGCGCAGATCCTCTACCTGCCCGGCTTCGACTTCGGGCCCAAGGGCAAGAAGAACGCCCTGGTGGTGGTGACCATGCGCAACCAGGTCTCGGTGATGGACGCCGACGACCAGAACGCGCCGCCGATCTGGCAAAAGAGCTTCGGCGCGCCGGTGGGTCCGGCCCGCGCCCTGTCGCCCGGCACCTGCAACCCCTACGAGGACATCTCCACCTGGGTGGGCATCCTGTCGACGCCGGCGGTGGACCTGGCCAGCGGCACGCTGTATTTCGTGGCCCGCACCGGCTCGGCCGGCAGCCAGGTGCAGAAGCTGTACGCGCAGAGCCTGGTCGACGGCAGCGACAAGCTCCCGGCGGTCACGATCAACGGCAGCGTCGAGGGCACCGGCGGCGGCAGCAACGGCACGCGCGTGCCCTTCAACGCCGCCCGCGCGAACCAGCGCACCGCCCTGCTGCTGCACGACGGGATCGTGTACATCGCCTGGTCGTCGTTCTGCGACGCCGGCCCCTACCACGGCTGGATCATCGGCTACGACGCCAAGACCCTGGAACAGAAGGTGGTGTTCAACACCACGCCCAACGGCGATGCCGGGGGCGTCTGGATGTCGGGCAGCGGGATCGCCGTCGACGACGACGGCCTGTTCTACCTGACCACCGGCAACGGCAGCGCCGACCTGTCGGGCGGCTCGAACTACGGCGAGTCGTTCCTGAAGCTGCGCCGGCAGGGCGGCACCTTCCAGGTGGTCGACTGGTTCACCCCGAAGAACTACTGCTTCCTGGAAGCGACGGATCGTGATCTCGGGTCGGCCGGCGTGCTGCTGGTGCCGGGCACGAACCTGGTGCTCGGTGGCGGCAAGGACGCCAGGGTGTACGTCGTGGACAAGACCAAGATGGGCCACTACGCGGGACCGACCACTTGCCCCGCGGCCAACCCGCCCGTCAATCCGCCGGGCACCGATGCCGTCGTCCAGACGCTCACGGTGGCGGGAAACAGCAACCCGGCGCTGGGACACAACCACTCGACCCCGGTGTACTGGAAGAGCCAGGCTGGCGAGTTCGTCTACACCTGGGCCGAGGAGGACTACCTGATCCAGTGGAAGCTGGAAAACGGCCGCCTGAACATGTTCAAGCGGAGCGCGGTCAAGGCACCCGACGATCCCACGACCAATGCGATGGGTGGATCGGCGGCCTACGTCATGCCCGGCGGAACGATGGCCCTGAGCGCGAACGGGGACAAGACGGACTCGGGCGTCATCTGGGTCACCATGCCGATCTCCAAGAGCGCCAACAACGAGGTGGTGCCCGGCATCCTGCGCGCGTTCGACGCCAGTGACGTCACCCGCGAGCTGTGGAACAGCGAGCGCAACCGGGCGCGCGACGCGGTCAGCAACTACGCCAAATTCAACCCGGTGACCGTCTACAACGGCAAGGTGTACGTCCCCACCTTCAAGAATCCCGAGGGAGCGAACCAGTACTGCGTCTACGGCCCGCTGGGACAGTAGCCGCGCTGGCGGCGGCGTTCCTGCTGCTCGCGCCCGGGGCGGCGCGGGCAGCGGGGCCGGCGATCGCCTGCGCCGACGGCCCCTGCCTCAGCCCGACGGCGGTGGCCTATCTGCCCGACGGGCCGCCGCTGGCGGTGGCGAACTTCGGCCTGCTGCTGAACGACGGCGCCGCCGGCTGGCAGTTCGTCTGCGACGACGTCTACGGGACGCCGCCGCCGGAGCTGGTGCGCGTGGACGGCCGCGGGCGCCTGTTCGCGGCCGCCGCGGGCGGCCTGCGCCGCTCCACCGATGGCTGCACCTGGGAGCTGGCCGGCGGCGATCTGATCGGGTTGGCGGTGCTGGACCTGGCCTTCGACCCGGGCGCCTCCGACCGGATGTGGGCGCTGGCCGGCCCCGAGCGCGACCGCGTGCTGGCACTGTCCAGCGACGGCGGCGCAACCTTCCAGGTGGTGCACCGGTTCGGCGACGGCCCTCCGTACGCCCACCTGCTGGTCGCGCCCTCCGACCCCCGTCGGATGTACGCGACGGCCGGCACCGGCACCTCCAGCTGGCTGAGCGTATCGTCCGACGGTGGCGCCACATGGAGCGCGCGCGACCTGGCCGCCGGCATGGATCCGCCGCCGCAGAACCCGTTCGCGCTGATGGCCATCGCCCCCGCCGATCCCGACCGGCTGTATTTCAGCCTGGTGGACGCCTACGGCGACGAGCTGTGGCTCAGCGAGGACGGCGGCCGTTCGCTGCGGCGGGTGCTCAAGGGCGGCGCACGCGACTGGATGAGCGCCCTGGCCTTCGGCACCGGCGACACCGTCTACGCCGGCGCCGCGGTCGTGCCCGTCCTCGACGGCGCCCCACCCGGTCACCTGTACGTGTCGCCCGACGGCGGCAAGACCTGGGGCAGCCCCATCGACGCCGGCCCCGACGGCCCCACCTTCCGCTGTCTGCGCTTCGCCGAAGGCAAACTCTACGCCTGCGCCGGCGAGACCTTCTCCCCGGGCTCCTTCCTGGTCGGCGCCTCCGAGGACAGCGGCCACACCTGGCGCCCCATCCTGGGCCTGCGCGACCTCACCGGCGTCAAGTCCTGCGCCCGCCCCCGCTGCTCCGCCAGCGAAGCCTGGCTCTGCGACGTCTACGGCCACTGCCCCGCCGCCCCCCCCGACGCCGCCCCATCGCCCGCCGACCCCACCACGGACGCAGGCCCCCCCGACGGCCCGCCACCCGACGCGAGCAAGGACACCGCGCCCGCCCCGCCATCCGACGCCCAGACGCCCCCCATTCCCACGCACGGTTCCGGCGGCTGCAGTTGCGACCTCGCGCGCGCACCCGGAGGCCCCACCTCCGCGCTGCCGCTGATGTTGCTCACCCTGCCCCTGCTCCTCCGTCGGCGCCGGCTCTTCCGCATGGACACCGGCGTTCGTAGACGCTGCTGATTTTCGCGACAGCGCGGGACGAGCGTAACCATGGGCGAAAGGTGTCGTTGTCTGCCGCCATCTGGTCCGCCGGGATCTGGCGCCCGTCGTCGCGAAGACGATTTGCGCGATCGGGGCGGGTCACAGGGCGTCGGCGCCGCGTTCTTCGGTACGGATGCGGATGGCTTCGTCGACGGGGGAGATGACGATCCAGCCGTCGTCTTCGGGGTCGCGGCTCACGATCAACTTGATGGCGCTGGCGACGCCTTCGGCGAAGTCGTCCGGGACCACGATAATCAGGCGCAGCTTCGTGCTGAGGTCGTTGGTCGTCACCGCGCCCCGATAGGTTTCCACCCGCGCCGGACCGCCGGGCTCGCGAACCGGGTGCACGGTCATGCCTGGTACGCCGATCAACCGCAGCCGCTCGGTAATGTCCTCCAGCTTCGACGGCGAGATCCAGGCCTCGACACACCTCATGAACGTCATGATCTTAACACGCGCCAGGCCCGAATCAGGCCCAACCGCGAAGCAAACGCGACTCCGCAAAGAGCTCCCGACGATGGTTCTCCGGCTTGCCCGGGCAACATCTGTCGATGCAACGAGAGCGTATGGTTTTGAATGAAGAGTCGCCCCGCCTCCCGGGCGGCCTCACAGGAGTGTTGCCGCACCCCTCACACATCTTCGGGAACGGACGGTGGTCAATCCAGTCGATGAAGCGTTCGCGCTGAGCGCGCCGCCGGCTGCCCGCGGCGATGTCCGACGTCGGCAGGCTGCCGCTAGAGGTGCTGCTGGTTCTGGTTCTGGTTCTGCTCCTGACACAGGCCAAGCCATTGTCAGTCGTTGCGGCTGTGGAAAGTGTGGGCAAATGCGTCTGCGCGTTTGTCCAAGGGGCTGTGGGCAGTCTGCTGTCCACAGCCCCGGCACTTTCCACAGCCGTCCGGCGATTGCCTGGACCGGCGGGTCACTTGCAAGGCGGGCTGTGGACATGCCGGGCTGTGGACGGCAGACCGCCCACAGCCCTTTGAAAACCGCAGACGGTTTTCAACATGCCCACAGCCCCAACTGCGACTGGCTTCGCATTTACAGAACCAGAACCAGAACGAGAACCCAGAACCCAGAACAGAGGCCGCCCCAGCAAGAGCGCAGCGAGCTGGAGGGATGCGCGCCGACCTGACCCCGCCGCGAACCGAATCGGGATCGTACCCCGCAAGCGATCGCAGCCCATCTAGCGGGCGCTCGCGGGCCGGAAAAAGGCACGGGCCCGGCCGCGAGATCGCGGCGGGCCCGTGGAGGGGTCCCGGAATGGGACCGGTTAGTACTTCGGGGCGCCGGCGGGCTGGAAGACCGGGGTGCCGGTGGGCATCACGGCTTCGGCGCTCACGCGGCCCATCTCGTCGTCGTGGTAGCCGGCCTCGCCGTGCTCGGCGTCGTCCAGGCCCTGCTCTTCGACGCTCTTGGAGACGCGCAGGCCCAGGATGGCCTTCAGCGCCAGCGCGATGACGGTGGTGCCCACCACCGCCAGGGTCAGGGTCAGGCCGATGGCCTTCAGCTGCTCGATCCACAGGGTCTTGCCCACCAGACCGCTCAGGTTGGTGTTCAGGTTCCCGTTGATGCTCGGGTCGGCGTAAAAGCCGGTGAGCAGCGCGCCCAGGGTGCCGCCCACGCCGTGCACGCCGAAGGTGTCCAGCGCGTCGTCGTACTTCAGCCAGGCCTTCAGCTTGGTGCAGGCGAAGAACGGCACGGCGGCGGCCAGCACGCCGATGATGACGGCGCTACCAGCGGCCACGAAGCCGGCGCCCGGCGTGATCACGACCAGACCGGCGACGGCGCCCGAGCAGAAGCCGAGCACGGTGGGCTTGCCACGGGTGATCCACTCGAGCAGCGGCCACACCGTCGCGGCCACGGCGGTGGCAAGGGTGGTGGAGGTGAAGGCGCTGGCGGCGATGCCGTCGGCGGCAACCGCGCTGCCGGCGTTGAAGCCGTACCAGCCCACCCACAACATGCCGGTGCCGACCATGGTCAGGGTCAGGCTGTGCGGCAGGAAGGCGCGCTGACCGAAGCCGGTGCGCTTGCCCAGGATCAGGCAGAGGATGAGCGCCGACCAGCCCGAGGACATGTGCACGACGGTGCCGCCGGCGAAGTCGATGGCCTTGATGGTGGCCTTGGCGTTCCACACGCCGTTCATGAAGCCGTCGATGCCCCACACCATGTGGGCCAGCGGGAAATACACCACGAACATCCAGGCCACGATGAACGCCATGATCGCCGAATACTTCATGCGTTCAGCAATGGCGCCGATGATCAGCGCGGGCGTGATGATGGCGAACATCAACTGGTACATGCTGAATACGTTCTGGGACACCCAATACGAATAATCGCCATTGGGTGCGGGCCCCACGCCCGATAACATCGCGAATTTGGTCCCTCCCAGGAACGGCGAACCGGAGGAGAACGCAAAGCTGTAGCCGATGGCCCACCAGAGAATCGTGATCACGCCGGCACAGCCGAAACACTGGGCCAGCACCGACAACACGTTCTTGCGGCGAACCAGACCGCCGTAGAACAGCGCCAGGCCCGGCAGGGTCATGAACAACACCAGCGCGGACGAGGTCATCATCCAGCTGTTGTGTCCCGGCCCGGAGGTGGTGGTCAGCGCCTTGGGCGCGCCGTTGGTCACGTACGCCTCCAGGTCCGCGACCCGGGTCGCCAGATCCGGTTGCGCGGGCGGCGCGGTCTGCGCCTGCGCTATCGCGGTCACGGCCACGGTCATGGTCAGAGCTAAGATTCCGACTGCCGTGAGCTTCTTGGTGTCCAGCATGTTTCTCCCCTTCTATCGTTTGGCTTTCGTACAGCCGGCCAGACATCGTCCAGCTACGCGAGGGAAAGTAGCCGCAGCCAAGAGTGCCGGTAAAGAGCACAACCGCTGAGTGCGTTCGATTTAGCAACGCGGCCACGTTCAAGAAACCGCGTGGAAACATGCGTCGCGACGGGCCATAATCGGAAATCCATGTCCCGCGCGGACCTGTCACTGCAGACGCCGAAAGCGCACGATCGCGCTTCGCGAATGCTCGTCATGGAGATCTACCGGTCGGTGCAAGGTGAAGGGCTGTTGATGGGCGTGAACACGACCTTCGTGCGTTTCTTCGCCTGCAACCTGCGCTGCCGCTGGTGCGACACCAGATATTCCTGGAGCCTGCGCGAGGGCGGCTTCTACCGGGAGATGACCGCCACCCAGGTGCGAAACGCGGTGAACGATCTGGGCGCGCGACACGTGGTGCTCACCGGCGGCGAGCCGCTCTTGCAGCGCGATCTCCCCGAGCTGGCCGAGCTGCTGGCCGCCGGTGGTCAGCACATCACCGTCGAGACGGCAGCGACGATCTTCTCACCGGCGGCGCTGCCGCACGTGTCCTTGTGGAGCCTGTCTCCCAAGCTGCCCAGCGCCGGCGAGGGCTACCTGCGCCCGCCGATCATCGAACGGTACCTGGCCGAGTTGCCGCGCGAGCGCGTGCAATGGAAGTTCGTCGTGCGCGACGACGCGGACGAGAGCGCCCTGCGCGCGCTGCTCGACAGCCACCCGCGCTTCCGCGAGGCGCAGCTGCCCATCCTGCTGCAACCGGAGTCGGGCAGCGCCGCCGCCGATTACCCCGCCGCCCTGGAGACGCTGGTCCGTCGGATCGCCGCTCCGTTCTGGGCGGGCTACAACGTGCGCGTGTTACCCCAGATGCATTTTCTGATCTGGGGTTCGCGCCGCCTGGTCTAGGAGCATGACCAGACCGCGGCAAGCCGGTTCCGATCGCAAGCCCCGACCTCACGACAGCCGCGTTCGTTCGCAAGCCCGCTGGTCCGATTGACCAGTCGGGTTCGCTCGCAAGCTCGCGCCGGGGCGGCGCCGCTCGTTCATCGCCGGCGGCGGCGCAGAAATGGCGCGAACCCGATGAGCAGGAGCCACGGCGTCTCGCCGCCGTGGCTGCGACCGAAGTTGCATTCGCAGCCGAGGGGGTTGTTGCCGAGCGGCGCGGGCACCACCGACGCGGCGTCGCGGACGACGGTGCGGGGCGGCGCGGCGTCCGCGCGCGCTGGCGTCGTCGCCGGAAGGTCGATGGTCATGCCCGTGATCAGACCGGGCGCGGGCGGGGTGTCCACCGCGGCGTCGGGGGCGGGCATCGGAGGCGGCGTCGGGCGCGCGTCGGTCGCGACCGCGCCGGCGTCCGTGGGCGGAGGGCCGTTGTAGGCGGCACCGCAGGTGGCCAGCGGCGGGGTCGTGCGCGGCTCGGCGCATCCGTTGGCCCACGTGCGGCCGGGGCCCAGCGGGTCGACCGAGAACCCCTGGCACTCTGGCCCGGGGTGCCAGGTCCCGTCGGCGTCGTGGCAGGGGGTGACGTCGATGCCCGTCTGCTCCTCGATCCACGGCACCGCCTTGTAGATCGTCGCCATCACGTCGCCGGCCGTGCAGCTCTGGGCGGTGCCGGCGCTGTCGATGCCGAACGCGCGCCAGCTGCCGTCGCGCAG
Organism: Myxococcota bacterium; assembly: GCA_046734815.1. Lineage (GTDB taxonomy): Bacteria > Myxococcota_A > Polyangia > Fen-1088 > Fen-1088 > CAVYGB01. The sequence goes on along the minus strand of JBKPRZ010000463.1, from coordinate 7,685 downwards.
CTGCACGAACGCCGGGCCGCCCGAATCGCCGAAGCAGGGGGCCTTGCCCATGCCGCCCACGCGCGCGCGGCCGGTGGCGTCGACCCCCATGAAGGTCGTCTCGACCCAGCGCTTGGTCCCGAAACCCATGTCGTCGTCGGTATTGACGCCGAAACCGGCCACCACCACCTTCTGCCCCGGCTGCAGCACGTCCAGCTCGCAGCCCATCAGCGGCGGCACGATGGGCACGTCGGTGACGGGCGTGCGCAGCTTGCAGAACGCGTAGTCCGTCCCCACCGGGCCACCGCGCTGGAAGGTCCGACAATATTCGATGGGGATCCGGCGCTGGGCGCCGGTGCGGTTGTTCTCCCCGAAGATCGCCGTGCGGTGGTTGGTCCCGCAGTGCGAGGCCGTGGTGACGATGAGGGGGTGGATCAAGGTTCCCGTGCAGCCGTTCAGCAGCACGGTGCTGGGCCACTGGCAGGTCCCGGCGGTGTTGCCCCCGAAGATCGGCTGCTGGATGGGCGCGACCGGCCCGTTCGTCGGGTCGATCGGCTGGGAGGCGGGCTCGTCGGTCGGGGCGGCTCCGCAGCCCGCCCCCGCCGCCAGCACGGCAAGCAGGATCCGGGTGCCAAACGCGCGGGGAGGCTCGACTGGATCGCGCATGGCCGCACAATACCTCCATCGGCTCGGGCCCACATCCCGCGTCCGTGCGCTGATTTCGCTGGCCTTGTCAGGCGTTGTGTGACATTTGATCCGGCGGTCCCGGGCGACGGAACGTTGGCGAAACCCGCCAGGCCCGGAAGGGAGCAACGGTAACCATCCGACCGGGTGCCTGGGACCGTTACCTTCTTTTCGTCGCGACCCTTCCGGTCCTCGGTCGTCCCCCACCGGCGCCATGGCAGACGTGCTCACCTTTGCGCGCGACATGGTCTTCACATCGAAGATCCGGGAGGTGGCGCGTCAGCTGGGCGTCAGCGTGGCGGCCGCTCGCGATGCGGCCCGGCTGCCCGCGGAAGCGGCCGCGGCGCACGCGCGCCTGGTGATCCTCGACCTGCGGCTGCCGGAGGCGATGGACGCGCTGGCCGCGCTGGCCGCCGATCCGGCCAGCGCGCAGGTCCGGACCGTCGGCTTCGTCGATCACGAGAAGGTCGACGTCATGGACAGCGCCCGGGCTCGCGGCTGCGGGGAAGTGCTGACCAAGGGTCAGTTCGCGCACGCGTTGCCGCGCCTGCTGGCGCCGCTGGCCCCCGCCGCCGGCTGAGCGCGGGTGCTGCGCGAGGCGACCGAGGCGACGATGTCAGGCAAGCGCCGGCAGCCCGCCACCGCGTGCGGCGCGAGGTGCTAAGATCGAGAGCTACCAATGCCCAGAATGGTCAAATGCGTGAAGCTCGGACAGGAACTGCCGGGGATGTCCTACAAGCCGTTCAACAACGAGCTCGGTAAGCGCATCTACGACAACGTCTCCCAGCAGGCCTGGATGATGTGGGTCGAGTTCTCCAAGAAGATCGTCAACGAGTACCGCCTGGACCTAACCTCGCCCACCGGCCAGAGCGTCCTGCTCGAGCAGGCCGAGCGCTTCTTCTTCGGCGACGGGGGACAGCAACCGCCCGAATACGTGCCGGAAAAGACCTGAGCCCGACCTGACGAAGAGCACGGGACGGGGTATGGCGGACGATCGTCGCAAGACCATCACGATGGGCTCCTTCTTCAAGGAGGCCACCTCCGCGGACCGGCGCCCGATCACCAACGCCGGCACCGCCGAACGCGGCACCGGCGAACGCGAGAACACCCGCGGCGCCGCCCGTGCGCCGGTGGTGGTGCCGGTGCGATACCGGTACGAGAGCATCATCGACTTCGTCGAGACCCAGTCGATGAACGTCAGCCGCACCGGCATGTTCATCGCCGCCGCCGATCCGGTGGCGCTGGGGACGGTGCTGGACTTCGAGGTCGCGCTGACCGACGGCTTCGTGCTGCTGAGGGGCAAGGCCGAGGTGGCGCGGATCAGCCAGACGCCGCGCGGGCTGGGGGTCAAGTTCGTGCAGCTGGACCCGGCCAGCCAGAAGCTGATCGGCCGCATCGTCGAGGTCAACGCGCTGGAGGGCCGCAAGCCCACCGTGCCGATGGATTTCGCCCCCATGGACGCGGCCCCCCCGCGGCAGGTCAACTTCCCCGGCGCCGCCACCGCCCAGGGCGGGGTGGTCTGGCGCGAGCAGGAGATCGTCGTCCAGCTGAACCCGGTGACGGTCAGCTACTTCGTATACAACCCGCTGCTGAACATCCGCCTGGGCGGCTTCGTGGTGCCGGCCGAACGGGAGGTGCCGCTGGGCACGATGTTCTCGGTGGCCATCTCGACCGTGTCCGGCGAGAGCCTGTTTTCGGGCAAGGGCAAGGTGGTGGCCAAGCACGAGAAACGGCTGGGCATCCGCCTGCTGGACGTGGAAAAGCCGGTGCTCACCCGGCTGCAGGCCGAGGTGAGCAAGCTGGTGCCCACCAACAAGTAGCGACGCCCCGGGGATGCTATCTTCGCGGCGGCATGGCCACGAAGAAGGCAGAAGGCGACAAGGAAAAGACCGACCCCGCCCGCGAGGAGGCGGCCAGCCGGCTGGCTGGCACTGGCCGCAACGACGTCTGTCCGTGCGGCTCGGGCAAGAAGTACAAGAAGTGCCACCTGCAGGGTGACGAGGCCGCCGCCTCGCCGCCGCCAGGGCCCCCCGATCCGATGGAGCGGGTGCAGGCCGGCTGGCGGATGTTCGAGCAGCGGCGGCCCGGGGCGGCGGAGAAGGAGTTCCGCGCGGCGCTGGCCATCCAGCCCGGCCTGGCCGAGGCGGAGGTGGGGGTGGGTCTGGCGCGGCTGTCCGCCGGTGACCAGACGGGCGCGCGCGAGGCCCTGTCCGCGGTGGTCAAGTCGGGCGAGCCCCTGCTGGACAAGCTGCGCGCCGAGGGGGCGACCGACGCCTTCTCGCGCAAGGAGGCGCAGCCGGTCGTGCGCGCCTGCCACGCCCTGGGCTGCCTGGCCGTGGATCAGGAAAAATACGAGGAGGCGCTGGTCGATCTGGAACGCGTCTACGCGGTCGACAGCGGCCCGGTGGGGACCGAGGCGCGGCTGGTGGCGGGCAAGACCTTCCTCAAGCTCAAGCGCCCGCAGGAGGCGATCCAGGTGTTCACCCCGGCGGCCCAGTCCGAGAACGGGCCCGGGCGGGCCAAGATGGGCCTGGTGCTGGCCAACCTGCAGGCCGGAGACAAGGCGGCGGCGGACAAGGCGCTGGAGGCGGCCCTGGAGGACAATCCCTGGTTCGCCAAGGCGGTGCTGGGGCACCTGCGCCGGCAGGTGGACAACCCGCTGGCCGCCGCGCCCGGCAGCCGCGAAGAGGCGGCGCTGTATGCGCAAACCTACGGCGATGTGTGGGACGACCCGGCCAAGGAAGCGCTGACCGCGGCGCTGGAAGCGCGCGCGGGGGGAGCAGCCGATGCGCCCGCTCCGTCCTCGCCCGCCCCGGAGGGGGGCGCGTCCAGCCAGCCCAGCTCCGGATAACACGCCGGCGCCCCGGCCCCGGCGGAAGGTCCGGGGCCGCGAGGACGTCAGAAGACGCCGGCAAACACCGAAACGGCGGGGCCGGAGCTGACATCGTGGTTTTTTTGGGGGAAAATAGACCCGCTCGTGCACTTACCTCGTTCCGTCAAGCTCTCTGTGCGGTGACCATGCAAGCCAGCCCACGCGATCGCCGCGCCTCGCGCCGCAACCCGGTGCAGGTGAAGCTGTCCATCTCCGACATGCGGGGCAGCTTCGTGGCGCGCACGGTGGACGTCAGCCGCGGCGGGCTGTTCGCGGCCACCGCCGAGACGCGGCCGGTGGGCTCGCTGCTGCGCATGCGGGTGATGGGTCCACGCGGGGAGTCGGTGCTGGCGGTGGGCGTGGTCGTGCGCTGTTTCCAGAACGTCGAAACGCAGGGGGACGGGCCGGGGTCGCCAGGAATGGCCATCGCGCTGACGTCCACCAGCGAGGCGTGGGATCGCTTCTGGGACGACGTCAGCGCGACCGACGACGAGGGCGATTCTTGAGCCGCGGGGGAGGCGCGCGCTTCCCCGTCTCCGGTGACAAGGCCGCCGCCCTCGAGCGGAGGCTGCAGGCGCTGGGGATCCGCGAGGAGGACCTGGAGGAGACCTTCGTCACCTCGGGCGGCAAGGGCGGCCAGAACGTCAACAAGGTGGCCACCTGCGTGGTGCTGCTGCACGGACCGAGCGGCACGCAGATCAAATGTCAGAAGGCGCGCACGCAGGGGCTGAACCGCTACCTCGCCCGCCAGCTGCTGGCCGACCGGATCGAGAGCGCGCGCCTGGGTGAGCAGAGCCAGCGCGAGCAGGAGGCCGAGCGCATCCGCCGGCAGAAACGCCGGCGCTCGCGCCGCGCGCGCAACAAGATGCTCGCCGACAAGCACGCGGTCTCTGCCAAGAAGGCCCTGCGCACGTCTCCCGGGCGCGACGACTGAGCGTCCGCTCCCGGGATCCGCCGTCCCACAGCCGGACAGGAAAGCCGCCGCAACCCTCCCGCACGCAGCCTGGTCGCCCTGGCACATCCATTGCTGCCCCGAGGCGGAGATCTCTCGCCGGGAGGGCGCGATGATGCAGGACATTCGGTTCGCGGTTCGCAGCTTGCGCCTCAGCCCCGGGTTCACGGTGGTGGCGCTGCTGGCGCTGGCCCTGGGCATCGGGGTGAACAGCGCCATGTTCAGCGTCGTCCACGCCGTCCTGCTGCGGCCGATGCCCTACCCCCAGCCGGACCGGCTGCTGCACGTGGTCCGCAAGTTCCCCACCGGGATCTCGCCCGCCCTGTCGGGCCTGCGATTCCTCAAATGGGCCGACGGCGCCGACTCGTTCGAGTCCGCCGCCGCCTACGACGTCCTGGGCAGCGGGATGAACCTCGGCGGCAGCGGCAACCCCGAGCGCGTGGCCAGCATCCGCGTGACGCCGAACTTCTTCCGCGCCTTCGGCATCCTGCCCCGTTCCGGCCGCGGGTTCTCCGCGGAGGACGGCCGCCCCGGCGCCAGCCCGGTGATGGTCATCAGCCACGGCCTGTGGCAGCGGCGCTTCGGCGGCGACCCGGGCGTGGTCGGGCGCACCGTGTTCGCCAACGACACCCCCTACCGAATCGTCGGGGTGATGCCGCCGGGGTTCGACGTCACCCCGCGGGCCGACATCTGGGTGCCGCTGTCGCTGCAGGTGGATCCCAGCGACAACGCCAACGCCTACCTGGTGGTGGCGCGGCTGAAACCGGACCGCACCCGTGTGAAGGCCGAGGCCGAGATGGCCAGCCTGCACCGGAGCGTGATGGACCAGTACCCGGCGCTGCGCAACGACTCGGAGTCGATCGCCCTGGTCCCGGTCCGCGAGCTCCTGACCGCCGACGTGCGGCCGGCGTTGCTGATCCTGCTGGGCGCGGTGGGGCTGGTGTTGCTGATCGCCTGCGGCAACGTGGCCAATCTGCTGCTGGCGCGGGCGACCGCCCGCACCCGCGAGATCGCCGTGCGCATGGCCCTGGGCGCCGCCCCCCGGCGGATCGCGCGCCAGCTGCTGACCGAAAGCGCGGTGCTGGCCCTGGCCGGCGGAGCGCTGGGGCTGCTGCTGGGCGGCGCCCTGCTGCGGCTGCTGGTCCACAGCAGCCCGCCCGATCTGCCCCGTCTGAGCGAGGTGGGCATGGACGGTACGGTGGTGGCGGTGGTGCTGGCGGCGTCGCTGCTGACCGCGCTGCTGTTCGGGCTGGCGCCGGCGCTGCAGGCGGCCCGCGCCGACGTCAACCGCAACCTGCGCGAGCAGGGCCGGGGCGCCAGCAGCGGCCGGAGCACCCGCCGGCTGCGCGGGTCGCTGGTGGTGTTCGAGGTGGCGCTGTGCCTGGTGCTGCTGGTGTCTGCCACCCTGCTGATCCGCAGCTTCGCCGGGCTGCTGCGCACCGACCCCGGTTTCCAGCCGCGGGACCTGCTGACCTTCAAGGTGTCGCTGACGCCGCGGCACTACACCGGCTCGGACCAGATCGGCGAGCTGGCGCGCCAGCTGGCCGGCCGCCTGCAAGCGGTGCCCGGGGTGGTGGCGGCGGCGGCGGTGACCAGCCTGCCGCTGGAGCTGGGCCCGGACCTGCCCTTCGAGGTCGACGGGCAGCGCAAGCCGAGCACCGAGGGCGAGGCGCAGTGGCGCGCGATCACGCCCGACTACTTCCGGGCGATGGGCGTCGGGCTGCGGGCCGGCCGCGCCTTCGCCGATCTCGACGCCGCCAGCGCCCAGCCGGTGGTGATCATCAACCAGACACTGGCCCGGCAGTACTTCGCCGGCCGCGACCCGGTGGGCGAGCGGATCACCATCGGCCGGCCGATGGGACCCAGGTTCGCCGACCCCGGACGCCAGATCGTCGGCGTGGCGGCCGACGTCAAGGAGCTGGGCCTGGACCAGGAGCCGCCGCCGACGGTGTACGTGCCCATGGCGCAGCTGCCCCCCTTTGCCGCCTCGATGATCCTGCAGGCGTTGCCGATGGCCTGGATGGTGCGCGCGGCGGTGCCCCCGCTGTCGCTGGTCCCGGCCATCCAGGACCAGGTGCGGGCCAGCGACCGCTCGCTGGCGGTGGCCGAGACACGCGGGATGACCGAGATCGTCAACCGGTCGGTGTCGCAGCGGCGGTTCTCGGCCCTGGTGTTGACCCTGTTCGCGGCGCTGGCGCTGGCCCTGGCGGTGATCGGCGTCTACGGCGTCATCGCCTATTCGGTGTCGCAGCGGCGGCACGAGATCGGCATCCGCATGGCCCTGGGAGCGAGCGCCGGCGGGACCTTGCGCCTGGTGCTGGGCGACACCTTCCGGCTGGCGGGCCTCGGCGTGGCGGTGGGGCTGGCGGTGGCCCTGGCGGCCAGCCGGCTGCTGCGGGGGCTGCTGTACGGTGTGTCGGCGATCGACCCCGTGACCTATGCGCTGGCGGCCGTGGCGCTGCTGGGGGCTGCGGGGCTGGCTGGACTGATCGCCGCGCGCGCGGCCCTGCGGGTCGATCCGGCAATTTCGCTGCAGGGGGGATGAGCGCGCGCCCCCGCCGTGGCAAGCTGGGGCGATGGACAGCCCGGCGTCGATGGTCCACGTCCATGGGGGCCGCAGCCTGCTCGATGACCTCGCGCGCGCCGGCATGGCCGGCGACCGGCTGGTGTGGTGCGACCCGGTCTGCTGCGGGCCCACGCCGGCCGGGTCCAGCCCCGACGACTGGTACCGCCTGCGGGCCCAGTACCTGGCCGGGCAGGCCGGGGCGCCCGATAGCGCCGCCGTCGAGGCGCAGCTGCGCGATCAGGACCGCGCGCTGCTGGCCATCCCGCCCTCGACCGAGATCGTCATCTGGTCGGGGCCCGAGCTGTTCTGCCAGTCGATCCTGATGCGCCTGCTGGCCGTGCTGGGCGAGGCGGGATCGGCCCGCAAGATCTCGCTGGTGGATCCGGGGGACCAGCCCGGCATCCCGGGTTGCCCCATGGGACGGCTGCCGGCCGAGGGGCTCGACCGCATCTTCCAGCAGCGGCGGCCGGCCACCGCCGAGGCGCTGGCGCTGGCGCGGCGGGCCTGGCAGGCCTTCACCGCGCCCGACGCCCGGGCGCTGGTGGCGCTGGCCGCTGGCGACACGCGCGCTCTGCCCCACCTGGGCGTGGCCCTGCAGCGGCACCTGGCCGATCTGCCCGACGGCGCCACCG
>JBKPRZ010000462.1:0-14541 GCA_046734815.1 Myxococcota bacterium | reverse complement strand
GCATAGAGACCAACCCGTCCACGAAAACGGGGCAAGCTCAGTGATCTCTGGGTGAGCTGTGCACCGACGATCGGATCGGGAGTCGAGGACGAGGACGAGGACGAGGACGAGGACGAGGACGAGGACGAGGACGAGGACGAGGAGGGGGGTACGGGAAATGGGGACGGGATAGCGCGCGTACGTCGCGAACGCTGCCCTAGGTGTTCTCTTCGTCGCTGCCGGGGTCGGTCGCCGGAAGGGTGGTGGTCGTGGTGGCCAGGGGGGCGCTGCCGCTGGTCGGGGTCGGGGCGGCGGGGGGGTTGGCGCTGGCGACCGGGATGGTCGACTCGCGTCGGTCGCGCTCGCGCTCGCGGCGATCCAGAGGCACGCGCCAGTCCACCGGGACCGAGCCGTCCTTGAGGAACTCGGCCGGCGCCTCCATGGCCAGCGCCACCCGCAGCACCTCGTCCATGTGGGCCACCGGCACCAGGCGCAGGCTCTTGAGCACGCGCTTGGGGATGTCCTGCAGATCCTTCACGTTCTCGCGCGGCAGGATCACGGTGCGGATGCCGGCGCGGTGGGCGGCCAGGATCTTCTCCTTGAGGCCGCCGATGGCCAGCACCCGCCCGCGCAGCGTGATCTCGCCGGTCATGGCCACGTCGCGCCTCACCGGTACCCGCAGCAGCGCGGACACCAGGCCGGTGCACATGGTGATGCCGGCCGAGGGCCCGTCCTTGGGGATGGCCCCCTCGGGCAGGTGCACGTGGATGTCCGCCCGGGTGTAAAAGTCGCGGTCCAGCCCCAGCGAGGGCCCGCGCGAGCGCACGTAGCTGATGGCCGCCTGCGCCGACTCCTGCATGACGTCGCCCAGCTTGCCGGTGAGCACCAGCTTGCCCTTGCCCGACACCACCGACACCTCGGTGGCCAGCAGGTCCCCGCCGTGCATGGTCACCGCCAGGCCGTTGACCAGGCCGATCTCGTCCTGCACCTCCTGGCTCCGGGAGCGGAAGCGCGCCGGGCCCAGGTACTTGGCCAGCCGCTTGGGCGTCACCTTCCAGGCGCGCAGGTGCGGGTTGGCCACGTAGTCCTTGGCGATCTTGCGGCAGACGGTGGCGATCTCCCGCTCCAGCCCGCGCACGCCCGCTTCCTTGGTGTAGTTGTGGATGATCCCGCGGACCGTGTCCTCGGGCATCTCCAGGCTCAGATCGCCGATGCCGTTCTCCTTGCGCTGCTTGGGCAAGAGGTAACGCTCGGCGATCGACACCTTCTCGAACTCGGTGTACCCGGGCAGCTGGATGATCTCCATGCGGTCCTGCAACGGCACCGGGATGCCCTGCAGGTAGTTGGCCGTCGTGATGAACATGACGTCCGACAGGTCGTAATCCAGATCCAGGTAGTGGTCGTTGAAGGCGGTGTTCTGCTCGGGGTCCAGCACCTCCAGCAACGCCGCCGAGGGGTCGCCCCGGAAGTCGGTGGACATCTTGTCCACCTCGTCCAGCAGGAACACCGGGTTGCTGCTGCCGGCCTTCTTCAGCGACTGGATGATCTTGCCCGGCAGCGCGCCGATGTACGTGCGCCGGTGGCCGCGGATCTCCGCCTCGTCGCGCACGCCGCCCAGAGCCAGGCGCACGAAGTTGCGGCAGGTGGCCCGGGCGATGGATCGGGCCAGCGAGGTCTTGCCCACACCGGGCGGCCCCACCAGACAGAGGATCGGTCCCTTCTGCTTCTTGACCAGCGCCTGCACCGCCAGGTACTCGAGGATGCGCTCCTTGACCTTGCGCAGGCCGTAGTGCTCCTCGTCGAGGATGCGCTCGGCCTCGCGCACGTCCAGCTTGTCCTGGGTGTAAGCGCCCCAGGGCAAGGCCAGCACCCAGTCGAGGTAGTTGCGCACCACCGCCGCCTCGGCCGACAGCTGCTTGCCGGCCGCCCGCTCTTCCAGCTCGTTTATCTCGTTCTTGAACTCGTCCTTTTCACCCACATCTTTCGGGATGCCCGGGAGCTCCCCGGGCATGCCCTCGCGGTCGGACTTGTCGCCCGAACGCTTGACCCGCGAGCGGATCTTGCGTTCGGCCTGCAGGATCTCGATCTCGCCGCGAATCAGCTCGTAAAGGCGCATCAGCCGTTCGTACGGTGTGCGCATCTCCAGGATCAGCTGCTTGTCGGGCAGCTTCAGCGGAACCTGCCCGACGATGGTGTCGGCCAGCTGCGAAGGGTCCTCGATGGACTGAACCGAGGTCAATACCTCGGGGGCGGTCCGCTTGTTGAGCTTGACGTAGGCCTCGAAGGTGGAGATCACCTCGCGGGTCAGCGCCTCCAGCTCGGGCGAGGGGCCACCCTGGTCGGGCAGCGGCTCCACCTCCACCTCGAAGAAGCCGTCGGTCTTGACGAACTGACGGATGACCGCACGCCGCTTGCCCTCCACCAGCACCTTGATGGTTCCGTCGGGCAGACGCAGAAGCTGCAGCACCGTGCTCAGGGTGCCGACGGCGTGGATGTCGTCGGGCACCGGTTCGTCGGTGCGGGCGCGCCGCTGGGCGGAGAGCAGGATCTCCTTCTGGCTGCCGGGGGCCGTCGCCTCCTCCAGCGCGCCGATGGATTTTTCTCGCCCCACGAACAACGGAACCACCATGTGCGGAAACACCACCGTGTCCCGCAGAGGCAGCAGCGGTACCCGGTGAACGAGCACGATTTCCTTCGAGCCGTCGTCGTCGCTCATGACCTTGCGCGTCTGCAGAGAGAACCGTGCCCGCAGACCGAGGACCGAATCCTATCAACCCCGTCGGCGGACGGCCAGATCCGGGGAGGGGTATTCGATGACTACGCAGACAGACGGCGCTGGATCAATACGCCGTCCGTCCGAACGAGTCGGAGGTCACCTCGGAGGAAGCCTGGTCCTCGGTGGTCGCCGGGTTCCAGGTGGGCGTGTCGATCTCCTGATCAGGACCGGTGATGCGGAACGCGCCGCCCACATCGAACACAGCGTCCCCCGGCAGCGAGGGCCGGGCCAGCTCTGGCGAGTCGGGAAGGAAACGGATGTTGAAGCAGTCACCGAAAACGATCGGCTTGCCGTCGACCGACATGGCCTGAACGCAGCGGGCCTCGACCGCCGCGGCATGATGAGCCGGTCCGGGCGGACCCAGCAGCCGGTACAACGAGGGGATGCCGATGCCCAGCGCGATGGTCCAGTAGAGGACCGCGCCCCCCATCACGATGATCCAGGGAAACGACTCTTGACGCCGCATCGCAATGCCTCCGGTTGTCGCCGCTGCAGAGGGCCGATCCGCTTCAGCTCGCGCGCTCTCCCGCGGCCAGCCCCTTCTGATAGATGAGCAACGGTTGCTCTCCTTTTTGGATCGTGTCCTCGTTGATCACCACCTCTTTGATCGGTGGGGACGCCGAGGGAATCTCGAACATCACGTCCATCATCGCTTTTTCCAGGATGGCGCGTAGGCCTCGGGCCCCGGACTGATGCTTCTTGGCCTCCCCGGCTACCGCCGCCAGGGCCCCCTTCGTGAAGCGCAGCTTGACGCCGTCCATCTCGAGCAGCTTCTGATACTGCTTGACCAGGGCGTTCTTGGGCTTGGTCAGGATGTCCACCAGGGTGGTCTCGTCCAGCTCGTGGAGCGGCGCGATGACCGGCAGGCGGCCCACGAACTCGGGGATCATGCCGTACTTCAGGAGGTCCTCGGGCTGCACCTCTTTCAGCAGGTCCCACACCCGGCGTTCCTTCTTGGACTGGATGTGGGCGCCGAAGCCGATCTGCTTCTGGCCGATGCGCTGCTCGATGATGTCTTCCAGGCCCACGAAGGCGCCGCCGCAGATGAACAGGATGTTGGTGGTGTCGACCTGCAGGAACTCCTGCTGCGGATGCTTGCGGCCGCCCTTGGGCGGGACGTTGCAGACCGTGCCCTCGAGGATCTTCAGCAGCGCCTGCTGAACGCCCTCGCCCGAGACGTCGCGGGTGATGGAGGGGTTTTCGCCCTTGCGCGCGATCTTGTCGATCTCGTCGATGTAGACGATGCCCCGCTCGGCCTTCTCGATGTCGTGCTCGGCGTTCTGCAGAAGGTTGACGATGATGTTCTCGACGTCTTCACCGACGTAGCCCGCCTCGGTCAGGTTGGTGGCGTCGGCGATGGCGAAGGGGACGTTGAGGATCTTGGCCAGGGTCTGGGCCAGCAGCGTCTTGCCCGACCCGGTGGGGCCCAGCAGCAGGATGTTGGACTTGTGCAGCTCGACCTCGTCGGCCCCCACCTTGGCGTCGATGCGCTTGTAGTGGTTGTGGATGGCGACCGACAGGATCTTCTTGGCCCGCTCCTGACCGATGACGTAGTCGTCGAGGATGGCCTTTATCTCCGCCGGCTTGGGGACCGAGGCGAATCCGAAGCTCTCGGATTCCTTCTCGATCTCCTCGGCGATGATGTCGTTGCACAGGCCTATGCACTCATCGCAGATGTAGACGGTCGGACCGGCGATGAGCTTTTTGACCTCCTTCTGGCTCTTGCCGCAAAAAGAGCAGGAGAGGTGCCCGTGATCGTCGCGCTTCCGGTCCGCCACGATCGTAAAAGCTAGCACGCCGCGGGCGCGTGCGGAAAGGTGCCCTGAGAGGCCCGTGCCGCCCGGGTGGGCGCTTACCGATTGACCGCGGCCCGCTGGGCGAAGACCTCGTCGACCACGCCGTATTCCTTGGACTCGAGGGCGCTCATGAAGTAGTCGCGCTCCGTGTCGTGCTTGATGCGGTCGATGGGCTGGCCGGTGTGCTTGGCCAGGAGCTCGTTCAGGGTGTCGCGGGTGCGCAGGATCTCCTTGGCGTGGATGTCGATGTCCGTGGCCTGTCCGGAGAACCCGCCCAGGGGCTGGTGGATCAGGATGCGCGAGTGCGGGAGGGCGTAACGTTTGCCCTTGGTCCCGGCCGCCAGGAGGAACGCGCCCATGGACGCCGCCTGCCCCATACAGAAGGTAGCGACGTCCGGACGCACGTATTGCATGGTGTCGTAGATGGCCATGCCCGCCGTCACCAGCCCGCCCGGCGAGTTGATGTAGAGCATGATGTCCTTGTCCGGGTCCTCGCTCTCGAGGAACAGGAGCTGGGCGATGATGATGTTGGCGATCTCGTCGTTCACCGCCGTGCCCAGGAACACGATCCGGTCCTTGAGCAGGCGGGAAAAGATGTCCCAGCCGCGCTCGCCCCGGTGGGTCTGCTCGATGACGGTCGGGATGATGAAACCCTGCGGAGCCAGCGGCAGTGAGTCTTTCATGGGCGATGCCTTTGTGTTCGACGGCGGCCTGATGGTCACTTGATGATGTTCGGCTCGGCCGGTTGCGAGGCAGCCTTGGAGGCCTCCTGGGCCTCCGCGCGCGCTTCGTCGGGGGACAGGATGAGCCGCCCGCCGACCTTCCGTGCCTCCTGGGGTGTCACGATCAACCGATCCGGATCGACGTCGGTGATCTTAGCCTGTGAGACCAGCAGTTCAAGCGTCTTCTCCTCGCGGATCTGGGCCTTGAGGGCGTTCATCTGCTGGTTCTGTTCCAGCTCGGCCCGCAGCTTCTTGGCGCTGGTCTGTCGGGCGGCGGCCAGCTCGGCCACCCGCTTCTGCATGTCCCCGTCGGTGACCTCGACGCCCTCGCGGTCGGCGATCGCCCGCAACAGCACGGTGGCGCGCGCCTCCTCCTCCGCCTCCCCCTTGAACTCTTCCTTCATCTTCTCGACGTCCAGCGATTCGACGTCCAGCCCCATCATGGCCAGCTGCACCCGCGCGCGGGAGATGATCCCCTCGGCGTGCCGGTCGATCAGCGACTTGGCGATGTCGAAGCTGTTGCGCTGGATCAGCTGCTTGGTGAGGGCGGCCTCCAGCTCGCGCTTGATCCGCCGCTTGTCGGCGTCGATCAGGCGTTCCTCCACCTTCTTCTTCAGGTCCTCGAGGGTGTCGGCCTCACCGGTGTCCTTGGCCAGCTCGTCGTCGATGGCGGGCGTGCGCCGCTCGCGCGCCTCCTTGATGGTGACGTGCAGGGACACCTCCTTGCCGGCCAGCTCGCTGGGCTTGACCTCCTCGGAGATGCGGTACTTGACCTCGTGGTGGCTGCCGGGGGCGATGGTCAGGCCCCGCAGCTGCGGCCCCAGCCCCGGCAAGGGACCGCCGGTCTCGTCGGACAGGTCGACCACCACGCTGTTCTTCTTGATCTTGTGCTCGCCCACCCGGCCGTGGACCTCGATCGCCAGGACGTCGCCGGCCTGGGAGACCTCGCGGCCCTCCACCGGGGCATAGGTGGTCAGCTGCTTCTGGTAGCCGGCCAGGGCCTCCTGCATCTGCTCGGGCGTGACCTTGGGGGCCCGGCGCTCGAGCGGGATGCCGGTGTAGTTCTTGGGCTCGACCTGCGATCTGACCTCGACCCGGGCCGAGAACTTGAACGGCTCGCCCGACTTCAGCTCGATCTTGTCCACCCGCGGGGGGGCCACCGGGTCGATCTGCTTGTCCCGGATGGCCTGTCCCAGCGACAGCTCGACCAGGTCGCGGGCCACGTCGTCCTCGATCCGGTGGCGGTACAGCTTCTCCAGGACCTGGCGCGGTGCCTTGCCGGGGCGAAAACCTTTCAGGTGCACTTCCCGCCGGAGGTCGTTGTAGGCGCGGTCCAGGCGGGGGGCTACATCGGACCAGGGGACCTCGAACTCGACCCGCTTCTCCACGGGCGAGATGTCCTCGATCGTTATCTGCATGGGGGTCGCAGGATAGTAGAGGAGCGCCGGGGGGGAAAGGCGCTCAAAGGGCGCGCGGATTGTCCGCCGCCGGCCGGACCGGGGGTGTCTCGACGGACCCGACGCCGCTTTGCGGCGGGCAGGGTCGGACCACCGTGTGGCGGGACCGGACGGATCGGGCACGAAACTGTCTCACTCGTAACCCCTTGCCATGAAGGTAGCTCTCGTACACCATAACGGGCTCGTCATGTCGCTTGGAGGCTTCACGCTGGCGGACCGGCTGGGGGCGAAGACGATGCCCTGCCGTGTTCCGGGCTGCACGCGTACCTGGGTGCAGTTCGGTGGCAAGGTCGCCCTCAGTCTCGGCGCCAGAACAGACACCACACCGGGATCTCCCGGAGCGGGGATGTGCGAGCCCTGCAAGAAGAAGCTCGCCAGCCTGACGGACAAGCAGCGCCGCTGCGACGTCCCCGGCTGCCAGAATACCTGGACCTGGACCGTCGACGCCCAGCTGGAGGCGTTCGCCAGCCACAAGCCGCCGCCCAAGAACCTGTGCAGCTCCTGCGAGCAGAAGCTGGCCGAGCTTTCGGACAAGGAGGTGGCCTGTACGGTCCCGGGCTGCAGCCGGACCGCCAAGCTCAGCCGCCGATCGCAGCTGCTGGCGCAGTCGCAGGCCGAGACCGAGGCGCAAGCCCAGCTGCAGGCCCAGATGAAGGAAGCCGCCGAGGCCGAGGCCGCCCGGGCCGCGGCTGCGGAACAGGCGCCCGCGGCCGATGCCCCCGCCGAGAGCGCCGCCGCCGAGGCGGCCCCGGAGCAATCGACGCCGGCCGACGGGGAGGCCGCGCCGGCCGCCTCCGCGGAGGCCAGGGCCGAGGAGGCCAAGCCCGAGAAGCCGGGCCGGGTCACCTACGAGGGCCCCCTGTGCGATCCGTGCAGCGACGTCGCTCGCCGCCTGCAGGACCGGCCCGTCACCTGCGGCATCAACGGCTGCAAGCGCAAGTGGATCTGGAAGGCGGACGATCAGCTGCAGGCCTTTGCCGCCGGCAAGCCCAACGAGCCGCCGCGCCGGATGTGCGAGACCTGTCGGACCAACTTCGGTAAGCTCTCCGACCGCGAGGTGCGCTGCCGGACCTCGGGCTGCAAGAAGACCTGGACCTGGAGCCGCTTCGATCAGCTGGACGCCTGCGTGGCGGACAAGCCGCCGCCCAAGGCGCCGGCCCGCATGTGTGACAGCTGCTACGACACGTTCCAGAAGCTGAAGGACGTCGAGCGCCCCTGCCGCAAGAGCGGGTGCAAGCGGACCTGGACCGACAAGCGGGGCGCGCAGCTGGCCCGCCTGGTGCGAGGCAAGACCGGCGATCCCTATCCTCAATATTGCAACGAGTGCCGCAAGGAGCTGGGCGACCTCGAGGACCGGGAGATTTCCTGCAAGACCGAGGGCTGCCCCGGCACCTGGACCTGGTCGCGCGAGCAGCAGCTGGCCGCCGGCGTCCGCCCCAGCCCCAAGGCGCAAGAGAAGCCCGAAGAGAAGAACGCAGACAGGAACGCAGACAAGAACGGGGAAAAGCACGCCGAGAAGCCGGCCGCCGAGATGGCCGCGCCCACCGCGGCTGCAGCCGAGGCGCCCGCCGCAGAGGCGACCGGCACCGAGGCGCCTGCGCCGGAGGCGGCGCCCGCCGCGCAGGCCGTCGATACCATCAACGCCCCCGCGGCGGCTGCCGCGCCGGCTCCAGGCAAGCAGGGCCGCAAGGAGAAGAAGCGCCGGCAGCGGCAGATCCAGCCGCCGGAACGGCTGTGCCACGCCTGCGCCGAGTTCCTCAAGGACCGCAAGACGCTGGAGATCCCCTGCTCGCAATGCGGGACCTCGATCTACTGGCCGCCGGAGAGCCAGCTGCAGACCCACCTCGGCAACTGGGCCCAGCCCACCCTGTGCGGGGCCTGCAAGCGCGACGCGACCGAGGCCGCCCGCCGCGCGGCCAAGGAGGCGCTCCGCCAGCAGGTGATCGAAGCGGCCCACGCCCACGATGCGCCCGCGGAAGGGGCGGCGATCGAGGCGCCGGCCGCGACCATCGAGACGCCTGCCCCGCCGCCATCCACCGAGCCCA
This sequence comes from Myxococcota bacterium, assembly GCA_046734815.1. GTDB lineage: Bacteria > Myxococcota_A > Polyangia > Fen-1088 > Fen-1088 > CAVYGB01. Next base: position 5,766 of record JBKPRZ010000462.1, on the reverse strand, counting down.
GCAGCGAGCCGCCCCCCAGCGAGAACCAGCCCAGCTGAGCCGGGCGGGATCAGCGGGCGGCGGCCTGCACCTCGACGGTGCGGGCGTGTCGATCCGGGCCGGTGGCCGGCGAGCGGCCGGCGCGCAGGTCCGACTCGACCGCGCGCACGTCGATCGGTGAACGGGTCAGCAGGACCGAGACCTGCAGCTTGCCGGGCGCGGGGTCCTCGGGGGTGCGTCCGGCGGGGCCGGGCAGCTCGCCCCGCGGCGGCAGCACCACCGACTGCGGCGGGGCCGCGGGATCGGTCCAGGCGGGCACGATCCAGTGCACCTCGCCGCGCGCGTCGCGGGCGAACACCATCAGGTACACCGGCTGCTTCGGGTGGCCATTGCGGGCGCTGACGGCGATCCCCTCGCCCGCGACCAGCCGCTCGCCCGCGCGCAGGGGACGGGTGGCGGTGGGGCCCACGATCTCCAGGGAGGTGGCCACCAGCTCGTGCCAGGGCGCGGGCGTGCCCCGGGGGGTGAACTCGGAACGGCGGAGCGACGGCAGGGCGACCAGCCCCACCACCGCCGCCGCGGCCAGGGCCGACAGCCCAGCCAGCAGCGGCCGGCGCCGGCGGATCGCGGGCGACCCGGCGGGCAGGCGACGCTCGACCTCGTCGACGAAGGACGGGTCCGGCGTGCCGGAGGGCGGGTGGCGCAGCCGCGCGGTCAGGGTCTGCAGGCTGGCCAGGCGGGCGCCGCAGTCGGCGCAACCGGCGGCGTGGGCGCGCAGCTGGTCGGCGCGGTTCTCGGTGGATTCGCCGTCGAGGAGCGCGATCAGCTCCAGCTCGTCGACGGTGCAGGCGGGTCTCGGCATCAGGGTTCTCCCAGCAGCGCGCGCAGCTTCTTGAGGCCGTGGTGCACCCAGGATCGCACGGTGCCCACCGGGGCGGCGCAGATGCCGGCGATCTCGTCGTAGCTGAGGTCGGCGCTGAACCGCAGCTGGATGGCGCGGCGGTGGGCCTCGGGGATCCCTTCGAGGGCAGCGCGAAGCCGGCGCTCGTTCTCGGCCGCCAGCATCCGGTCGAGCGGCGCCTCGCCGCCGGAGACGGGAGCGCCGGCGACGGCCCGCAGGTGCGTGTCGGCCACCCGGCGCCGCCGCGCGGAGTTGCGCAGGTGGTTGCGCACGATCGTGAACAGGAAAGACGGGAAGCTGCCGCTCGGGAGGTAGCGCGGTGCCGCCTGCCACAACGCCACGAAGGCCTCCTGGGCGATCTCGCGGCCCTCATCCGGGCTGGCGGCCGAACGCAGGCACACCGCCAGCACGCGGCTCTGGTAACGCGACACCAGCTCGCGGAAGGCGGCGCGCGATCCGGCCGCGGTCAGCTTCATCAGATCGTCGTCGCCCATCGCCCCGGCAGCGGACTGACCTTGCGCGTCGGCAGACGGCAACGGCGGCACGAGTGTCAGCGCTGCCTCCTTCGCCATCGATGACAGAACGCACGTGTCCGCGTCCCGTTGAGCGAGACTTTCACTTTTCTACCGACCCGGCTCAACGAAGCGCCCGCCTGCACGTTCTGCCTTCAGGCACCATGCCACGTGGGTCGTGCTCCGAAAACGTGACGTCCACCCCGCCGCCCTGATGCACCGGCCATCACACCTTCTCCGACTTGCCGCCGCCGTGGCCACGCTGGCCGCCGCGGCGCCGGCCGCGCGGGCCGACACCTTCGTGCTCATCGTCGCGAACAACCGCAGCCTGCGCCCGCACCTGCCCGATCTGCAATATGCCGACGACGACGCCATCCGCTACTACCAGCTGTGGGAGTCGCTGGACCCGGAGGCGCGGCTGGCCCTGCTGGCCGAGCCCGACGTCAGCACCGCGCGCGCGAACCCCGGCTTCGCCCGCCTGCACCGCGCGCCCACCCGGGCCAACCTGCTGGTGGAGGCCGCCGCCCTGGCCGAGGCGGTCCGGCAGGCCCGGCAAGCCGGGCGCAACACCACCCTGTACTTCGTCTTTGCCGGCCACGGCGACGTCGAGCAGGGGCGCGGCTTCCTCGAGCTGGCCGACGGCCGCCTGGGCGCCGACGACCTGGAGGCGGTGGTGGCCCAGGTGAACGCGGCCCAGACCCATCTCATCCTCGACAGCTGCAACTCGTATTTCATGTACCGCCCGCGCAAGCCCGGGGGACGCCCGCTGGCCGGCGGCCTGGCCCGGGCCGGCGCGCTGGTGCCCGGCAAGCCCGACGTGGGCGCGTTCCTGTCCACCAGCAGCGAGCAGACGGTCTACGAGTGGTCGGAGACCCAGTCCGGGATCTTCAGCTTCCTGGTGCGTTCCGGTCTGATGGGCGGCGCCGATGCGGACGGCGACGGCCGCATCACCTACGACGAGCTGCGGGGGTTCGTGGCGGTGGCCAGCCGGAGCGTCCCCAACCCGGCCGTGCGGCCGCAGGTCTTCGCCCAGGCCCCGCGCGGCGACGGCGGGCAGGTGCTGCTGGACCTGAGGGCGAGCGGCGCCCGGGCGCTGGAGCTGCCGCCGGGCGAACGTTTCATCCTGCGCAACGCCGACGGCTTCCGTCTGGCCGAGCTGCACACCGAGGGAGGCTTTGCGCCGCGGGTGCGGCTGTGGGGCGGGCCCGACCTGAACCTGGAGCGGCTGGTGCCGTCGGGCGAGGCGGGCGGGCGGCCGGTACGCAGCACCTACGATCTGCCCGACAGCGGGAGCGTGCGGCTGGCCGACCTGGCCGGGCGGCCGCCGGGCAGCCAGGTGCGCGGCGCCGATCGCATGTTCCAGGCGCTGTTCGAGCGGCCCTTCGGTCCGCAGGCGCTGGCGCGCGAGCTGGCCGAGGAGCGCGCCGCTCCCACGCCGGTGTTCGGGCTGTCGCGCGCCGACACCGATCGGCTGCGCCTGAACCTGGACCTGCTGGCCAAGACCAAGCGCGACGATCGGCTGAGCAGCGCGCTCTGGCAGGGGCTGGTGGCCACGGTGTTCACGGGCCTGGCCTTCAACGCGCACCGGGGCGACACCTCGGTGTGCGGCCAGGACTGCAACGCCGCGGCCGTCGTGTTCGGCTCGGTGGGGGCGGTGTTCGGCGGGTTGACGATCTGGAACCTGATCCCCGGCCCGATGGAGCGGCTGGCGGACCGCGGGCGCCGGGCGATCGACAGCGGCGCCGACCCGGGCGTCTGGTTGCCGCAGCTGGGGCAGGACCTGGACCGGCTGGCTGCCGGCAGCCGTCTGTACCGGCGGGTGAGCGCCGGCGTGGTCGGCGGCGTCCTCGGTCTGGTGGCGCTGGGCACCCTGGGCGATGCGGCCCGCGCCGGCCGGATCACCGGTGAGAACGTGTGGGACTTCGGCTTCTGGACCGCGCTGGCCGGCACCTCGACCTGGCTGCTGCTGCAGGAGAGCCCGGCCGAGCGGCAGATCCGCGCGCTGAAGGCGGATCCGCTGTGGCAGGGCATCGCCGTCGGGGTCACACCGGCGCCGGGAGGTCTGTCACTGGCGCTCACCGGTCGGTTCTAGACGGGCTCAACGGACCGCCTCGAGGCGGGTTCCTTCCTGCAGACGGACGCCTGCACAGGACCCACAGCCCGGAGGACCTCATGAGACCGACCATGCGCTCGCTCGTTGTCACGTTGCCGATGACCGCTGCCCTCGCGGTGGCGGCTTGCGAACAGCCGCTGGATCCCGAGCAGGCCAGCGCGCAGATCGGCCGCCAGGCCGCCGACCTCGCCCGGAGCACCGGACAGTCGCTGGAAAGAAGCGGCGGCATCGACCACCTGGCCAGCGGTGCGGGCAGCGGCCTTCAGGCGCTGGTCGGGCCGGTGGCGGCCCTCACCCCACGGATGCCGGAGATGATGAAGGCGGCCCGGGTGCCCGCGCCGCTGGCGCGCATGGCCCGCAACGATGACCAGCTGGAGCGCGCGATCAGAGAGCAGCTGTTCCCCCGCCGCAACCTCGAATCGAAGAACGCCTTCGAGGCCATCTACCGGCTGCGCCCCGAGACCACCTGCCGGGATCCGGAGTCGGGCGCGGTCGACCCGGACTGCCGCCGGCTGCTGGAGCGGGTCGAGGTGCGCCTGCGGGTCAGCGCCGAGCGGGCGGGACACCAGATCGACCTGCTGATCGGCCGCGACCGCCTGCGCCCGGTGTCGCTGTTCCTCGATGACGAGGGCGCCGACCTGTACCTGTACCTGGCGCCGGTCAAGCGCTCGGCCCAGCTGATCGCCCGGGCGCTGGGCGAGCCCGACCAGACGCCGGAGGTGCTGGCCGGCACCGTGCAGATCAGCTTGCGCAAGGAGGGCGAACAGAAGGTGACCTTCTCGCTGGGCCTGCTGGAGATGATCGAGCTGCGCGACGCCGGTGAGGGCTTCGCCTTCCGCACCGCCGCCGCCCGTCCGGCGCTGGCCATCGACTTGGACGGCGCGAGCGGCGCGATCGACAGCCGGGTGAACGTGGGCCTGACCGAGGTCTCGGCGCCCTGGAGCAAGGGCGGGCCGACCGCGCGGCTGGTGGTGCCGGCCGTCAGCGGCCAGGCCCACGCGATCGCCAATCAGGACGTGGCGCGCTTCCAGAACCTCAGCCTGGGCGCGGGAGCGACCTTCATCGAGGTGGGCGGGACCCGCGTCTTCCAGCTGGACCTCAACCCGCAGTCCGGGCGCAGCTTCGACGCCGAGGTCGGCCCCCGGCGGATCGCGTTTCACCCAGGTTTCGCGCTGACGGCGATGTTCGACCTGGGCGCGGTGCCCGCCGATCAGCCGCCGCCCGCGCACCTGGCCGACCAGACCTACCGCCTGCTGATCTCGGCTGCCGGCGGGGCCGATCCGGTGCTGGAGTCCTTCGAAGGCAGCCACGAGGGCACGCTGCGGATCGTCGACGGGCGGCTGGACATGTCCAGCAACCGCACGTCCCGGACGGTGACCGCCACCGCGGGTCAGTGCCTGGCCTCGCGCGAGCCCGGTCCCGGCGAGCACCCGGTGATCGACTCGCTGGCCCTCGTGCCCTGCCCGTGACCGGCCGCCGGGCCGCCGTGGCGGGTCTCATCGGAGATCCCGCCGCGGCGTCCGGACGATGGGCCGACGATGAAGAAGTACGCGAAGGACAAGATCCTGCCGGACATCATGCTGCAGGACTACGCGTACATCGACGAGTGGACCGGCCGGGAGCTGCTGCGGCCGCTCGACGACTACCTGGGCGACGGCACCCTGAAGCTTCCCGATGTGCCCCATGGCTTCATCGACGGCGGCAAGGTGAATCACCACCAGCAGCAGCACCCCAAAGAAGCGGCGAAGTTCATCGAGTTTTTCACCAACGACATCGAGGCCAACAAGATCCTCGACGGCGAGCGGGGCGTGCCCATCGACACCAAGGTGCTGGCCACCCTGAAGGCCGGCTCGGACGGGATCGTGGGGCAGTCGTTCGACCTCATCACCCGCGGCACCGCTTACGCCACCAAGCTGCCGCCCAACGATCCGCCCAGTTGGACCCAGCACGCCTCGGCCTACCTGGCCGGCATGCCGCTTCACGACGGCGGTCCGCTCGGGCCCGACGGCGGCGTGATCGATGCTCCCCCGGATGGTGCGCCTGCGGATGGCGCCGATGCGGGGGCCGCCGACGCCTCCGACGCGGGCGCGGCACCCGACGCGGGCGCGGCCGATGCATCCGACGCGGGCGCGACGGACGCCCCCGTGGACACCTGAGAAAGCAGTCTCGCGCGGCCGCGCGCCGGCCTTCCTGGCATACTTGCCTCTCGAGTCGGAGAGGCTGGTTCAGCGTGTTGACCTCGTCAACATTCGAGCCGGGTG
>JBKPRZ010000461.1:0-6786 GCA_046734815.1 Myxococcota bacterium | reverse complement strand
ACAAGACAGCGCACGCGGCCGCCGAGACGTCGCGCGCCAAGACCCAGAAGGTCGCCGCGGGCGAGACGAAGGCCAGCAAGAGCAAGCGCGCCAAGGAGAGCCCGCGGTCCAAGGACAAGACCGCGAAGGCCACGCCGGCGCGGGTGGTGGCGGAGCCGACCCCGGGTGCGCCCCAGCCGATCGCCCAGCGCGGGCGCTAGATCAGCGCGATCAGATCGCTCGGTGTGGTGAACGTGTAGCGCGGGGCCAGGGCCTCGAGCTCGGCGCGCGGGGTGTAGCCCCACAGGGCGGCGGCGGCGTCGCAGGGGAGCGCGCGGGCCATGGCGAGGTCGGGGATGCCGTCGCCGATCATCAGGGTGCCGGCGGGCGGGATGGAGAAGCGGGTCATCAGGGCGCGGAGGGCGGCGGGGTCGGGCTTGCGGGGGTAGCCGTCGCCATCGCCGATGGTGGCGTCGAAGGCGTCCGCCAGGCCCAGGGCGGCCAGCAGGGCGCGCGTGACGTCCCCTGGCTTGTTGGTCAGCACGGCGACCTTTCGGGCGGGGTCGCGACGCAAAGCCTGCAGCAGGTTGGCGACGCCGGGGTACAGGCGTGAATGGATACAGGGGTGCAGACGGTAGAAGGCGCGGACCTCGTCGGCCAGCGCGTGCGCCTGGACGTCAGGGGAGCCCGGGGGGCGGAGCTGGAGCGCCTTTTCGGCCAGGCGCTGCACCCCTTCGCCCACGCAGGTGCGCACGTCGGCCAGCGGGAGCGGCGCCAGGTTCACCCGGGCCAGGGCGTGGTTCAGCGCGCTTGCGATGTCTGGCAGCGAGTCGACCAGGGTCCCATCCAGATCGAAGACGAACAGCGTGTGGCTCACGGCGGCCGGGTCCTTACCGCAGCTGCCGAGGACGCGTCAAACCCGCATGTGGCCCGGGGGCGTGACGCCGCTGCCGGCCCGGGCTCGCTGCGGGGGGCTCGCGCGGGCGGCCTTTCCCCGAGGCTCCGGGTGCGCTACGTTTCCAAGTCCCGCGGATGTCGCAAACCGCCACACACATTCCGCAGGAAGACGCGGCCGCGCCGGCCGAGGCCAAGCAGGCCGGCCCCCGCACCCTGTCGGATCTGCCCCTCCAGACGGTCTACGGGCCAGAAGATCTGGAGCGACGGGGCTGGCGGCCGGAGGAGCGGCTGGGCGAGGCGGGCAGCTACCCGTTCACGCGCGGGCCCCACCCCACCATGTACCGGGGCAAGCTGTGGACGATGCGCATGTTCTCGGGCTTCGGATCGCCCGAGGACACCAACCAGCGCTTCAAGTTCCTCCTGGCGCACGGTCAGACCGGGCTGTCGACCGCGTTCGACATGCCCACCTTGATGGGCTACGACCCCGACCACCCGCGCTCGGCCGGCGAGGTGGGGCGCGAGGGCGTGTCGGTGGCCAGCCTGGCGGACATGCGGCGGCTGTTCGCCGACATCCCCCTGGACCGGGTCAGCACCTCGATGACCATCAACGCGCCGGCGGTGGTGCTGCTGGCGCTGTACGAGGCGCTGGCCGAGGAGCGCGGGATCGCGCCCGAGAAGCTGCAGGGCACGATCCAGAACGACATGTTCAAGGAGTTCATCGCGCAGAAAGAGTGGATCTGCGGGCTGCGGCCGCACCTGCGCATCGTCCAGGACATGCTGGTCCACTGCACCCGGCGGCTGCCGCGCTGGAACACCATAAGCGTCAGCGGCTACCACATCCGCGAGGCGGGGGCCACGGCGGTGCAGGAGCTGGCCTTCACCATCGCCGACGGCATCGGCTACGTCGAGCTGGGGCTGGCGGCCGGGCTGGCGGTCGACGAGTTCGCGCCCCGGCTGTCCTTCTTCTGGGACGTGCACAACGACTTCTTCGAGGAGATCGCCAAGATGCGGGCGGCCCGGCGGCTGTGGGCCCGCCTGATGCGCGATCGCTTCAAGGCGCAGAATCCGCGATCCTGGCTGCTGCGCGCGCATGCGCAGACGGCCGGGGTGTCGCTGGTGGCGCAGCAGCCACTGAACAACGTGGTGCGGACGGCGCTGCAGGCGCTGGCGGCGGTGCTGGGGGGCGTGCAATCGCTGCACACCAACAGCTACGACGAGACGTACGCTCTGCCCACCGAGGAGGCGGCCGCCCTGGCGCTGCGGACCCAGCAGGTCATTGCGCACGAAAGTGGCGTCACCAACGTGGTGGATCCGCTGGCCGGGTCGTATTTTCTCGAGAGCTTGACCGACCAGATGGAGGCCGAGGCGGTCCGTTACCTCGACAAGATCGACGCCATGGGCGGGATCGCGCGGGCCATCGAGGAAGGGTACCCGCAGCGAGAGATCGCCGCCGCGGCTTACCGCTATCAACGCGAGGTGGATGCGGGCGAGCGGGTCGTGGTAGGGGTGAACCGTCACGTGGCGGAGGAGCAGGCCCCCATACCGACCTTGAAGATCGATCTCCGGCCCGAGCAGGACCAGATCGCCAACGTTCGCAGTCTGCGGCAGCGCCGGGATGCTGGCGCCGCCCAGCGGGGCCTGGATGCGGTCCGCCGGGCCTGCGAAGGATCCGAGAACATCATGGACGCCACCCTGATGGCGGTGAAACAGGGCGTGACCTTGGGGGAGATCTGTCAGGTGTTCCGTGACGTCTTTGGCGAGCACCGAGATCCCGCGTACCTCTGACCCCCACCCCTCTGCAAAGGAACGAGAAGGAGCCCCGTTGATGCCGACCCCCGGTGTAGGAGACGATATCGAAGACGTGTGCAGCCGCTGCGGCGACACCTGGCACGTCGTCATGGCCAAGGTGGGGGAGCGGATCGCCAAGGTGGTGTGCAAGCGCTGCGGCGGGCAACACAGCTACCGGGGCCCGGAGGGCTCGACCACCACCAGCAGCAGCAGCGGCGGGGCCGGGACCGGCAAGCGGATGATGCGTCGGCGGTCGAGCAAGCCCAACCTCGAGGCGGTGGCGGTGGCGCCGCCGGTGTTCGACCCGGACAAGCCGCCGCGTCCCTATTCCGCCCGCGACATCTACGCCCCCGGCGAACGGATCGTGCACCCGACCTTCGGGACCGGCGTGGTGGCGTCGGCGCCCGGACCGGGCAAGGTGGACGTGGTGTTTCCCTCGGGCAACCGGACCCTGGCCTGCGCCAAGGCAGAATCGACCTTGGCCCGGCCGGTGGCGGTGCAGAACGTGCCCATCGGCGATCGGCCGCCCGACGGGAAATGAGCGCGACTGCCCCGGGCCTCTCCAGCGGGCGACCCGGCGGGCCGGAACCTTCACCGGCCCGCTTCTTCTGGTACCGCTGGGCGGTCGGGGTGGGCGCGGCGACGCTGCAGTCGCTGATCTACTTCGCGGTCGGATATTTCGAGCGCCCGCGCTCGACCACGATGCTGGAGCTGCCGCTGGATCGCCGGCTGCCGTTCTGGGTGTGGACGGTGTGGATGTACATGCCGTTTTACGCGGGCATCTTCGTGATGGCCATCTCCGGGCTGCGCCGGCGGGCGCTGTTCCACCGCGCGCTCAAGGGCGTGTTGATCATCATGGCGCTCGGCGCCCTGGGACACCTGGGCATCGCCGCGGAGTATCCCCGGCCGCTGGTCAGGCCGCCCTACCACGGCGCCTCGGAGACCTTCCTGGCCTGGGTGCAGGCGGTGGATCCGCCGGGCAACGTCTTTCCCTCGCTGCACGTGGCCCTCACCACGGCGCTGGCGGTGATCCTGCGCGCGGATCGACCGCGCCTGGGAGCGGTGGCCTTCGTGATGGCGGTGCTGCTGGCCCTGTCCACCTTGACCACCAAGCAGCACTTCGTGCTGGACGTGCTGGCCGGCTGGCTCATCGCCTGGGCGGTCAGCCGCTGGGTGCTGCGGCCGTTCGTCCAGCCGAGCCGCGGCGGATGACGGCGCCCACCTCACCCACCGGGATCGAGCTGGCCCAGGTGGAGCTGCCCCGCAGCCCCACCTGGCGCCGGGCCCTGTTCTGGTTGTGGCTGGGGCAGGTGATCTCGCACCTGGGCGATTCGCTGTTCCAGGTGGGGATCTTCTTTCTGACCCTGGAGATCACCGGGTCCAAGTCCTGGAGCGGTCTGCTGATCGCCCTCAACTACCTGCCCGCGCTGGCGCTGGGGCCGTTCGCGGGGGCGTTCGTGGACCGCCACGACCGGCGCCGGGTGATGCTGGCGGCCGAGGCGGTGCGGGGGCTGGCGGTGGGGGTGATCCCGCTGCTGTACGGGCTGGGGCGGCTGAGCCCGGCGCCGCTGGGGGTGGCGATGTTCGTGCTGGCCACCGGGACCGCGCTGTTCAACCCGGCGCTGAAGGCGCTGGTGCCCGAGCTGGTGCCGCCAGCGCAGCTGACCACCGCGGCGGCGGTGTTCCAGGTGTCCGAGTTCGCGGCGCTGGTGGTGGGCCCGGCGCTGGCGGCGCTGGTGATCATCCCGGCGATGGGGACGGTGCACCTGTTCACCCTGGACGCCGCCACCTTCCTGGTGTCGTTCCTGTGCGTGCTGGCGCTGGCGCCCATCGCCCGGCGGGCGGCGCACGGGGCGGTGCAGAGCGCGCTGCCGCCCACGCCCAGCGGCCGCGTGCGCACCAAGGCCCCGCCCGGGGTGTGGAACGAGGTGCGCTGGGGCGTGCGGGAGGTGCTGGCCACCCCGGTGCTGAGGATGGTGCTGATCCTGGTGGCGGCGGACAACCTCGTGCTGACCGGCCTTGCTCAGATCGCCACCCCGCTGCTGGTCAAGGAGACGCTGGGGCTGGGCAACCAGGCCTACGCCGGCGTGCAGACCTTCTTCTACCTGGGGCTGCTGGTCTGCAGCGGCGCCTTCTGGCTGGTGGCCGGGCGCACCCGCAAGGGGCTGGCGATCCTGCTGGGCATCGTGCTCGACGGGCTGACCTTCATCCCGCTGGCCTTCTGCCGCACCCTGGGGCAGATGCAGCTGGCGATGTTCGTCCACGCGCTGGCGGTGCCGCTGATCATCATCCCGCGCACGGTGCTGGTGCAGCAGCTGGTGCCCGGCCCGCTGCACGGCCGGATCTTCGCCCTGCTGAACGCGACCGTGTTCGGGATGACGGCCATCTCGGTGGGGTTGACGGGGCTTCTGGCCGAACGGGTGCCGCTGTCCGCGCTGTTCCTGGTGCTGGGTGGGCTGGGCGCGGTGATCGGGCTGACCGGCTTCTTCTGGCCGCGGCTGCGGACCGCGCGATGACCGACGGCCCGCGGCCGGGAGACCGGCTGGAGGTGCGCGGCGAGGCGCTGGACGCGCGCGGTGCGGGGGTGGCCTCGGTCGGATCGCTGCGCGTGCACGTGGCCGGGCTGTTGCCCGGCGAACAGGCGCAGGCCGAGATCGAGCACCTCTCGCCCCACCGGACCGCCGATGGCCACGGCGACGCCTGGGCGCGCGCGCTGGCGATCACCGGGCGATCGCCCGATCGGGTCGAACCGGTCTGCCCGGCGTACGGCGACTGCGGCGGCTGTCCGCTGCAGCACCTGGCCTACCCGGCGCAGCTGCGCTGGAAGCGCGACCAGGTGGCGGAGGCGCTCGCGGGTCTGGGCGGACCGGCGGTGGAGGCGTGCGTACCTTCGCCGCGCGAGCTCGGCTACCGGAACCAGGGCAAATACGCGTACGGGGCGGTGCAGGGGGGAGGCGCGCCCACCCTGGGCGCGTATGCCCCGCGCTCGCACCGGCTGGTGGGGCTGCTGGGTTGCCGGGTGGTCGAGCCGGTGATCGACCAGGTGGCCGCCACCCTGGGTCGGCTGCTGGCGGACGCAGGCGTGCCCGCCTTCGACGAGCGACGGCGGACGGGGCTGCTGCGTGGCTGCGTCCTGCGCAGCAACGCGCGCGGCGAGGTGCTGGTGGCGCTGGTGACGGCGCGCCGGAGCTGGTCGGAAGGCGTGCGGCTGGCAGAGGCGCTGCGGGCGGCGGAGCCGCGGGTGGTGGGGGTGGTGCAGAACGTGAACGAGGCGACCGGCAACGCCATCTTCGGCGCGGAGGACGTGCCGCTGGCCGGGGAGCCCTGGCTGGAGGAGACCCTGGCGGGCGTGGCGGTGCGGGTGGGGGCGCGCGCCTTCCTGCAGCTGAACCGCGAAGTGGCGGCGGCGATCTACGCCCGCGTGCTCGAGGCGGCGCGCGCGCTGGGACCGATCGGACGCATGGTGGAGCTGTACGCCGGGGTGGGCGGGATGGCGCTGGGAGCGGCCCGGCTGGCGGCGGAGGTGATCGCCATCGAGGAAAATCCCGAGGCGACCGCGGCGGGGACGGCGGCTGCGCGCGCCGCGGGACTGGGGTCGGTCCGCTTCGTGACCGCGGACGCGTCCAGCGGGCTCCGCGCGCAGCACGGGATAGACGGCGCCGATCTGGTGGTGCTCAACCCTCCCCGGGCCGGCGTGGAGGCTGCGGTGGCGGACGCGGTGCCGGCGCTGGGCGCCCGCCTCGTCGCCTATGTGTCCTGCAACCCGGGCTCGCTGGCACGCGATCTCGCGCGGATGGCGGCGGCGGGGCTGCGCGCGCTGGCGGTCACCCCGTTCGACATGCTCCCGCACACGCCGCACGTCGAGGTGCTGGTGCTGCTGGCTCGCTGAACGCCCTTTACACGGCCGGCGGCACCTGATTTCCTGCCGACGACAAATCCGGAACCCTCAGAGGGTTCCAGACCTCCCGCGATGGAACTACGGCGGCACAGCCGCCTTCGTTCCGACGCGTCTCCGTCCCAAGGGGGCCCTGCATGCGCACAGCGACCACCACCTGCCTGATCACGCTGGCCCTGGCGGCCGCTCCGCTGGCCCGCCCGGCGCGCGCGCAGGACCCGCCCCCT
>JBKPRZ010000460.1:0-9576 GCA_046734815.1 Myxococcota bacterium | reverse complement strand
GCTCCAGCGGAACGGGCGGGTCGGCCGGGACAGGCGGCAGCGCCGGCACCGGCGGTAGCGCCGGCACGGGCGGCTCTCGCCCCGCGGATGGCGGCAAGGCCGACCGCGCCGGCGGTGACAGACCCCGGAGCGACAGCGCGGCCACCCCCGACACCGGCAGCGCGGCCCAGGGGCGTCCGGCCAAGCCCAGCGCCGGCTGCGGCAAGGCCAACCCGGCCACCGGGCAGCGCACGTTGACCACGGGCGGACAGAGCGCGCCTTACCTGGTCTTCCTCCCGCCGGGCTACGACGCCAGGACCCCGCAGCCCCTGGGTTTCGCCTTCAACGGCTTTTCCCGCACCTACACCCAGTGCGCGAACGAGGGCGACTGCCCCGGCTTCAAGGAGCTGAAGGCGGTCACCGTCTTTCCCGAGTCCTTCGGGCAGGGATGGGAGACCCCGGCCGCGGGCCTGGCCTCGAACATCCAGTTCTTCCAGGACCTGCTGGCCCTGGTGAAGAACGAATACTGCATCGACGAGAACCGCATCTTCATCGCCGGCGTCAGCTCGGGCGGCCAGTTCGTCGAGCACCTGTCCTGCCGCTTCGGCGATCAGCTGTGGGCGGTGGTCCCCATCTCAGCTTTCAAGGACGGCGCCGCCGTGGATACGAACTGCAAGGGCGCGCCCGCCCAGATCATCATCCACGGCGTGACCGACCGCCTGGTGCAGAACGCCCACCCGGTGCGAGAGATGTTCGCCAAGCGGAACGGCTGCATGACCCCCACCGCCGAGCTGGCCAAGGCCGAGACCGACATGAAGGCGGCCTTCGACGGCAAGCGCGCCGAGATCGCCTGCGTGGACCACACCTGCACCGGGGCTCCGCTGCGCTACTGCGTCTTCTCCCAGATCACCTACGACGGCCTGACCCACGGCTGGCCCAACTCGGGCGGGATGTTGATCCGGGATTTTCTCTCGACCCTGAAGTGAGGAGCCGGCCGCCTACGGCTTGGTCAGCAGGTCGGCCAGGGCGCGCAGGGCATCGGCGGTGGTGAACACGCCGATGGCCCGGTCGTCCTCGACGATTATGGCTGAGCCGATGTGGCGTTCGAGGAGGGTGGCGACCACCTCTGCCAGGGGTGCGTCCGCGGTGGCCTGGTAGGGGGCGGACGACATCGCCTCCTCGACCCGCAGGTCGGTGGGGTTCACGCCCGGAAAGGACTCGACCAGGAGGATGTCGCGCTCGGAGAGGATGCCGACCACCTGCTCACGGTCGAGCACCGGCAGGTGGTGGATGCTCCGTTCGCGCATCAGCCGCTGGGCGACGCTCAGCGGCTGGTTGCGGGCGATGGTGCACGGCGACGGCGTCATGTACTGACGCACGGTCGGATACTGGTGGACGGGCCCTGAGCTCACGTCCACAAGATAGTGCCGGTCTGGCTAGAAGCCGAGCGACAGGCCCGCCCGCCCCTCGACCACCCAGGAGGTGACGCTGTGCTGGGTGCGCGGAAGCAGACCGGCTTCGGCGAACACGCCGATTCCGGCCAGGCTGAAGGAAATGCCCAGCGCGCCGCCATAAGCGATGGAGCGTCTGTCGCTTTCGATCAGGTTGTTGACCGCGAAGATCAGCCGGCCATAAAGGGGGAGGATGGGCGGCGAGATCGTCACCATCGGGCGCAAACCGATGTCGAACTTGCTGTTCTGGACGTCCGGCAGGTCGGCCACCAGGCCCAGCTGCAGGCGCACGATCACGAACGAGATACCCGGCGCCGCCATCACGCTCAGCGGCTGGGCCGCCACGTCCGGCGACACCGCTGCCCCCTTGCCCATGGACAGCTCGAGCCCCATCGCCCGGGCGGAGTCGGGCGCGGCGGCCAGCGACAAAGCGAGCGCGGACGCGACTAGCAGTTTTCGCATCCAGATCTTGTAACCCGCGGGCTGAAAAAAGGCGAGTGAGGCGACCCACCGCGCGCCGCCTCAGCTGTGGGTGCCGCGGTCAGCGACAGACATCGCGGCCCTGCGCCAGCACGCGACCGTCGGGCGTCTCGGCGGCCACGAACCGCCAGCGGTAGGCGCCGGGCTCCAGGGTCATCAGCAGCACGCCCGCGCGGTTGGCGAGGATGGTCTCGCCCACGCCGGGGTGCAGGCTCTGGTTGAAACGCACGTAGGCCGGCGCGCCGCCCGTGCCTACAACGAAAGACCGGATCCCTTGTGGGTCCAGATGACCCTTCTTGTCCAGGCGGGCCAGCGCCTGGAAGTTGTGGTCGTGCCCGTTGAGGACGACGTCCGCGCGCGCGTCGTAGAGCGCGTTCCACAGCGGCGCGACCACCGAGCTGTCGGGGTGGTAGCCGATCTGGAAGCGCGGGTGGTGCCAGTACGCCAGCACGCACTTCTTTCGCGTGTTCTGCAGGTCCTGCACCAGCCAGGTGTGCATGGCCGAGCCGACCGCGCAGGGCACCCGCCGGCATCCGTCGCTGCTGTTGAGGGCCACCAGGTGCCAATCGCCGAGGTCGAAGCTGTAATAGCCTTTGCCCCGATCACCGGCCTGGCCGGTGGGCTGGTTCGGCCCGTTGAAGAAGTCGAAGTAGCCGCTGGCGTCCGAGCGGCCCTGGTCGTACTCGTGATTGCCGGGGACCGGCCGGGTGATCTCACGCAGCAGCGGCTGGCCCCAGCTGGGCTGGTAATAGGTGACGAAGTCCTGGTAGGCGCCGGCGGGGTATTGCAGGTCGCCCAGGACCAGCAGGGCGGCCAGCGGCTCCCGCCGGGCCAGGGTCATCACCAGCTTGGCCGTCGAGCGGTGCCGGTTGATCCGCCCGGCGATGTCGCCGGCGGCGGCGATGACCACCGTCGGGGCGGCGGCGGCGCCGGCATCGGGGCGTTCGCGCGGTCGCAGGGGGTTGATGACCAGGGGCATGGCCGCTGCGGCCGCGGGCAGATCCGGCGCGTCGACCCGTCCGCAGGCCGGGAATACCAGGACCCCCAGCGCGGTTGCCAGCAGGACCGTCCCTCCGCGCCGAAGCTGATCGAGGGGCCTCAACGTCGCGGAACACTTTGTGTCGGCCGGCCCCTGCGATATACCTCTAGCCACTTTCCCATGATCGAGGTCCGTCAGCTCACCAAGTATTACGGCGAGCACGCTGCAATTCGAGATCTCAGCTTCGATATCAAGCGAGGCGAGGTCATCGGATTTCTCGGGCTCAACGGTGCCGGAAAGACCACCACACTGAAGATCCTCGGCTGCCTCCTTTTGCCTACCTCGGGCAAGGTGGTCGTCGACGGAGTCGACGTGCTGGCCAACCCGCACGAAGTGCGCAAGAAGATCGGTTTTCTCCCCGATCTCCCTCCGCTCTACGGCGAGATGTCGGTGGGTTCCTACCTCACCTTCGCCGCCCGTTTGCGAGGGGTGTCGGCCAAGGATGCCCCGGCCCGGGTCGCCGAGGTGGAGGAGAAGACCGCCCTGCGGGACGTGCATGAGGAGCTGATCAGCAGCCTCTCGCACGGCTACCGGCAGCGCGTGGGTCTGGCCCAGGCGATGGTCCACCGCCCCACCCTGCTGATCCTCGACGAGCCCACCGCCGGCCTGGATCCCGTGCAGATAGTGGAGATGCGCAACCTGATCCGCCAGCTGCGCGGCGACCACACCCTGCTGATCTCCAGCCACTTCTTGGCCGAGATCAGCCAGACCTGCGATCGCCTGCTGGTGATCCAGGCGGGCGAGATCGTCGCCGCCGGCACCGAACACGAGCTGGGGGCCAACCTCGGCACCTCGCACGAGATCGAGGTGACGGTTAAGGGCAGCGCCGCTCGCGCCCAGGACGCCGCCCGGGGCGTGCTGGGGGTCAGCAAGGTCGAGGTCGTGCAGGACGCCGGCGGCGAGGTGTCGATGCGCATCTCCGCGCTCAGCGACGTGCGCGCGCAGCTGGCCCGCACCCTGGTGCTGGCTGGCCTGGACCTGCTGCGGTTCGAGCGCGGGGCCACCCGGCTGGAGCACATCTTCATCCAGCTGGCCCGCACCGGATCGGCCGAGGGCCCGCCCGACAACGGCGCCGCGGCCGGCGGAAGGAGGCCGTCGTGAGCGCGATCTGGTTGATCCTGCGCCGGGAGCTGGGCGCGTATCTGTATTCGATGACCGGCTACATCATCGTGGCCGCCGTGCTGGTGGTGGACGGCATCCTGTTCAATGCCTTCGCCCTGGGCGGCCCGGAGAAGCTGTCGGGCGAGGTGCTGGCGCTGTTCTTCTACTTTTCCAGCGGCACCACCATGATTGCCAGCGTCTTCATCTCCATGCGCCTGTTCGCCGAGGAGAAACAGACCGGCACCCTGGTGTTGCTCACCTCTTCGCCCGTGCGTGACCACGAGATCGTGGTCGGCAAGTTCCTGTCGGCCTGGGCCTTCCTGGCCATCATGACCCTGCTGACCGCGTTCATGCCGGCGCTGATCATGGTCAACGGCAAGGTGTCGCTGGGACACGTGGTGGTCGGTTACGTCGGCCTGCTCTTGCTGGGGGGCGCGGCGCTGGCCATCGGCACGTTCGGATCGGCCATGGCCCGCACCCAGGTGCTGGCGGCGATCATCTCGGGCGGCCTGCTGGTCGCGATGATCATCCTGTGGCTGGTCGCCCGGGTGACCGAGCACCCGATCAACAACGTCTTCGAGTCGCTGGCCTTCTATCACAAGCACTTCCCGCCGTTTCAGGTCGGGACCGTGCACGCCCGGGACGTCATCTATTACCTGGCGGTCACCTACTTCGCCCTGTTCTGTGCAACCCGCGTGGTGGAGGCCCGCCGATGGCGTTGAACGAGTCGACCTCCTCGCCGGCGGCGGATCGCCTGCGCATCGGGTACCAGCCGGTGCTGTACCCCACCTTGCTGTACCTGGGCGGAATGCTGGCCATCTTCCTGGGCGAGCGCGTTCTGGACGTGGGCGCTCCCCGGACCGTCTGCACGGTGCTGGGGGTGATCCTGGTGCTGGCGGCCATCGGGTCGCGGGCCATGCGGCAGACCGTGCTCCCGCCGGCCTACCGGACCCCCGAGCGCGCCTTGTTGCTGCTGTACGCGGTGGGCGCCTTCGCGGTGTTGCTGTATTTCCTCGACTCGGACCTGCTCATCCGGATCAGCGGCCGCAGCCTGGAGCAGTCGATGCCCAAGCTGTCGGGCGTCCTGGGGGCGCTGTGGCCGGCGCTGTGGCTGGGGGCCACCTTGCCGATCCTGTTCGTGGAGCTGTCCCTGTTCAGCATGGCCAAGGCGCCGGTCATCGAGCTCTTGCGGGTGCGGGCGGCCTTGCTGTCCGGGGTGAGCATCGCCCTGGCCCTCATCTTCTGCTTCGCCATCAGCTACATCGCCAGCGAGCGGGACGGTCGGGTGGACTTCTCTTTCTTCCGCACCGCCCGTCCCGGTGAATCGACCCGGAAGATCGTGCGCGCGCTGGACAAGCCGGTAACGGTGAACCTGTTCTTCCCGCCGGCCAACGAGGTGCGCGAGGAGGTGGAGTCTTACTTCTCGGATCTGGCTCGGGAATCGAAGTTCCTGAACCTGCAGCGCTGGGATCAGGCTCTGCATCCGGCCAAGGCGCGCGAGCTGGGGGTCTCCTCCAACGGCGTCATCGTGGTGGCGCGCGATCCGCTGAAGGAACAGCTGAGCATCCCGCTGGAGCTCGACCGCGCGCGCGGGCAGCTGCGCAGCCTGGACCAGGAATTTCAGAAGCGCCTGCTGGGTGTGACGCGCAAGCAGAAGGTGGCCTATTTCACCGCGGGCCACGACGAACGCTCGGACTTCCCCAGCGGCACCGAGAACGAGCGCCGCATGGGAATCCAGGCGTTGCGCAGCTTGCTGGTCGACCAGGGGTTCGAGCCCAAGGAGCTGGGCCTGGGCCAGGGGCTGGGGACCGAGGTGCCCAACGACGCATCGGTGGTGCTGATCCTGGGGCCGGGCAAGCCGTTCCTCCCCGAGGAGATCGCCACCCTGCAGCGCTACATCGACAAGAACGGCCGGATCTTGCTGGCCCTGGATCCAGAGCCCAAGCTGACCTTCTCCGAGCTGCTGGGGCCACTGTGGCTGGAGTACACGCCCACGCCGCTGGCCCACGAGTCTTTCCACTACCCGCTGACCCACCAGCCATCCGACCGGTTGAACATCGGCGCGCAGACCTACTCGTCGCACGCTTCGGTGACCACCTTGAGCCGGGTGCACGCCCCGCTGCTGCTGCTGGGGTCGGGGTACCTGACCCGCAAGGAGAAGACCGGTTCGGGGATCGTGAACCTGGACATGACCGTGCGGACCGAGGCCCGCACCTGGGCGGACAAGAACGGGGACTTCAACTTCAACGAGGGGGCCGAGACGCGGGCGGTGTACGACATCGCCGCGGCGGTCACCAAGCGCAACGCCAGCGCGGTCCAGCCCGAGGAGGAGGGCCGGGTGGTGGTGCTGGGCGATTCCGACTGTCTGACGGACCAGGCCCTGCGCCTGAACCGCGGCAACTCCTACCTGGTGCTGGATCTGATGCGCTGGCTGGGCGGGGAAGAGCGGTTCAGCGGCGCGGTCAACAACGAGGAGGACGTGCCCGTCGCCCACACCCGCAAGGAAAATACGGTCTGGTTCTACCTGTCGATCGTGGCGGTCCCGGCCGCGGTGCTGGGCGTGGGCTACGTGATCACCGGCCGCCGCCGACGGCGCACGCGCGCGAAGGCCGGACCGTCGGTCCGCACCGGGACCGGGTCCCCGCCGGCGAGCAAATCCAATCCCACCCCGCCCTCGGGTTCCTCCACATCGGAGGTTTCGACGTGAGCAACCGCAGCGTGATCATACAGGGCTGCCTGGCGGTCCTGGCTCTCCTCTTCGCCTACGCCACCTGGCAGCGCGAGCCCGAGCTGGCCACCGGCGAGGTGTTCGTCCTGGACGTGACCAAGAGCGATCTGCAGAAGGTCCGCTACGAGGACCAGGAGGCCAAGAGCTGGGTCGAGCTGAGCAAGGACAAGGACGACGAGGGGCCCTTCGTCACCGTCCGCCTCAGCGGCTACGACA
Organism: Myxococcota bacterium; assembly: GCA_046734815.1. Classification (GTDB taxonomy): domain Bacteria; phylum Myxococcota_A; class Polyangia; order Fen-1088; family Fen-1088; genus CAVYGB01. The sequence goes on along the minus strand of JBKPRZ010000460.1, from coordinate 2,582 downwards.
ACACCGGGGCGGCGGTGCCCGCCGGGCACCCGGGCGTGGTCCTGAAGATGCCCGAGCGGCTGGTCCGCGGCAGCGAGACGGGCCAGCGGCTGTTCGACAAGTTCGCCCCCCTGCGGGGCAAGCGCGCCCTGGGCGTGCTGGACTCGATCAAGTCCAAGGAGCTGGGGCTGGACAAGTCGCAGAAGTTCATCGAGGTGAACGCGCGCGGCTGGAAGCGCCGGTTCGCGGTGGTGCCGGCCCCGCCGGGCGGCAACGACCCGTACATCAAGGACGTGCAGGACAACAAGGTGTACCTGGTCGATCGGCCCATCCTCAGTGACCTCCAGGCGGCCACCACCAACCTGGTGGATCGGCGGCTGCACTCGTTCAAGATCGAGGAGATCGAAAAGGTGGTGGTCAAGGGCGCCGGCAAGGAGAAGGAGCTGGTGGCCAGCCGGATCGAGGAGTACCCGGGCATCCGCCTGGCACCGGCGGCCACCCCCGACAAGCCCGACGCCACCTTGAAGAACTGGCACGACCGCGTCTTCTCGATGTTCCCCACCGAGGTGCTGGGCAAGGGCGAGACCCCCAGCGCAGGCGCGCCCGTGACCGCCCTGAAGATCGACTACTTCTCGCGCGGTCGGAAGATCGGGTGGGTGGAGATGGCCCGCGGCAGCGCGCCCGCGCAGACCAGCTCCTCATCCACCCCTGCCCCCAACCCGGACGTGTTCGTGCGCAGCGAGCACACCATGGGCTGGTACCGCGTCTCCAGCGACAGCCTGTCCCTGCTGAACGAGGGCGAGACCTTCGTCGCCAAGAAGTAGCAGCGGCGTGGCCCCGATCCCGGCGCCGGCCGCGGATTGATCGTATGGTGGTGAGGTGTTCATGAGGCGCGATCGATCCGCGGCGGCGGGGGTCTGTCTGGGCCTGCTGATGGCAGCCGGGGCTCACGCGGCCGAGCCCGGCGGAAAGGGCGATCCGGCGGCCAGCTGGCTGGGGGAGGAGATGCCCCTGCCCCTCACCGTCAAGACGCCGCAGGATCTCGCCCTCAAGGCGGTGGCCGAGCGGCAATACCTGGTCTTCAACCTATTGGCCCGGGGCAAGCTGGCCTGGGACGCCGGTGACTTCGCGACCGCCGCGGCCAAGTGGGAGGCCCTGTTGCGGGTGCCCGGTGTCGATCCGGAGCTGGAGCGGGTGATCAAGCCCCTGGCCGCCGAGGCGCGCACCCGGGCCGGCAAGGCCAGCCTTCCCACCGCCGACCCGGCGGCCACGGGCGTGGCCGCGACGGCGCCCGAGCACCCCGTGCCGCCCAGCCCGGTACACCCCGTGGTGACCGTCAGCGGCCAGGTGAGCGGCGCGGGCAACCTGGGGCCCGGCGGCGCCGTGGTCTGGCTGAAGCGCGCCGACGGAGTGACCCCCAGGCCAGCGCCGCTGCGTGGCCGGAGCGTCACCCAGCTGAACAAGACCTTCATACCCCGAGTCTTGCCTGTGACCGTGGGGACCAGCGTCGCTTTCCCCAATGGGGACCCCATCGCTCACAACGTGTTCTCGCTGTCACGACCGAACGACTTCGACGGGGGCCTCTACAAGGCCGGGCAGTCGTTCAGCAAGACGTTCTCGAAGCCGGGGCTGGTGCAGCTCCTCTGCAACATCCACTCGTCGATGCAGGGCTACGTGGTGGTCGTCGATACCCCCTGGTACGGGCAGACGGACGGCGCGGGCGCCTTCCTGCTCAAGGGCGTGCCGCCGGGCGAATACGAGCTGGAGGCCTGGCACGAGTCGGCCGCCGGCCGGACGGTCCGTCAGCGGCTGGCGGTGGGGGTCGAGGGGGTGCGCGGCCTGGTGGTGCGGATGGACGGCGAGGGCCGGGCGCCCGCGGCGGCGCCCGACAAGCTCGGCAAGCAAGGGCAGGTGCAACTCGATCGCTAGGAAGCGCAAGGCCCCGGGGCGCGCGTCTGCGGCCGGGCCGACGCTGGTGGTGGCGGCCTGGCGTCCGGAGCTGCGCGGGATGGCGAGGTCGGGGGCCGCCTGCGGGGTGGTCGGAGTCGGACTGGTCGAGGCCGCGGCGGGTTGCGCCCGGCTGCTGCAGCGGCTGCGGCCGCGCGCGATCATCCTGGTGGGCACGGCCGGGTTGTACCCCGGCGCCGGAGGTGCGCCGGCGATTGGCGGAGCCTGTGTGGCCGGGCGGATCAGCTTCGCCTCGCACGCCGCCTCCCGCGGGCTGGCCTATCTGCCCGGGCCGATGCCGGTGGTGGTGGAGGGACCCTCGCCGCTGGCGCGACGGATCGCGGGCAAGGAGCTGGCAGTCCTGGACGTGGCCTGCCCGCCCGCCATCACCCGCAGCCCGGCGGCGGCACGCACGCTGGCGGGCCACACCGGCGCCGTCCTCGAAAACCTGGAGGCGTTCGCGGTGGCGCGCGCGGCGGCGGCCGCCCGCGTCCCTTTCGCAGCGGTGCTGGGCGTGACCAACCAGGTGGGACCGCGGGCGCACGCGCAGTGGCGGGCGCACGCCGACGAGGCTGCCGCGGCGGCCTGCGCCTGCGTGCGGCGGTTTCTCACGCGAGCGACCGGGCGCTGATCAGGGCGCCCACGCGATGGGCGCG
>JBKPRZ010000459.1:0-9512 GCA_046734815.1 Myxococcota bacterium | reverse complement strand
GGCACGCCGGACGGTGCCGGCGCGATCGGTCCGGTTGCAATCGCAAGCGCACTCGTCACGCACACGTGACCCACCGCCCGGCCGGCCGGCGATAGAGGTTGGGACATGGCGAGGCGCGGCCGGGTCGATCTCCGAAGCGGTCTTCTTCTGCTGGGGCTGCTGTTGCTGGCGGGCTCGCCCGCCGAGGCGCAGGGGCCGATCATCAACGGCTGTCAGGACAGCCAGTACCTCGACCGGACCGCGCCCGCGGCCGACCGGGAGATCCTGTGGGTGATGAGCGTCAACCAGGACCCCGAGCGATGCATGAAGGTACGGGTCGGCCAGTCGGTGTTCTGGAACGGCAACTACAGCATCCACCCCCTGGCCGGGCTGAACGGCGACAGCCCCAACCCGATCGACAACCACCAGAACGGCCACGTCACCTTCACCAGCGCGGGCACCTTCGGGTTCGTCTGCGAGGTGCACGCGACCATGACCGGTGCCATCCGGGTGCTGCCGGCCGTCACCACCTCGGTGCCGGGCCTTCCGCCCGCCTTCGCCGTGGGCCTGGCCATCGTGCTTCTCGCCGCCGGCGTGCGGCTGCTGCGCGGACGATCGCGCGCGGTCTGACCGCCGCCCCCGGGGGCGCCCCGGGTCAGGAGATGTCGAGGTTGACCGGGTGGCAGTGGGGGATGGGCTCGCCCTCGAACGTCGTGGGGGTGAAGTGGGCGTGGAGGAACGAGTCGAGGATCGCGCCCAGCAGGCGCGGGTGGGGCGCGGGGTTCATCGGCAGCACGCTGTGCGGGTTGCCGGCGCTGTCCACGCACACCATCAGCAACCCCCGCCAGCGGTTGTGGCCGGAGAACTCGCGCGGCAGCAGCGGTTCCTGGTAGGACTCGCGCTTGCCGATCACCAGGCCGGGCGGCGGCGTGTGGCGCCCCTTCATCTGCTCGGCCAGCCGGGGCGACGACGGCGGTACGATCGGCCCCTCGCTGATGCTCAGCACGAAGCCGTCGCCGCCCGGCGGCTTGTGCAGAGTGACCACGTAGGTGCGCGAGCCGTCGGCCTCGAGCGCCAGCTCCTTCCGCCCCTGCACCCGGTGGATGGCCGACTCCTTCGAGGACCCGGTGCCCAGGACGTCCATCTCGATCTCCAGCACGTGCGCGCCCGGGGGCAGGTCCGCCTCGGGCTGGTAGCGGCCGTCGACGAACGCCGCCGCCCAGAGGATGCGATCGCCGGGGTCGATGTCCGCCGCCCAGCGCAGCCGCAGCGGCGGCGGCTTGCCGGGGGCGGCGGCCGTCGCCGTCTTGCGATCGACCGCCTGCAGAGCGCGCTCGCGCATGTCGGGACAGGCCGTCGCCAGCACCTGCAGCGCGCGCGCCGCCTGCAGCCCCTGCCCGCGGGCGGTGGCCTCCTGCAGCCGCTGCTCGAAGCCCTCGCAGCATCCGCGCGCATGGTCGGGCGCGCAGCCCTCCTGCCGCAGGCGATAGGCCAGGTAGCGGCCGTCGTGGTCGTCCTTGGCTCGCGCGTGTAGCTGATCGCGCGGCCCCCCGGCGCTGTTCGCCCCGCAGGCGGCCAGCGCGAGCGCCCCTGCCAGCGCCGGCCATCGTCCCACCGCGGTCACCCATGTAGCCATGGGCCGCACTATACCGGCAGGTGGAGGCCTTCTGGCGACGGGTGCGACACCAGTCGTGACACAGCTGGAACCGACATCCGCCGATTCATGGGGCATCAGTCAGATGACCGTCGTGACCGATGCCCTCCTGCTCCTGTCGATCTCCGTGGTGGGGACCCTGTTTCCCTTCCTCAACCCCGACGCCGCGGCGGTGTATTACGTGCTGGGTCGCGGGCATCCGCCCCTGCAGGCCGCCGCCCTCGCCTTCGCCGGCCAGCTGATCATGTTGTCGATCTTGTACCTGGCGGGGGCCCGGCTGCGGCGGCACTGGTCCTGGCTGGACCGCACCTGCACCCGCTTCCAGCAGCGCTGGGGCGCGCGTCTCGGCCACAGCGCCCTGCCGCTGGTCGCGCTCAGCGGGTTCTTCGGCATCCCCCCTGGGGTGCCCACCGTGATCGCTCTGGCCGCCCTGCACCTGCCGGCCGGCCGCACCTTGCCCCTGTTCTTCCTGGCCCGGGCGGCCTGGTTCGTCTCGCTGTCCTTCACCGGCGCCGCCTTCGCCGGCTGAGGGGCCCGCGCCGGGTCGGTTCACGGCGCGGCGCGCGCCTCATCTATATGGGCGGCAGGGTGGGCGGCAGGCGAACCAGGCTGCGGTAGATCTCGGTGCGCCCCAGCTGCCCCGCCACCCAGGGGATGTCGGGACCATCCAGCGGCGACGAATAATTGTAGACGTTCAGCTCGTGGGGGCCGGCGTCGGTGATGGCTGCGAAGCAGGTGTCGCCGCGCGAGGGGAGGTCGGTCTGCCAGGTGACGGCGAGCGAGTGCGGGTCCACCCGCCAGATCGCGCAGCGCTTGGGGTAGCGCCAGTAGTCCAGCTGGTAGGCCAGGGTCTGCAGGCCGGCGGGCAGGCGGCGCATGTGCAGGTCGTAGGCGCCGTCGCCGCGGAGGTGGCGGCGGGCCACCAGGTAAAGGACGCCGTCCCGCTGGAACAGCAGCGGCGAATCGAACTTGCGGCCGTCGTCGCGGCAGCGCCAGCTCCCGGGGGCGTCGGCCTCGGCCCGGCAGACCTTGGACCCCCAGCCGCCGGCATCGCCGGCCTCGTTGCGGATCACCGAGACCACCGCGCCGCCGTCGAGGATCTCGAAGTCCGCCTCCGAGCCGCCGCCCTGGACCACCGCCGGCTGCCCGGGCACCACCGGCCGCCAGGTCCAGCCGTCGTCGCTGGTCAGCCAGTGCACCTGCAGCGGGATCCCGGCGCGGTCATAGATGTGGCGCCCGTCGCCGTAGGCGCTGATGTAGGCCCGCCCGCCGAAGGTCTTCGCCCGCCAGGGGATGAAGCCGGGCCGGTACACGGTGCGCGGCTGCCCCCAGCGGCCATCGGCGGAACGGCTGAGCGCCATCATCCCGCGCGGCTCGAAGGCGAAGGCGTTCGACCCCAGCACCGCGAAATACAGGAACAGCTGATCGCCCATGGACAGCAGGCGCGGCTCGCGCACGTCCGAGCCCTCGGCCACCGAGGTCTCGAGCTGCCAGGTCTTCTCGTCGGCGCTGCTGACCACGTAGATGCGCGCGTCGGTGCTGGCAAAGTGGTTGGGGGCCGTGCGGAAGGTCAGGTAGGTGCGGCCGCCGTGGCGGTGGACGTCCAGGTTGTTGCTGGCCGCCATCACCCGCACCCCCGGCAGCTGCGCCAGCACCGGCGTCACGGCGGCGGTGTCGACCACCTGGGGCGCGCCGGGAGGCGGAGCGATCGCGGGCGGTGGAGGAATGCGGAGCGCGAATGTGTAGATCAGAAATCCGGCGACGAGCAGGCGCTGCATCGATGTGTCCGTTGAATGTGTGACACATCGGCATCGACTGCCACGAATTGAGCACGGCTACCGGACAAGCGGTCACGGCTGCGTGACAGTTCTGTTACACGCGCCGGGAGCGGAAGGCGTGTGCGACCTGCCGCCAGTACCCGGCCGGGAACTGCGCCGCGTGCAGGCCGTACGAGCGCGGCTTGCCGGGCGGGCGGTACGCGGTGCCGAACAGCCAGTCCCATATCGCCAGCTTGGTGGCGAAGTTGACGTCGACCACCTCCTGCGCGTGGTGCCAGCGGTGCATCTCGGGGCCGTTGATCAGGTATTGCAGCGGCCCGGTGCGCACGTCCAGGTTCGAGTGGATGTACATCCCCCAGGCCGCGTCCAGCACGCCCTTCATCAGCGCGACCTCGGGCGCCGCGCCCAGCAACACGATGGGCGCGAACTCGATGGTCTGGTTGATCAGGATCTCCAGCGGATGCGAGCGCGCGCCCGAGATCCAGTCGACGTCGGCGGTGGCGTGGTGGGCCTCGTGCACCCGCCACAGCCAGGGCACGCGGTGCTGCAGCCGGTGGAACAGGTAGATGTACAGGTCGTGTGTCACCAGGAAGAACAGCACCTGGCCCCACACGGGCCAGCCCGACACCAGGTGCAGGCGGGACAGCCCGGTCGAGCGATCCAGGACGCCGATCAACGCGGCGATCAGCAGCCCCAGCAGGTAGCTCTGGACGAGGCCGTAGAACAGCAGGTCGTCGATCAACCCGCGCCGCCAGAAGCGCTGGCGCCGGTCGTACGGGTAGCGCCGCTCGAGCGCGATCAGCAGCAGCGCCGAGGCGACGATCAGGAGGGGGGTGGCCAGGGACCAGGGCACGCGCGCGAGGCGATCAGTTCGTTTCCGCGGGCGGGTTCAGGTCGGCCGAGGGCACCCGGCGCAACTTCTGCCGGGCCGACAGCTCGGCCGGGTGCAGGCGCTTGACCCCATCGCCCAGCGAGCGCTCGATGTCGCGGATGTTGGCGCACAGGCGCATCAGGCCGCCGATCTCGACCGAGGCCGCCTGGTCGCTGCCCCACATCGCGCGGTCCAGGGTGATGTGCCGTTCGACGAAGCAGGCGCCCAGGGTGACCGCCGCCCAGGTGGGGGTCAGCCCGGTCTCGTGCCCCGAGTAGCCGATGGGGCAGGCGGGGAAACGGCCCTGCAGAGTCTCGATCATGCGCAGGTTCAGCGCCTCGACCGGGCAGGGGTAGGCCGAGGTGGAGTGGGCGATCAGCAAGTTGGGGGTGCCCACCGTCGCCACCGCCGCCTCGATCTCCTCCATTGTCGACATGCCGGTCGACAGGATCAGCGGCCGGCCGGTGGACTTCATCTTCTGCAGCAGCCCGTGGTCGGTCAGCGAGGCCGAGGCGGCCTTGTAGCAGGGCGGGTCGAAGCTCTCGAGAAAGTCCACCGATTCCTCGTCCCAGCAGGAGGCGAACCAGAGGATGCCCCGCTCGCGGCAGTGGCGGCCGATCTCGTAGTACTCCTTCACCCCGAACTCCACCTTGTGCCGGTAATCGATGTACGTCATCCGGCCCCAGGGCGTGTCGCGCTCGATGTTCCACTGGTCGCGGGGCACGCACTTTTCCGGCGTGCGCTTCTGGAACTTGACCGCGTCGGCGCCGGCCAGCACGGCGCCGTCGATCATGCGCTTGGCCAGCTCCAGCGACCCGTTGTGGTTGATGCCGATCTCGGCGATCACGAACACCGGGTGGTTGTCGCCCACCCAGCGGCTGCCGATGCGGATGGCCTTGGCGTTGTCGCTCGCCCGCGTGTTCATCGTCGTCATGGCGTCCTCCTTTCGTCCAGCAGCCGCAGCCCCCGCGGCTCGCGCAGCTCCAGGATCAGCTCGACGAACTGGCGGAAGGCCCCCTGGCCTCCGCCGCGCGAGCTGACGAAGTGGACCAGCTGGCTGATGGCCGGCTCGGCGTCGCGCGGAGCCGCGGCCAGCCCGGTCGCCGCCACCTCGCGCAGCACCGCCAGGTCGTTGAGATCGTCGCCCATGTAGGCCACCTGGCTGGTCTCCAGGCGCCGCTCGATCAGCAGCTGGGCCAGCAGGGCCCGCTTGTCGCGCACGCCGCTGTACACCGGCACGCCCAGCTTGGCCGCCCGCCGCTCGACGATGGGCGAGCGCTCGCGGGTGACGATGGCCGCGTCCAGCCCGGCCTCTCGCAGCCGTTCGAAGCCCATCCCGTCGCGCCGGGAGAAACGCAGCATCTCTTCCCCGGCGGCCGTGCAATACACCGAGCCGTCGGTCAACACGCCGTCGCAGTCGGTGGCCAGCAGCCGCACCTCGCGGGCGCGCGCCATGGCGTCGCCGGCCAGCAGGTGGCGCAGGGGCAGGGCCGGCGTCACCACGCCGTCCACCCTCCGTCGACCACCAGGGCGGCGCCGGTCATGTAGCGGGAGGCGTCGCTGGCCAGGAACACGGCGGCCCCGCGGTAGTCGGCGGCGCGGGCCATCCGCCCCATCGGCGTGCGCGCGCGGTAGGCCTCGACGAAGTGCTCCTCCTGCCCGTCCTCGACCCCGCCCGGGCACAGGGTGTTCACCCGCACCCCGCGCTCGGCCCAGTAGGTGGCCAGAAAGCGGCTGAAGGCCAGCACCCCGCCCTTGGCCGCCGGGTAGGCCGGTGACTTCCAGAAGCGCTGCGAGCCATCGGGCCGCCGGTACAGCCGCTGGTCGGGCGCCACCAGGCCGTAGGTGGAGGCGATGTTGATGATCGACCCCGATCCGTGTCGGGCCATCTCGCGCCCCAGGATCTGGCAGGGCAGGAAGGTGCCGGTCAGGTTGACCGACAGCTGCCGCTGCCACAGCTCCAGCGGGTAGCTCTCGAAGCGCGAGCGCTCGGCCGACTCGCCCTCGTCGAACACGTCGTTGATGGCGGCGCTGTTGACCAGCACGTCCAGCCGCCCGGCCTGCCCGTTCACCTGGTCGCGCAGCCGGGCCACCGAGTCGGGCGCGGTGACATCGACGGCGAAGCCGTAGGCGCCGCCGTGCACCTGCCAGGCCAGCTCCTCGGCGCGGCGGCGGCAGGCGTCGCCGTCCAGGTCGGCCATCACCACCCGGGCGCCGGCCTCCAGCAGCCCGGCGCACAGCTCGCGGCCGATCAGGCCCAGCGCGCCGGTCACCACGCATACCCGGCCGTCCAGCGAGAAGGGCCCCTTCGGCCGGGGTGTGGGCTGGTCAGCGGTGGGCATGTTGCTCCGGCGGGCGCGGGGCCGTCCGCGGCTTGGTGTGAAAGCCCGAGACCTTGCGGAACACCGGCTCGACCGGCTCACCCAGCAGCGCCTGGTTCAACGCGTCCGCCTCCAGCGCCTGCTTCAGCACGGCCAGCGACTCGCGGTACGCGCCCAGCAGGTGGGCCACGTCGGCGTCGTCGTGGGCCAGGCACAGGTTGTGGAACCCGCTCCACAGCACGCCCCGCCGGAACAGCTCCTGCTGCATCAGGGACTTGCAGACCAGCGGCTCGGCCTTCGCCGCCAGCCCCTTCGATTCGAACACCACCAGCGACCGGCAGCCCATGCCGGTGCAGCGGGTAAAATCGTCGAGCCCCAGCTCGCGGACCAGGTCGTTGTAGCCCTGCTTCAGCTTCAGCCCTTGTCGTTCGAGCTGGGCGGGCACGTCCTCTGCACGCATCACTTCGATCGTCGCCCTGGCCGCCGCCAGGGACAGCGCCTCGCCGCCGAAGGTGGTGTAGAAGAACAGGTCCTTCTCCAGCAGGCGCATGACGTCGCCCCGGCCGGTCAGCACCGACAGCGGCATGCCGTTGGCGATCGCCTTGCTGAAGCAGGCCAGGTCGGCGGTGACGCCGAAGCGCTGCTGGGCCCCGCCCAGGGCGCAGCGGAATCCGGTCCACATCTCGTCGAAGATCAGCAGGGCGCCGCGCCCGTGGCACAGGCGCAGCAGCTGGTCCAGGTACCCGCGCCGGGGCTCCTCGAAGACGGTGGGCTCGAGGATCACGCAGGCGGTGTCGTGGTCCAGCGCCTGCTCGACCGAGGCGATGTCGTTGTAGGCCACGGTGTGGGTCAGCCCCGCCACCTCGTCGGGCACGCCGGCGCGGCGGTCGGTGGTGGCGATGTACCAGTCGTGCCAGCCGTGGTAGCCGCAGCAGAGCACCTTGTCCCGGCCGGTGAAGGCGCGGGCCACCCGCACCGCCGCGCTGGTCACGTCGGCGCCGGTCTTCGAGAAGCGGACCATGTCGGCGCCGGGCACCACCAGGTGCACCAGCTCGGCCACCTCGACCTCCAGCGGGTGCATCATGCTGAAGGTGATGCCGTCTTCCAGCTGCGCGCGGATGGCCTGGTCCACCGCCGGGTGGCCGTAGCCCAGCGAGATGGGGCCGATGGCCATGTTGAAGTCGATGTATTCGTTGCCGTCGACGTCGAACACGTGGCTGCCCCGCCCGCGCTGCAGGTACTTGGGCGCCACCCCGCGCACGTACTGGCCGGGTCCCTTGGCCAGGGTCTGGGTGACGCCGGGGATGCGCCGGCGGGCACGCGCGTACAGCGCCTCGGAGGCGGTGATGGTGGGCAGCGGGCGATCGGGCGTGCCGTCAGACACCTTGTCAGGCATGGGGCTCTCCGTTGCGGTGGGCGGGGCCGCGCAGCAGCTGCTCGACCCGGGCGGTGAGGGCGGCGGCGCTGAAACGTTCCACCCGCAACACGTCGGGCAGCAGCGCCGGGCGGAACCAGCGGTCCGGGAGCGCGATGGGTGACAGGCGGGTGCGCACCCCCTGGCGCACGAACAGCTCGGCCACGATGCTGGCCAGCCCCCCGCGCAGAAGGTGGTCCTCGACGGTGATCACCAGGGGCGTGTCGTCGGCCGCGCGCAGGACCGCCGCCTCGTCCAGCGGCACCAGGGTCCGCAGGTTCAGCACCCGCGCGCCGATGCCCGCCTCCTCCAGGGCCAGCGCCGCCGCCGTCACCTCGCCCACCAGCAGGCCGTAGGTCAGCAGGGTGACGTCGTGTCCCTCGTGCAGCTGCTCGGCCCGTCCCAGGGCAAAGGGCGTGGCGTGCGCCACCTTGGCCGGGCCGCCCACGTAGCGGACGTAGGTGGGGGCGCCGCTGTCCAGCACCGCCGGCAGGGCCGCCACCAGCTCGTCCTCGTCGGCCGGGCAGACGATGTGCATGCCGGGGATCGCGCGCATCAGCGCCACGTCTTCGATGGCCTGGTGGGTGGGGCCGTTGGCCTCCGACAGGAAACCGGGCACGCCCCCCACCAGCTTGACCGGCAGTCCGGCGATGCCCACGTCGGTGCGGATGAACTCGAAGGCACGCAGGGTGAGGAAGGTGGCCAGCGCGTGCGCCACCGGGATGCGCCCGCGCAGGGCCAGACCGGCGGCCGCGCCCACCATTGTCTGCTCGGCGATGCCGAAGTCGACGAAACGGTCGCCCAGCGCCTGGGGCAGCCGGCGGATGGCGGCGCGGTTCTCGGCGGTCAGCACCAGCAGGCGGTCGTCGCGGCGGGCGGCGTCCAGCAGCGCCTCCTCGTAAGTCATCGCACCACCAGGGTCTGCGACCTCAGCGCCGCCGGGGCCGCCCCGTGCAGCTCGGCCAGCAACATCCGCACCTCCTCGTCGGAAAAGCGCGCGAACCAGCGGTCGGCCCGCCGCTCGATGCTGGGCAGCCCCTTGCCGCGCACGGTGCGCTCGACCAGGGCGGTGGGCTTGCCGGTCTGGGCGGGCAGCGGCGCGAAGGCGTCGTCCATGGCGGCGAAGGAATGGCCGTCGAAGCTCCGCGCCGCGAACCCGAAGGCGCGCAGCTTGTCCTCCAGCGGCTCCAGCGGGATCAGGCGCTCGGTCTCGATGTTGGCCTGGAACTGGTTGCGGTCGACGATGGCGATCAGGTTGTCCAGATTTTTGGCACCGGCCACCAGGAACGCCTCCCAGATAGAGCCCTCGTCCAGCTCGCCGTCGCCCAGCAGCACGAACACGCGGTTGTTCCCGCCGCGCAGCTTGATGTCCAGGGCCACGCCCATCGCCACCGCCAGCAGGTGCCCCAGCGACCCGGAGTGGAACTCGACCCCCGGGATCTGGCGGTTGGGGTGCCAGTACAGGTGGTCCTCGGCGCTCAGGTGGCGCTCCAGC
>JBKPRZ010000458.1:0-3946 GCA_046734815.1 Myxococcota bacterium | reverse complement strand
GGCCAGCACCGGAGCGTCGATGGGGATCTGATCGATGCGCGGGATGGCGACGTTGCCCAGCTTGCGCGGGAACATCTGCACCAGGAAGCTCGTCGCCCACAGCGCCAGCAGCAGCCCCAGCACGCCCGCGCCCAGCGCCAGCAGCACACTCTCGACCAGCAGCTGGCGGATCAGGCGGCCGCGCCCGGCGCCCAGGGCCACGCGGATGGCGATCTCGCGCCGGCGCGCCACCGTGCGGGCCAGCAGCAGGCTGGCCACGTTGCTGCACGCGAGCAGCAGCACGAAGGCCACCGCGCCCATCAGCACCAGCAACGTGGGCTCGATGTCGCCCACCGCCAGCTGTCGCATGCTCTGCACGTCGGCGCCGCGATGGGTGCTGGTCTCGGGGTGGGCGGACTTCTGGGCGGCGGCGATGGCCTGCATCTCGGCGCGCGCCTGGATGAGGGTCGTGCCCGGCGCCAGGCGCACCACCACCCGCAGCATCGCCGCCTCGCGCGAGTGCTGCAATTCGGGAGGCAACGCCAGCGGCGTGAGCAGCTCGCTCTGCCCGATCAGCCGGAAGCCTTCGGGCATCACGCCGAGCACCCGGTAGCTGCGCTGGTCCAGGGTCAAGGTGCGTCCGACGATGGACGGATCGGCGCCGAAGCGCCGCTTCCACAGCGCGTGCGACAGCACCACCACCTGATCGCCATCTCCGCGCTCGAACACACGCCCCAGCGCCGCGGGCACGCCCAGGAGATCGAACATCCCCGGCTCGACGGCGTATCCCATCAGGCTCTCGGGCTCGCCGGCGCCGGTCAGGTTGAAGGTGACGTCGTCTCCGGCGGCAATCGCCTGGAAGGACCGGCTGCGCGCGCGCCACTCCTCGTAGTCGGCGGGGGTGACCGGGGTGCGGCCGTCGGCGAGGCGGTCGTCCATGGTCCAGACCATCGCCAGGCGGTCGGGATCGGGGTACGGCAGCGGCTGCAGCAACACGCGGCTGACCACGCTGTAAAGCGCGGTGTTGGCGCCGATGCCCAGCGCCAGCGCCACCAGCGCCACCGCCGTGAACGACCGGTGCTTCCACAGCGACCGAAGCGCGAACCGCAGGTCCGAACGCATGCGGACGGTCGGTAGCCAGCCCCATGCCAGTGTGCGTCCGCGCGCCGGCGCGGTCATCGACGCGCGCGTGACCGGCCCTGGGAAACACCGTCCCACAAGCGAACAGGATTCTCGACGCACGCTTGCACAGCCGCTCCCGGTGTCGTACGGTGCCCTGGGTCCCTGTGGGTACGCTGAAGACGCTGTTCGAGAACAACCGGTCGTGGGCTGCGCGCATGGTCCAGAGCCAGCCCGACTTCTTCGGACGGCTGGTGCAGCAGCAGGCGCCCGACTACCTGTGGATCGGCTGCTCGGACAGCCGCGTGCCGGCCAACCAGATCGTGGGGCTCCTGCCGGGCGAGCTGTTCGTGCACCGGAACGTGGCCAACGTCGTGGTGCACACCGACCTCAACTGCCTGTCGGTGCTGCAATACGCGGTCGACGTGCTGCGCATCCACCACATCATCGTGTGCGGCCACTATGGCTGCGGCGGCGTGCGCGCGGCGCTGGAGGGCGCCAAGCTGGGCCTCATCGACAACTGGCTGCGCCACGTGCAGGACGTCCGGGTCAAGCACCGCGCCCAGATCGATCCGATCGCCGACTTCGATGGCCGCCTGGCCCGCCTGTGCGAGCTGAATGTCATCGAGCAGGCGCAACACGTCTGCGAGACCACCGTGGTGCAGGACGCCTGGGCCCGCGGCCAGCAGCTGTCGGTGTACGCGCTGATCTACGGCATCGAGGACGGCCTGCTGCGCGACCTGCACTTCGGCGCCAGCGGCGTCGACGAGGTCACGCCCGGCGCCGACTCCGCGCGCGAGGCGCTGACCCCGACCCCGCGGCCGCGGCGGCCGGTGCGCCGGCCCTCGGTCCGCGTCTCGGTGCCCCGTCGCTGACCGCGCGACGGCCCCGCTCGGCTCGGACCGAGATCAGCGCGGAGGCGAATCCGAGCGCTCGGCGCGCCGGCGCTGGCTGACGACGAACGCCCGCAGGACACCGGCCATCGCGACGAAGAACAGAAACCGCGCGACGGTGCCGAGGGTGAGGCGGCCCTCGTTGAGGTAGCTGAACGTTGCGGCCACCAGGGCCAAGACGAGCATCACGACGATCGCGACGGAAATCACACGCGCGCTCTTCATCCCGCCACGCTAGGACCCCGGGGCGGCCCGGCCAAGCTGCAAAAATACTTACCGGCGTCGGCGCGGTGCGGACCGTGGCCGCGGTGCGGACGGCGGGACACGGCGAGGCCTCCGTGGGCGCGCGGTGGCCGGCGGGATGTAGCGGAACTCGATCAGGTAGATGCGGTCGCCGTGGCCGTGCTTGGCGACCTTGAGCAGGTCGAGGACGCCCTGGAAGCCGGAACGGCGCGCCAGGTCGGGCGTGATGTCCTCGAAGCTGATGGGCTGGATGGCCTGGACCTCGATCTCCCCCTCCTCCATGGCGTAGCGACCGCCGACCTTGACGTGGGGGCGCATCCAGATGCGGACGCTGCAGGTGATCTCGCCGCGCCGGACCCCGTCGCGCAGCCGCTGGGTGAACGTCACCGGCGCAGTTTACGCGCCCGGGAACTTTCCGCGAGTGACCGGCGTTATGGGGGGACGGCGATGCCCGCTCCCAGCGACAACGAGCTGCTGACGCGCGCGCGCGACGGGCACGCCGAGGGCTTTCGCATGCTGGTGGACCGCCACAAGGACCCGATGGTCAACTACCTGACCCGCATGACCGGGTGCCGGGTGCGGGCCGAGGAGCTGGCGCAGGAAAGCTTCGTGCGCCTGTACCTGGCGCCGCCGCGGGTGCAAAACGGCGCCAGCTTCGCGCCCTGGCTGTACCGGGTGGCCACCAACCTGGTGCACAGCGAGGAGCGCCGGGTGCGGCGGGCGCGTTTTTACGGCTGGCTGTTCGATCGCCACCGCGAAGACGGAGCGGTCGCGCGCGACCAGGAGACGCAGATGCTGTCCCTGGAGGCGCAACGACAGACGCAGGAGGCGCTGGGCGCGCTGCCGGTCGCCTTCCGGGCGGCGGTGGTGCTGCGCGAGATCCAGGGTCTGTCCTACGAGGAGATCGCGGTGGCGCTGGGCTGCCCCGAAGGCACCGTCCGCTCCCGCATCAACCGCGGCCGCGCGATGTTGCGCGAGCGCCTGGCCCCCTACTGGAACGGAGCGCACCGATGACCGACCCCCGATCGCCGCACACGCCCCCCACCGACGCCCCGGGCGAGACGGACCCACGGGTGGGAGGGGCGCTGCGCGGGTTGCCCGCGGCGGCAGCCTCGGCCGCGTTCACCGACGGGGTACTGGCGCGGATGCCGGGCGTGCGGCGCAAGCGTGCGCGGCGGTTGCTGCTGCCGGTGCTGATCGGCGCGGCCGCGGCGGCCGCCGTCCTGGTGCTGGCGATGCGCCCGCGGACGGAAACGGAGCTGGGTCGGAGCGAAGCGCAGGTCGGGGTCACAGCGAAGGACCGGGCCGAAGCGCTGGTGATTCCGGGCAAGAGCGATCTGGTGATCCCCGGCCGCAGCGAACAGCCGGTCGCGAAACCGGGCGACCGCGGCGCCATCGCGGCCGAGCTGGCGCGGTTGCGGCGGGAGCAGCGGGAACTGGCCGCTGAGATCGAGGACCAGCGGGCGCACGAGGAGCTGCCGTCGGGGACGGTGATCTACGTCGGGCAACGCGCGGGCGTGGACGTGATGCTGGACCTGGCGCGTTTCGACGCGGCGATGAGACCGCGGAAGGCAGGAGAACGACAATGATGATGCGAGATCGAGGAGGCAGATCCTGGCTGCTGCTGGCCTGCGCGCTGGCGGCGGCGTGCGCGACGTCGGCACGGGCGGCGCCGCCGGACGCGGGAACGCCGTCGGCGCGGGGCGATGACC
>JBKPRZ010000457.1:0-4105 GCA_046734815.1 Myxococcota bacterium | reverse complement strand
CAAGCTGGGCGAGATGGTCTTGCCGGGCGGACCCATGTCGAACCCGTCCTGGGTGACGATGGTCTGGTTGGCGGCGCCGCCGCGCATGCGGTTGGCCACCGACCCCGCCACCGAGCCCAGCATGTCGCGGTGGATGTTGTCCCGGCCGGCCAGCGACGAGCTGGTCCCGTGGGGCAGCGCCTCGATGAAGTCGGACCCGAACTCCTCGGCCACGTTGGCCCGGGTGGTGCTGACCAGCGGCGCCCGCTCGACCACGATGACCGTGTCCTCCTTGGTCTGCACCTCCATGACGAAGTTCAGCTCGACCGGAGCGGTGATGCCGACCTGGACGTCCTTCTGCACCACCGGGCTCAGCTTGACGGCGGTGGCCCGCACCTCGAACGTGCCCGGGATCAGCGCCCGCATGCGGAACGCGCCCCCGTCGTCCGTGTACGCCACCTTCGGCCCGCCGATCTGCGTGGGGGACGTGGCCGTCACCTTCACGCCCTGGATGGGATTGCCGGCCTGGTCGAAGACGTAGCCGATGATCGAGCCCGAATCGCCCCCCTGGGCGAAGGCCAGCGCGGGGATCAGCAGCCCCGGAATGACGGCGAGCAGTCCAACTCTCTTCATAGGGTTCCTCCACCAAGGACCTGGGGACGTCCAGGCCAGATACTGCCAAAGTTCGGGGGCGTCTTGAAGATCGCGCTCCTGCAGCACAACGATCGCGACGGCCCGCGCTGACGGCACCCCCGTCGCCACAGGGCAGCACGGCCTGTCTCCCGGTCGGGAGACGCCGCCGACGCGATCATTGAAATTTCAGCGGGTCAGTACCCACGTTTTACAATGCGCCCATGCCCGTCCGGAGCATTGCCGCGCAGACCCCCCGGCACGCCACCCGGGATGGCGCCGTCGAGCTGCTGGGCGCGGTCCGGTCGGTCACCGGGGCGATGACCCGGGTGACCCTCGGTGGCGCGGCGATCCTGGTCGATTGCGGGATCGCGCAAGGGGAGGAGGCCAGCCGCTGGCGGATGTCCGACCAGGCGTCCCAGGTCGAGGCGGTGATCCTGACCCACGGCCACAACGACCATGTCGGGTCGCTGCCCGCCCTGCTCGAGCGGGGCTATGCCGGACCGATCCACGGTACCGCGGCCACCCTCGAGATCGCGCGCCTGGTCCTCGCCGACGGCCTGCGCCTGCAGGGAAGCTCTCCCGGCGCCGTCGACGATTTCCTGGCTCGCTTCCGGTCGCTGTCGCGGCCCACCGAGCAGGGCCAGACCTTCTCGCCCATCGACAACCGGCGGGAGATCCGCGTGCGGCTGCACGAGGCCGGGCACATCCTGGGCTCGGCCAGCGTCGAGCTGCTGTCCGAGCAGAGCCGGGTGATCATCTCGGGCGACCTGGGCCGCCCCGGCTCACCGATCCTGCCCGACTACAACGCCCGCTGGGATCCCGGCCCGGTGGACGTGGTGCTGCTCGAGGCCACCTACGGCGGCCGCAGCCACCGCCACGGCTGGGCGGACATCGAAGCCGAGCTGGCGCGCATCCTGATCCGCTCCATCGCCAGCCGCGGCCACATCCTGGTGCCCGCCTTCGCCATCGGCCGCACCCAGGCCTTGCTGTACCACCTGAACAACCTGGTCGAAGCCGGCCGTGTGCCCGACCTGCCCGTCGCCCTGGACAGCCCCCTGGGCCTGCGGATCACCGAAGTCTATCAACGCTCGCGGCATCTTTTCGACCGCGAAGCCGCCAGCAAGCTCGCCGCCGGCGACGACCCGCTGGACTTCGCCGGCCTGTACGCCGTCCGCCGGGGCAGCGATTCGATGCGCCTGCGCGACGTGAAGGAACCGATGCTGATCATCGCCGGCAGCGGCATGTGCACCGGCGGCCGCATCGTCGGCCACCTGCAGGACCTTCTCCCGCGCCCCGAGACCCTGGTCCTGTTCGTGGGCTACCAGGCCCCCGGCACCCCCGGCCACGCCATCCAGAACGCCCGCCCGGGCGACAGCATCCTCCTCGGCAACCAGCGCGTACCCGTCGCCGCCACCCGCGAGACCCTTTCCGGCCTGTCCGCCCACGCCGACCGCGACGAGCTCCTCCGCTGGGTCCGCTCCCTCCCCGAAGTCCGCCGCCTCGCCCTCCACCACGGCGAACCCGCCGACCAGGAATCCTTCCGCGACTGGGCCGCCCGCGAACTGGGCGCCGTGGTGGCGACGTAGAGGCCGGAACGGCCGGAGCAAGTCAGTTGGTGGCGAAGCAGTAGATCGAGCCGCGCCCTCCACCACTCCCGACCGTGTTGGGCTGGAAGTTTCCATTGCCCATGTTCGGGCCGCATCCGGCCGTGTGGGCCGAGTTCCAGGAGTCCGGATTCTGCCCGCCCCCGGCTCGATTGCAGTGACCGACTCTCGAAGTGCCGGTCGTCCCTGTCCAGTTGTTACAGTGGTTGTTGCCGTCGACCATTCCGGCGAGGTTCGAGCCGGTCAGAATGTCGTGGCGCTGGCCCGCTGCGCCGCCGGTCGGTACCGGATTGCCCTTTTCGTCGAGGATCAGGTTCACGGCCTGTCCGCCTCTGGGCCACGTCTGAACGAGGGTTCCACCCATCTGATTCATGCCCTGGTCGTGCAGCTGGGTCACGTTCTCTGCGACCACCACTCCTTTTGCATTCCGCCAGGGCCCGCTTCCAATCCGATCCCGCGCATTTTCCGTGGACGTGCTCAGGTAGGCTTTCCAGGTCTTGCCTCCGGCGCCCACCGTGGCGGCAAGTTCCTGGCATTTCCTGTCCGCACCGGCCAAGCCACCGAGGTCGCCACCATTGCCGGCCGGGCCGCTGGTGACGAAGAAACTCATCATCGGGCTCGCTGCACCTCCGCCGCCTGCTTCGGGACTCACGTCGGGCGACATGCCCGTATCCGGCGCGCGCATGGTGTCGGGGCCGCGGGCGTCCAGCTTGCCTCCGGCGTCGGGCGCCTTGCCGCCGGTACCGGCCGAGCCGCCGGTGCCTGCACTGCCACCGCCGATACCTGCGGTTCCACTGCCGGTCCCGCCGTTTCCGCCGCGGCCACCCGTACCTGCACCACCGCTGCCCCCTGTGCCGCCGCTGTTGTTGTCCGATGAACACGCGGCCACCGCCAGGGTGAACAGCCCGGCCAGGGTCAAAACGATTCGTTTCATGTCTTCAGCCTCCGGATGGGTGACGGACGCCGGCAGGACCTCGCCTCGCGCGACGTTTCGCGGGAGGCCGAGGTGCCGGTGCCAGCCTACGAGGTGCGGGACCGGTGACGGGGCCCCCGCCTCGACCGCTCGGCGGCCGGGCGAGGGTCCCGATTCTGCTAGTTGGTTGCGAAGCAGTAGATGGCGCCGCGGCCGCCGCCGGAGCCTACGCCTTGAGCGGTGCAGCTCTGGCTGCCGTGCGACGAGTTCCAGATTCCAAAGTTGCCATTCGGATTGCCGCCCGGCCCAAGTCCATCGGTGTGACCCACAGTCGGACCCGGCGTGCCGGTATTCGCCGTCCAGTCCTGACAAGTCGTACCCCGGTTCAGGGTGCCGTCGGCGTTCGTGCCCGTCATGATGTCGTGCTGATTGGGTCGGGGCGAGTTGGCCCATTGTCCGTTCGTGAAACCGCCGCGCTCATCGAGAAACACCATGTAGTCGCCCTTGCGCGTGTGCAGCTCTGCATTCGTCATGGCCACCAGCGCGCCCTTGCTGTTGTACCAGGGACCATTTCCAATCCGGTCTTTCGCGTTCACGGGCATGTTGTTCGGTCCCATGGCGGCGCTGAGATAAGCCCTCCAGGTCTTGCTTCCGGCGCCCACGGCTGCCGCGAGCTCCTGGCACTTCCTGTCCGCCCCATCCAGACCACCGAGATTGCCCCCGTTGCCGGCCGGTCCGCTGGTGACGAAGAAGCTCATCATCGGGCTCGCCGCGCCTCCGCCGCCTGCTTCGCGATTCACGTCGGGCGACGCGCCCGTATCCGGCGCGCGCATGGTGTCGGGGCCGCGGGCGTCCATCTTGCTGCCGGCGTCGGGGGCCTTGCCGCCGGTGCCGGCGCTGCCGCCCGTGCCAGCCGAACCGCCGGTGCCGGAGCTACCGCCCGTGGCGGGGGTGCCGCCGCCGGTGCCGCCACGAC
>JBKPRZ010000456.1:0-10333 GCA_046734815.1 Myxococcota bacterium | reverse complement strand
GCTCAAGGGTCCCCTGCACGGCGGGGCGCCCGGGCCGGTGCTGGACATGCTGGACGCGATCGGCGCGCCGGCGGCGGCCCGGGGCTGGCTGGAGGCGGAGCTGGGGGCCGGACGCCGGATCATGGGGCTGGGCCACCGGATCTACCGGGTGCGCGACCCGCGGGCGTTCGTGCTCGAGCGGGCGCTGGCCCGGCTGGAGGGAGGCGGCGCCGGCGCCGGTGCGCGGCTGGCCCTGGCCCGGGCGGTGGAGCAGACCGCCGAGGCGCTGCTGGCCGAGCGCCACCCGGACCGGCCGCTGCGCGCGAACGTGGAGTTCTACACCGCCCTGCTGCTGGAGGCGGTGGGCCTGGACCGGGCGTCGTTCTCGACCACCTTCGCGGTCGGCCGGGTGGCGGGCTGGCTGGCTCACATCGCCGAGCAGCGCCGGACCGGCCGGCTGATCCGGCCCGCCTCGCGCTACGTGGGGCCCATGCCGTCCACGCGCTGATCGACCGGGCGCCGACGAATTTCTTGCGCCGTCAGGACCCCTCTCCGTCGGCGTGCGCCGGACCCATGTTGCAGGCTGAGAATGACTCGACAGTCTCGCCGCTCGACCTCTGCCCGCGCGTCCTCGGCGCGCGACGCCGACCGATGGCCCCAGCTGTATCAGCTGGCCCGCGACCGCTTCGGCGTGACGCGCTTTCGGCCCGGGCAGCGGGAGATCATCGAGCAGGTGCTCGACGGCCGCGACACCCTGGGCGTGTTGCCCACCGGCACCGGCAAGTCGCTCTGCTTTCAGCTGCCCGCGCTGCTGATCCCGGGGCCCACGGTGATCGTCTCGCCGCTGATCGCGCTGATGAAAGACCAGCACGAGAAGGCCGCCCAGGCGCGCATCCCGGCCGCCAAGCTGGACTCGACCCTCAGCTCCAGCGAGGAGCAGCAGGTGGTCGAGGAGATCATTTCCGGCGAGCAGGAGCTGATCTACGTGACCCCCGAGCGGCTGGAGAAACCGGAGTGTCTGCAGCTGCTGAAGCGGTCGGGGGTCTCGCTGTTCGTGATCGACGAGGCCCACTGCGTGTCGCAGTGGGGACACGATTTCCGCCCCTCCTACCTGGCGCTGGGTGAGGCCATCCGCACGCTGGGGCGACCCCGCGCGCTGGCGCTGACCGCGACCGCCACGCCGGCGGTGGCGGTCGACATCTGCAAGCAGCTGGGACTGAACGACCCCGCGGTGGTCAACACCGGCATCGACCGCCCCGGCCTGCAGCTGGAGGTGTACCGGACGGTGAACGACGACAGCAAGTTCGACCGGCTGACCAGCCTGCTGGCGGATACACCGGGTGCGGCCATCGTCTACCTCGCCACCGTGCGGGCGGCCAACGAGCTGTACCACCGGCTGGAGCAGGCCGGCCTGACCGTGGCCCTCTATCACGGCAAGATGCGCGGCCCCGAACGGCACCAGTCGCAGGAACGCTTCATGGCCGGCGAGGTGCGGGTGATGGTGGCGACCAAGGCATTCGGGCTGGGTATCGACAAGCCCGACATCCGTCAGGTTATCCACTACCAGTTCCCGGACTCGCCGGAGAGCTATTACCAGGAGGCCGGGCGGGCCGGCCGCGACGGGGCGCCGGCGCGGGCCTCGCTGCTGTACCGCCTGGAGGACCGGCGCATCCAGAGCTTCTTTCTGGGCGGCAAGTACCCGCGGCGCGAGGACAGCTGGCGGCTGTTCCAGGTGGTGTCGGAGGTCGCTCGCACCGGCCACCCCGGCGCCACGGTTCCCCTGCTGGCCGAGGCCACCGGGCTGGCCGAACGCAAGACCCGGGTGGTGATCGCGCTGCTGCAGGGAGCGGGGATCCTCCAGCCCGGGCGCCAGATCCGCGCGCGCCGCCAGCTGTCCCGGCCCGACGAGCTCGACCGGCTGCTGGACGGATACGAACAGCGCCGCAACGACGACCACGAACGCCTGGAAGCGATGATGCGATATGCGCAGACCGCCCAGTGCCGCATGGGCTTTCTGCGCGTCTACTTCGGCGAGGACGCGGGCGACGCCTGCGGCCGCTGCGACAACTGCCGCGCCCTGCCCAGCTCGAACCGCGCCGCCGAGACCGGCCTGGCCGCCTGAGGCCGCCGCGCGGGCGACGAGGCCGATTGCCACAGCTGGCCATCCGACGCCGTCCCGGGACGGTCGGCGCGGCGTTCGGCCACGGTGGGGCAACCTGCCGCAGCGGGCGTTCTGCCCCCGAGCGGCCGGGGCATTCCTCCGACGGATCGGGCCCGATCGTCAGGCACGGCCTGTGCTGGTGTCTCTCCCGGACAGTCGGAGGAGAGACGATGCGAATACTGATTCTGGATCCGCATCCGGTCGTGCGGGCCGGCGTGCAATGTCACCTGGAGCAGTCCCGCGAGCTCGAGGCAGTCGCCAGCTGCGCGGACCTGCGGAGCGCGGTGCTGATGATCGACAAGCTGACACCCGACGTGGTGGTCACCGAGATCGAGATCGACGGCCGGGAGGGCGCCTCGACGGTCCGCGAGCTTTGCGACCACCTGCCCGGCGGCGGAGTGGTCGTGTTCACCGATTCGCCGTCGTGGCGGGCCGTGAGCCGGGCGCGGCAGGCGGGCGCGCGCGGGGTGGTGCTGAAGACCGATGCCCTGGAAACGCTGAACGAGGCCATCATGGCGGTGGCCCGTGGCGGGACCTACCTGACCCGTTCGCTGCCCCCCGAGCTGTGCGAATCTGTCGAGCGTGCACCCGACATCCTGGGGGTGCTGTCCGGTCGCGAGCGCGAGGTCTTCCACCTGGTGGTGCGGGGCCTGACGAACCGACGGATCGCGCGCGAGCTGTTCATCTCGCCCAAGACCGTCGACAGCCACCGGGGCCGCATCCTCGCCAAGCTCGGCTGTCGGTCGGCGGTCGAGCTGGTGCGCTTCGCCTACCTGAACCAGCTGTTGCCCGACAGCCGCGCGCTGCACCGGGAACCCGAGTTGCCGGCCCCCGAGGTCCAGCCCGGCTCGGGCCCGCCACCCCAGCCCGTGCATTGACCGACGGCGGCGGTGGTGCGGTGGTACACCACCGCCGGGGCCACCCCTCAGGGAAGGTCACCATGGGCACAGGCGCGGTCGTGCCCAGATTGGGGAGACGTTGCGGGAAGCGCCGTGAACTACAACACGTTCGTGTTCTGGCTGTTCTTCGCCGCCTTGCTTATCCCCTACTGGCGGCTCTCCCACCGTGGCCAGAACCGGCTGATGCTGGTGGCCAGCTACGCCTTTTACGGGTGCTGGGATTACCGGTTCCTGTTCCTGATCCTGCTGTCCACGGTGGTCGACTACATCGGCGGCCTCGGTGTGGCCAACCAGCGCTTGCCGACCGCCCGCCTGCGGGCGCTGGGGGCGCTGCTGGTCGCCAGCGCCTTACTCCTGGCCAGCGGGATCTCGTACGGCGCGATCGGCGCCGCCCTGCGCGCGGGGGACCTTCCGCGGGCGGCCGCCGCCCTCCCCCATTCCTGGCGCCAGCTGGCCGTGCCTCTGGGGACCTTGCTGGTGGTGCTGGCCTACGGGGTCCTCTTGCCGGTCCTGTACCGGCTGCCCGAGCAGCGTCGGCGCAAGACCTTCCTGGTCATCAGCATGGTGGCCAACCTGGCCATCCTCGGCTTCTTCAAGTACTTCGACTTCTTCGCCACCAGCTTCTCCCAGCTGCTGCGCGTGTTCGGGCTGAACGCGTCCCCCCACATCCTGGGCCTGCTGCTGCCCGCCGGGATCAGCTTTTACACGTTCCAGGCGATGAGCTACACCATCGACATCTACCGGGGCGAGTGCGAGCCGACCACCAGCTTCCCGGACTTCGCGCTGTTCGTCTGCTTCTTCCCCCACCTGGTGGCCGGGCCCATCATGCGCGCGCACACCCTGCTGCCGCAGGTGACCGGACCGCGCCGCCTGGAAGCCCGCGCGCTGGCCGAAGGCGTCTGGTTGATCGCCATCGGGCTGTTCAAGAAGGTGGTCATCGCCGACAACATGGCGGTCATCGCCAACGCGGTCTTCTTCCGCTTCGAGGACGGGACCGCGGCCGGGCTGACCGGGCCGGAGGCGCTGGTGGGCCTGTACGCCTTCGCCTTCCAGATCTACGGCGACTTCTCCGGCTACTCGTCCATCGCCCGGGGGGTGTCGCGCTTCTTCGGCTACGACCTGGTCATCAACTTCGACCTGCCCTACAGCGCGCAGAGCCCCAGCGACTTCTGGAGGCGCTGGCACATCAGCCTGTCGTCCTGGCTGCGTGACTACCTGTACATCCCGCTGGGCGGCAACCGGGGCGGACGCGTGCGCCAGTACCGCAACCTCATCCTCACCATGCTGCTGGGGGGGCTGTGGCACGGAGCCAGCTGGACCTTCGTGGCCTGGGGCCTGTACCACGGGCTGTTGCTGGCTGGCTTCCGCGCGCTGGGCATCCCCGACGTGGTGCCCGCCGGCGCCCGGGCGGCGCGGCCGCGCCGCTGGCTGCGGGTTTTGCTGATGTTCCATCTGACCTGCCTCGGGTGGTTGCTGTTCCGCGCGGACAGCTTCGGCAGCGCCCTGGGCATGTTGCGGCTGATCACCACCGACTTCACCGTCACCCCGGCGGTGCTGTCG
Organism: Myxococcota bacterium; assembly: GCA_046734815.1. GTDB lineage: Bacteria > Myxococcota_A > Polyangia > Fen-1088 > Fen-1088 > CAVYGB01. Next base: position 5,734 of record JBKPRZ010000456.1, on the reverse strand, counting down.
GCCGTCACGTTCATGGCCTTGCTGGCCGCACCGCTGCTGGTGCTCGAGCAGGCCATCGGCGGCGAGCGCCACCTGGATCGCTTCGTGGTGCTGCCGGCCCCGGCCCGGGGGCTGGCCTACGCCTATGTCGCGGTCATGTTGCTGGTATTTCACGCGGAGCGACCGGTTGAGTTCATCTATTTCCAGTTCTGAGCGGGCCGAGGCCAGACCGCCCCGGCGTCTGGGCGCGGCGCTGGTCGTGGCCGCCTGCGTGCTGGCCACCTTGCTGGGCCTGGAGGTGATCTCGCGGGTGGTCCTGGTCGATGCCTCGCGCGACCTGCATCGGTTCCGCGGTTACGCCGAAGCGGCGCGCGACCTGGGGCGCGCGGCCGCCTTCCGGGTGGCTCTGGTGGGCAACTCCGCCACCGACCGCGGGGTAGACCCCGAGCTGCTGGCCAGCTCGCTGTCCGGCTCGCTGGGACAGCCGCTGCAGGCGGGCAAGTTCGTCGCCGACGCCTCCCGGATCAACGACTGGTACCACATCCTCAACCACTACTTCTGGCGCCCGGGTGTGAGCGCCGACCTGTTCGTGGTCACCTTCTACGAGAACGACATCGAGGACGGCAACGCCATCGAGATCGGACGGATGGCCCGCTTCTTCACCGACCGCGCCGACTGGCCGTCGGTGTTCGACGTGGACCTGCCGGCGGCGGGGGATCGCATCGAGTTCCTGGTGGCGACGGGCTGGGCCAGCTTCGCCCTGCGCTCGCGCATCCGCGAGCGCGCGCTGGGGCTGGCCGTGCCGGGTTACCAGCCGTTCGCGGTGGCCCTCAACGAGGCCAACGCCAGCCACCTGCGCCGGCGAGCAGCGCCAGGCCCGGCTGCGCCGTCAGGCTACCGTGCGCTCGATCGCCTGCTGGCCGCCGCCCGCGCCCACGGCAGCCGGCTGGTGTTCGTCGCCTACCCGACGCCGGTGCCCTATGACATCCCGGCCGAGAGCGCCCGGCGGATCGCCGAGGCCGGCATGACCTTGCTGGACCTGCGGACCTTCGCCACCGACCTGCAGCCGCGACGCTACGCCGACGACGTCCACCTGACGCCGGAGGGCGCCAGCCTCTACTCCCGCCGGCTGGCCGAAGCGCTGAGCCCGCTGATCCCGAGAAACGCCGCCGCCGCCGACAACCGGTCCGCGGGCGGACTCTGAGCATCGGGGCCGGGTCAGTCGTGCAGGCCGATGCCGCGCACGCTGTGGCGCAGGAGCCGTTCGGTCTCGGGAGCGAAGCGAAAGGCACGCAGGAAGGTGGTGATCGTGTAGCCGGGCACCCGCTCGCGGATCCGGCCGACGAACAGGCGGGCCTCGTCCCGGCGGCCGACCAGCGACAGACAGCCGGCGGCGATGGCCAGGATGTGCTCGTGGGCGTTGGGGCGGGAGGTCGCGCGCACGGCCCAGTCGGCCGCTTCCTCGAATTCCTCCAGCCGGATGTGGGCGATGGCCCGGCTGGCCAGCATGGCGAACTGCAAGGGATCGAAGGGGCTCAGCTCGCGCGATTGATTGGTCGCCTCCAGCGAAGCGCGCGGGTCGCCCGACTGACTCTGCACGAACCCCAGGGTGTAGTGCCCCAGCGCGAAGTTCGGGCTCAGCTCGACGCTCCGGCGAAGCTCGGCCAGCGATTCGTCCTGGGCCCCCCGCAACCACAGCGCGCGCCCCATCGCCCAGTGGGCGACCGGATCGTGGTCGTCGGCGGCCAGACTCTGCCCTGCCGTCTGGAAGGCCAGCTCGATCTGGCGGTCGCGGTCCTGCGTCAGCCCCAGGAAGGCGTTCTGGAAATGGGTGAAGGACAGCCCGGCGTGGGCCCGGGCGAAGGTCGGGTCCAGCTGCAGCGCCGACCGGAACAGGTCGCTGGCGTGCTGGTTGTCGGGGCCGGTGAACTTGTACATGTGCCACAGCCCCCGGTGGTATGACTCCCAGGCATCCAGGGAGCTGGGCGCCTTGAGCACCGCCCGCTGGCTCTCGGCCTGCTCGATCTCCTTGGCCAGAGCCGAGACGATGCGGGCCACGATCTCGTCGAGAAACGAGAAGGTCTCGCCGGCCGCGCCTTCCAGCGAATCGGTCCACACGATCCGGTCGTCGCGCGCGTCGGACAGCTCGACGGTCACCACCAGCTGGCCGCCCCCTTCCCGCCGCACCGAACCGCTGACCATGTATTCGACGTTGAGGATGCGGCCCGCCTCCTGGTCCCCGATGCCCCGGTCGCGCAGCGCAAAGACGCTGCCCCGGCCGATCACGAACAGCACCCGCAGCTTGGCCAGCTGCATGATGATGTCCTCGGTGAGACCGTCGCCCACCCGGCCCGGGGACGAGGCTCCCGAGACGCGGTCGAGGAACGGCATCACCGCCACCGAGGCCCGCCCCCGCGCGCGTGCGGGCGCCACCAGCGGCGGAGGGGCGGCGATCTCGATCCGCGGCGGCGGGGCGGCCGTGCGCCTGGCCTGCCAGGCCTGGCGCAGCGGTTCCCAGTCGATGCCCTCCTGCTCGAAGGAACGGATGGCGGCGGCCAGGTGCTCTTCCGCGTCCCGGCTGCGCCCGGCCCGCACCAGGGCCTCCAGCATCCGCTCGTGCGCCCGCGCCTCGAACGGCGCGCGCTGCACCCACGTCTCCAGCCAGCGCAGCGACTGCTCCGGCGTGGGCGCGCGCGTCGCCAGCGCCTCCAGCACCGCCACCTCCAGCGCGCGGAACCGCCCCCGCTGGACGGTCAACCACCCGGTCAGCTCGGCGCTGGCGTCGACGGTCAGGTCCTCCAGCAGATCCCCGAGGAACAGCCCGGCAACCCGGGCCAGCTCCGGCGGGTCGACGGTGTCCACGCCTCCTCGCAGCGCCTGCTCGATCTGAACCACATCGACCTGGCAATCCGACAGGTCCAGCGCCACCGTCTCGTCCTGGGTGACCACGCGCCGGCGGTCGGGCTGGTCCAGCAGGGCGCGCAGCTTGCTCAGGCACCAGCGCAGCTCGCCCCGCGGATCGTTCGGCACGTCCCAGAACAGCGCGCACAGCCGGGACCGCGACGGCGGCCGCGGGCTCAAGGCCAGATAGGCCAGCAACCCCCGCACCTTGCGCGACGGTGGCAGCGGGATGGGCGCGCCCTGTCGGGTCACGGCCAGCGGGCCCAGCAGGCGCACCTCGACGATCCCCTGTTTCAGGGCGTCTTTTCTGGCTGTTTCCACGGTCTTGCCCACGGTACCTCCGCCAACCCCCCATGTTGGCCTGCACCGCCGGCATTTCCCACCGCAAACGCCGGGCGGCATCGATTCCACGCCCGGTTCCACGATGCCTTCCACGCGGCCCCTCCATCGTGAGCCCATGTCCAACGACACCCAAAACAGCCAAGACACCCAGAACAATCAAAACGGCCAGAACACCGTCCAGCCCCACAATGTCAAGGCCCAGGCCGTCTGGAACGGCCCCGGCGGCCGCTACGACGAGATCAGCCGCAGCATCGCCGATGCCATCGAGCACGCGGTCGAGCGCCTGCGGCCCACCGCAGGAGAACGTGTGCTCGACCTGGCCACCGGCACCGGCTGGGCCTCGCGGGTCATCGCCCAGCGATTCCCCGGGGTGGAGGTCGTCGGGGCCGACATCGCCGACCGCATGCTGGAGCACGCCCGCGCCACCGCCCGCACGCTGGGTCTGGCCATCGACTACCGGCATGCCGACGCCGAGCGGCTGCCCTTCGCCGACGGCCAGTTCGACGCCGTGCTGTCGACCTTCGGCATCATGTTCGCGGGCAACCCCGAAGCCGCCGCCCGCGAGCTGGCCCGCGTGGTCCGACCCGGTGGGCGCGCCGTCCTGGCCGTGTGGAAGCACGACAGCAACCTGTTTCACATGTTCGGGGTGATGAAGCGCTTCATGCCTCCGCCGCCGCAGCCGCCGCCGCCCTCGCCCTTCGCCTGGGGCCGCGACGACCGCCTGCACGAGCTGCTGGACCCGGCCTTCGATCTGCAGATCGAGGAGGGCACCAATCGATTCCGCTACGGCTCGGGCGCGCAGGCCTTCGAGCTGTGGGCGAACCACTACGGCCCCGCCCGCGCGCTGGCCGGCAATCTGGACGACGACCGCCGCGAGGAGTTCCGCCGCGCAATGATCTCCTGGCACGAGACCTTCCCCTCCCCGCTCGGCTTCGAGCAGCCACGCCAGTACCTGATCGTACGCGCGGTCCGGCGCTGAAGACCTGAACCCCGACACGACCATCACGAAGGAGAGACATCATGATCCGTTCGTTCATCGACCCACACGCGAAATCCATCCGCCGCGCGCTCTGGAGCTTCCTGATCCTGGCAACCGCGCTGGCTCCCGTGGGCGCCCGCGCCGCCCAGCCGGGCGTCAGCGAGGTCCGCCCGTCGGGCCGACCGGTCAGCACCGAAGCGCAGCGGCTGACCGACCTGGCCGATCCCCGGGTTCGCCCGACCCTGCCCGGCCGGCTCAACCGACCCGGTCGCGACGCCGATGGGACCTTCCGGATCTGCGTCTCGACCGAGGGTCGGGTCACCGACGTGAAGGTCATCGCCGCCAGCGATCCGCAGGTGCGCGATGGCTGGATCGATCCCATCCGGCGCTGGCGCTACCGGCCCGCCTCCGTCGACGGCAAGCCCATCGCCTCGTGCCACCTGACCCACGTCCGCGTGCGCGCCCCCATCGGAGACCGCTGACTGCGATTCCCCCTGCCCCACGACCGGGAGACAGCTGTGTCTGCCGGTCGGGGGACATCGCAAAGACATCCTCGGGTGCATAAAAGGGTGCATGTCCTCTTCGAGCTCCCGCCCTCTCGCCGTTCGCCCGGGGATGTCGGCCGCTGCCACCGCGCTGGCGCTGCTGCTGTCGGCGCCGGTCGCCCGCGCCCGCAATCTCATGAGCGCCGATGGTGCCGGCAACACCTACGAGTTGGTGCGCCAGGCGTACACCACCGAGCTCCCCGACTGCGGCCACATGGTCCCGCACATCACCGAGGAGTTCGACAACGAGCTGAAGAAGAACGTCTTCATCTTCCACGCCCACGTCAACCTCGACGACGACCGCTGCGGGGGCAAGGACCGCCAGCGCACCGAGATCCGGGCGCGCGCGTCCGACATCGTGGCCCAGAACAACGAGACGGTCTATTACCGCTGGAAGTTCAAGCTGGACGCCGGCTTCAAGGGCTCGAACCGGTTCACCCACATCTTCCAGATCAAGTCCGATCTGGGCCCGCCCATCATGACCCTCACGCCGCGGGTGAGCACCTTCGGCACCACCGGGCGCGTGGGCAACGCCGGCAACACCCAGCTCGACAAGTTCCTGGGGGTCTGGGTGGTGGTCAACCTGAAGATCCACTTCAGCAACCAGGGGCGGGCGGAGATCACCATCCGCCGCCTGTCAGACGGCATGACCCTGTTCTCCCAGGCTGGCGACGCGGACATGTGGGACGACAACGCCAGCGGTCACGACATCAAGTTCGGCATCTACCGCAGCCTGGACAGCAAGGAGCTGCTGCGCGACGAGCAGGTGCGCTTCGCGGATTTCTGCGCCTCGAAGGCCAACGCCACCGAGTGTGAGGACGACTCGATCCCCCCGCCCAGCGACGCCGGCGCACCGGTGCCTCCCGACGCTGGCGCGGGTGGCGCCGGGGGCGCGGGTGGCAGCGGGGGCAGCGGCGGAGGAGGCTCCGGCGGCGCGGGTGGCGCCGGCGGCAGCGGTGGGCAGCCGCCGGAGAACCCGCCCCCCGCG
>JBKPRZ010000455.1:0-10471 GCA_046734815.1 Myxococcota bacterium | reverse complement strand
CCCGACGCGCCCGCCCCGCCGCCGCCCGACACGGGCCCGCCCGCCTTCCCGCAAGACGATCCCGCCTTCGTGCCCGTGCCCGGCAACTTCGAACGGGTCAAGCTCGCCACCCGCGTGGGCCGCGTGACGACCATCGACGTGGCCGCCAACGAGGACGTCTACATCGCCGAACGCGACGGCGCGCTGAAGATCTGGAAGGCCAGCGGCGACGTGGTGACCGCCGGCATGCTCGACGTCTTCACCGGGAACGAGGACGGCTTCATGGGCGTGATCCTCGACCCCGCCTTCGCCACCAACCACTGGCTGTATGCCTTGTACACCGCCCGCAACACGCCCGAGCAGCACCTGTCCCGGTTCGAGGTCAAGGACGACAAGCTGGTGATGGCCTCCGAGAAGATCGTCCTCAAGGTCCCCGAGGACCGCGACGACTGCTGCCACGTGGGCGGCGGTCTGGACTTCGACGCCGCCGGCAACCTCTACATCGCCCTGGGCGACAACTCGGATCCCTTCCAGTCCGACGGCTACAGCCCCATCGACAGCCGCCCCGACCGCAAGGTGTTCGATGCCCAGCGCACCGCCGGCAACACCAACGACCTGCGCGGCAAGATCCTTCGCATCAAACCGATGCCCGACGGCACCTACACCATTCCGCGCGGCAACCTGTTCGAGGGCGGCGGGGGCCGCGCCGAGATCTACGTCATGGGCAACCGCAACCCGTTCCGGATCCGCGTGGACCGCGTGCACGGGTGGCTGTACTGGGGCGAGGTCGGGCCCGACGCCTGCGACGGATGCGACGCCCTCACCACCCGCGGCCCCCGCGGCTACGACGAGTTCAACCAGGCCAAGAGCGCCGGCAACTACGGCTGGCCGTATTGCATCGCCGAGAACAAGCCGTACGTCGCCTTCGATTTCGGCTCCCGCCAGAGCGGCACCCCCTTCAACTGCCAGGCTCCCGCGAACAACTCACCGCTCAACACCGGCGCCAAGACTTTGCCGCCGGCCCGGCCGTCCTGGGTCTCGTACAGCTACGGTGCATCGAAGTGGGGCAGCGGCGGCCGCGCCGCCATGGCAGGCGCGGTGTACCAGTGGCAGCCGGGCGGCTCTGCGCAGAAGCTGCCGCGCGCCTACGACGGCTCGGTGTTCCTGATGGACTACGAGCGCGGCTGGATCCAGCGGATCACCGTCGACGCTCAGGGCGCGCTCAAGACCATGGAGACGTGGCTGCCCGACCTGCGCTGGAGCGGCATCATCACCATGCGCATCTCACCCAACGGCGTGATGTACGTCGGTGAATACCGGGAAGGGGGCGGGGCGGTGTACCGGGTGGGCTTCGGCGCCGCCAATCGTCCGCCCATCGTTGCCGCCAGCTCCGACGTGGACTCGGGTCCGGTCCCTCTGGCGGTGCGTTTCTCCTCCGCCGGTTCGTCGGACCCGGAGATGCGGCCGCTGACCTACGCCTGGGACTTCGACGGCAACGGCACCACCGACTCGACCGATCCGAACCCGAGCTACACCTACGACCGCCCCGGCGCCTTCACCGCCAAGCTGACGGTCAGCGACGGGACCAGCACGGCACCGGCCACCATCTCGATCGTGGCCGGCAACACCCGCCCGGCCGTGGCCTTCACCTCCCCGCCCGCCGGCGCCTTCGTCGCGCCCGGCCAGAAGGTGGACTACACGATCACCGTCAAGGACGCCGAGGAACCGGCCGCCTCCTGCGACGCCGCCGCCGTCACCCCCGCCCTGGGCCACGACCAGCACCAGCACGACGGCACCCCCGTCCGGGGCTGCAGGGGCACCATCAACACCGCCACCGGCCTCATCCCCACCGAGAACTCCTGGCAGGTCATCGACGCGTCTTTCACCGACTCGGGCGCGCCGCCGGCCCCCCGGTTGACCACCAAGGCCTCGGTGCTGCTGCACTTTACCCACCTGGAGGCCGAACACTTCACGTACGTCGGCGACAGCAACGACCTGCGCACCGAGCAGACCGCCGATCCGGGCGGTGGCGACCTCAACCTCGCGTACATCAACGACGGCAGCTACGTCTGCTGGAACCAGATGAACTTCAAGAACATCACCTCGGTCACCTACCGGGTGGCGTCGGCGGGTCTGGGCGGCCGGATCGAGGTGCGGCGGGGCAGCCCCACCGGAGCCTTGATCAGCACCGCCACCGTCCCGGTGACCGGCGGCTGGCAGACCTGGCAAGACGTGACCGCCCCGCTGACCGACCCCGGCAACACCGACCGGACCTGCTTCGTCTTCCGCCGGAACCCCGGCGACCAGGGCCTGTTCAACGTGAACTGGATCGACTTCGTCGGCGGGGGCGTGTCCCACCCGTGACCGACGGCGCGGGCAGCCGCTAGTAGCTGCCGTCCGCCTGCGAGGCCAGGCGCAGGGCGGGCAACGGCGTCGAATCCTTCACCGTCACGTCGCGCACGTCCTTGAGGCGCAGCGAGGGCAGGGCGCCCTCGGGCGCGCGGGCGGCGCTCACCTTCTCCAGCACCAGGTCCGAAACGTCGGACACCGCGAAGGCCGGCCGCGGATCGGCGTTCTCGAACCCGACCTTCACGTTGCGGAACACCAGCCCCCGCACGTGGCGCACGTAGAACCCGTAAGCGGGGCGCGGCCCCAGCATCCGCGGGTTGTAGTCGTTGGGGTAGGGCGGGTTGAGCGAGGCCTGCTCCACCGTGCCGCCGCCGGGGTAGGTGATGGTCACGTTCTCCAGCACGATGTTCTCGTGCGGCGCCTCGGGCACGCCGCTGATGGTGGCGGCGTTGGGCGGCTCGCGGTTGTGGGTCTGCTGCATGTCGGTCACGGTCACGTTCCGGATCACGACGTTGCGCACCCGACCGGCGCCCACCTTTTCCGGCGTGCGCAGCCGGCGGGTGGTGTTGATGAAGATCGGATTGGCCGCGCGCTTGATGGTGATGTCGTCGAACACCACGTCCTCGATCACCCCGCCGTCGTTGGTCTGGATGCCGATGCCGGCCTTCCCGCTGCGTAGCACCTGGATGTGCGAAAAGCGGATGCGGCGGAAGTCCCCGGCCGTCTCCGAGCCGAACTGGAGGCCGTTGCAGCCGCTCTCGACCACGCTGTCGCGCACCCGCACGTCCTCGGTGAGCAGCCGCTTGCCCAGGGCGTAGTCGCTCTTGAGGGCGATGGTGTCGTCGCCGCAGCCCAGGATGCGCAGGTCGTGCAGGTCCACCTTGCGACAACCCATCAGGTCGATGCCGTCGCGCCCGCGGTTCATCTGCAGGCCCACCATGGTCAGGTGCTCGCAGTCCGACAGCAGGTAAAAGAAGTGCCCGCCGCTCTGCTGGGTGAGGTTGCGGAACAGCAGGCGGGTGCCGCGCTTGATCGAGATCTGCTTGTCGCCCATCCCCGGCGGGGCGTCGCCGGTCTTCAGGTTGCCGCCGTCGATGGATCCCGGCCCCTCGATGGCCACGTCGCTGATGTCTTCACCCCAGATGAGGGCGTTGCGGAAGTGGCTGTGGCCGAAGTCCTGGTACTTGTCGTACTGGTTGGGCTCGGGGAGCTCGAATCCCTCGGCCGCCGCCTTCAGGGTGGCCCCGGCCTCCAGCTGAAGACGCACCTTGCTCAGCAGCCGCACCGACCCGGCCAGGTAGGTCCCCGGTGGGAACTGCAAGGTTCCACCGCCGGCGGCGTTGCAGGCGGCGATGGCCTTGTTGATGGCCGCGGTATCGTTCGCACTCCCGTCACCGCGTACGCCGTGGTCCGCCAGCGAGCAGCGGCGATCCGGAATGCGCGGCAGCTCCACCGTCTCGGACGGCGCGGTCGGGGAGGGGGCAGGCGCGTTTCCGCCGCCGGTGACCCGCGCACAGCCGGCCAGCGCCAGCAGGCCGGCGAAACAGACACCCGGGGTCGCGGTCAGTCGACGAAACGAGGTCATCGCTCCCTATTACCCGCACCGGGAACCTGCCGTCGAGGCCGTTTTTGTACCCCCGGCGCCGGACGATCTTGGCGGGCAGCGCCAGCCCTTTTTCCCTTGCGCCGCCCTCCGAAGAACGCGTGCAGACTGGCCCCGAACGGCCTCGCCGTGATCGCGGCCGCAGGCCCCATTCGTTCCTGGACAACCGCTACTGAACGGGGGTTAGCTACGCACTGGTGTGGCCGTGTCCGCCCCGCCCGGTTCACCACGAGGAGTCCCGCGTGCGAATCGAAGGCTCGCCATGAGTAACCTGACCGCGGCCGTTCGACTGGCCGCCGCGACCGTCCTGCTGCTCGGCTGTACCACCGAAGCCTTCAACACGCGCGCCATCGGCGTGCGGACCGCCGACGGCGGGGTGAGCTTTCCACCCGGCACCCTGGGCGACAACGGCAATCCCGCTCCCGTCTGTCCCAAGGAGGCTCCCGCCGCCCCCAAGGCCGCCGGTCAGGCCTGCGCCTGCGATATCGAGTGCGCGACCGGGACCTGCGTGGGGCGCGTCTGCTGCGCCGGTAACGCCTGCAGCCGGCTCAGCCCGCTGGGTGCGGTGTGTGAAGACGACTCGGAATGTGGCTCGGGGTTCTGCACCGACGGGGTCTGCTGCAACGTCGCCTGCACCGGCGCCTGCGTGGCCTGCAACCTGCCCGAGCAGGTGGGTCAGTGCGCGCCCATCCCCGCCGGGGCCGAGGACGTCCACAACGTCTGCCGCCGCGACTCGCCGGAGACCTGCGGCCAGAGCGGCGTCTGCAACGGCCAGGGCGGCTGCGCCAAATACACCGCCGGCACCGTCTGCCGGCTGCCCACCTGCGAGAACGGGGGCAAGGACAGCTTCATCCCCGCCAGCCTGTGCGATGGCGAGGGCACCTGCATCGACGGCACGGCCATCTCCTGTTTCCCATCCACCTGCGAGCGCGGCACCTGTCGCAGCAGCTGTCTCACCTCCGACGAGTGCATGAAGCCCAACAGCTGTGAGAAGGGCAGCTGCGGCCCCAAGGGCAACGGCCAGGACTGCACCGACAAGGCCCAGTGTGCCTCGGGCTTCTGCGTGGACGGCGTCTGCTGCGAGAGCGCCTGCACCGGCAAGTGTACGTTCTGCGCCAGCCCCGACGCGCGCGGCAAGTGCGTCCCGGTGAAGGCCAACACCCTCGACCAGCGGGCCGCCCGCGGCGAGAAGGACCCGGCCAAGGTCTGTCTGGATGAAGGACCGCGCAGCTGTGGCAACGACGGGCGTTGCGACGGCAAGAGCGGCTGCCAGAAGTACCGCGACGGCACCGTCTGCCGGGACGCCAGCTGCGACGCCGCCCAGAACACCGAGACCCGCGCCGGCACCTGCATGGGCGGCACCTGCCGGGTCCCCCAGCCGACCTCCTGCGCGCCCTACAAGGGCTGCATGGGCGGCACCTGCCGGGGCACCTGCGGCAGCGACACCCAGTGTCTGGCCCCCAACGTCTGCACGGCGGGCGACTGCGGGCGCAAACCGAACGGCGCGGTCTGCAGCCGGGCCGCCGAATGCACCAGCAACGTGTGCGCGCAGGGCCGCTGCTGTGAAACCGCCTGCAGCGGGACCTGCCGGTCCTGCGCCCTGCCCGGACGCGAGGGCACCTGCTCGAACGTCGGCGTGGGCGGGGCCGATCCCAGCGGCACCTGCCGGGACGACGCCTGCTCGAACGGCTGCGACGGAAACGGCGGCTGCCGGCGCGAGGCGGCCGGCACCGCCTGCGGGGCGGCCAGCTGCAGCGGCAACGCGCGGGTCACCCGCACCTGCAACGCCGACGGCGCCTGCGGCACCAACAACATCGCCTGCGGGGCCGGGTTCATGTGCAACGGCGGCAGCTGCGTGGCCATGTTCAAGAAGAACGGCGACGCCTGCGTCGCGGCCGCCGAATGCCAGTCCAACCTGTGCATCAACAACGTCTGCTGCTCCGGCGCCTGCGGCGGCGCCTGCAAGGAGTGCGAGCGCGGCACCGGCAACTGCGTGAACCGCGCCGGCACCTGTGGCGACGGCGGTGCCTGCATGAGCGGCATCTGCTGCCAGCCGGACTTCACCAACTGCGGAGGCAGCTGCCGCAACCTGGACAACGACGAGTCCAACTGTGGCCGCTGCGGCGGCTCCTGCGCCCCGGGCCTGACCTGCAGGAACCGCTCCTGCGATCTGGTCTGCACGCCGCCGGAACGGGTCTGCAACGGTGACTGCGTGGACGTCGGTTCGGACGTGCGCCACTGCGGCGACTGCAACAACCCCTGTCCCGCGGGCTCGATCTGCAACCGCGGGACCTGCGGCTGCACAAACGGCCGCACCCTGTGCGGCGACACCTGCGTCGAGACCGACAGCAGTCAGGCCCACTGTGGCGGCTGCAACCGGCCCTGCGGTGCCGGGCTGGTCTGCCAGGGCGGCACCTGCAAGTCCACCTGCAATACCGTGATGTGTGGCGGCGCCTGCTGTGCCGCCGGCCAGGTCTGCTCCGCGGGCAAGTGTTGCCCGGCCGGTCAGACCAACTGCGGGGGCACCTGCCGCGACCTCGCCAGCGAAGATGGATTCTGTGGCGCCTGCAACCGCCACTGCAACGTGGGCGAGAGCTGCTGCGGCGGCACCTGCAAGAACCTCCACAACGACGCCGCCAACTGCAACGGCTGCGGGATTCGCTGCGGCCAGGGCGAGCGCTGCGTGGACGGCGACTGCAGCGCCATCTGCAACGGCACCGCCTGTGGCCAGCAGTGCTGCCAGGACGCCACCCCCACCTGCTCGAGCGAGAAGTGCTGTCCCGCCGGCCAGACCAACTGCGGGGGCACCTGCCGCAACCTCAACAACCAGGAGGCGAACTGCGGAGCTTGTGGCAAGGTCTGTGGCACCGGCCAGACCTGCTGCAGTGGCGTCTGCCACAACCTTCAGGACGACGAGAGCAACTGCGGCGCCTGCGGCACCACCTGCGGCGCCAACCAGGCCTGCGACTCCGGTTCCTGCAAGGTCCCCTGCGGCCCGAACGAGACCAACTGCGGGGGCACCTGCCAGAACCTGGACACCGACGAAGCCAACTGCGGCATGTGCGGCAAGGCCTGCGGCGGCAACCAGCTCTGCTGCGGCGGAGCCTGCAAGAACGTGAAGACCGATGCCGCCAACTGCGGTGACTGCGCCAAGACCTGCGGCGCCAACGAGATGTGCTCTAACGGCTCGTGCGGCCTGAACTGCGGCATGGGCGAGACCAACTGCAGCGGTGCCTGCAAGAACCTCCAGATCGACGAGAAGAACTGCGGCGCCTGCGGCAAGGTCTGTGATGGCGGTCAGACCTGCTGCGGCGGCGGCTGCAAAGACCTGCAGACCGATGAGAAGAACTGCGGCGGCTGCGGCACCATGTGCGGGAGCAATCAGACCTGCAACAAGGGTACCTGCGAGAACAACTGCGGCATGGGCGAGAGCAGCTGCGGCGGCGTCTGTCGCAATCTCCAGAACGACAACAACAACTGCGGGATGTGCGGCAAGGCGTGTGGGCAAAACCAGGCCTGCTGCTCCGCCGTCTGCAAGAACACGACGAACGACGAGAGCAACTGCGGAGAATGCGGGAAGATGTGCGGAGCCGATGAGCTCTGCATGATGAGCAAGTGCAACCCCAAGTGCGGGATGGGTCAGTCGAACTGCAACGGTGTCTGCAAGGACACGAATGGCGACGAGGCCAACTGCGGATTCTGCGGCAACGCCTGCGGCAACGGTCAGACCTGCTGCGGCGGCGTCTGTCGCAACCTCAAGGACGACGAAGGAAACTGCGGCACCTGCGGCATGAACTGTAACAACGGCCGGCCCTGCTGCAACGGCATGTGCTGTCCGAACGGCCAGTCCTGTGTGAATGGCGCTTGCACGGTCAACTGTCCGATGGGGCAGACGAACTGCGACGGTATGTGCAAGGACCTGCAGCAGGACAAGAAGAACTGCGGGTCCTGCGGCAACAACTGCGGGAATCAGGAATGTTGCGGGGCCGCCTGCCACAACCTGGACAACGACGAGAGGAACTGCGGCTCCTGCGGCCACGACTGCGGCGAGCTGATGTGTGTCAACGGCATGTGCCGGGCGCCGGATCTCTGCGCCGGCAAGGACTGCAACGACAACAATCCCTGCACCGAGGACAGCTGCAACCCCAAGAACGGTAACTGTGTCAACGAGGGCCGGCCCAACGGCGCGTCCTGCAACCCGCCGGGAGGTGGCCAGTGCCAGGACGGGATGTGCCGGAAGCCGGACCCGTGTGCGGGCAAGGACTGCGACGACAACAATCCGTGCACGAACGACAGCTGCAACGCGAATAACGGGAACTGCGAGCACGTCGACCGGGCCAACGGGTCTGCCTGCAACCCACCGGGAGGTGGCCAGTGCCAGGACGGGACGTGCCGGAAGCCAGACCTGTGTGCGGGCAAGGACTGCAACGACAACAACCCGTGCACGAACGACAGCTGCAACGCGAACAACGGGAACTGCGAGCACGATAACCGGGCGAACGGATCGGCGTGCAACCCGCCGGGTGGGGGCCAGTGCCAGGACGGGATGTGCCGGAAGCCCGATCTGTGTGCGGGCAAGGACTGCAACGACAACAACCCGTGCACGAACGACAGCTGCAACGCGAACAACGGGAACTGCGAGCACGACGACCGGGCGAACGGATCGGCGTGCAACCCGCCGGGTGGGGGCCAGTGCCAGGACGGAATGTGCCGTAAGCCCGATCTGTGTGCGGGCAAGGACTGCAACGACAACAACCCGTGCACGAACGACAGCTGCAATGCGAACAACGGGAACTGCGAGCACGACGACCGGGCGAACGGATCGGCGTGCAACCCGCCCGAGGGGGGCCAGTGCCAGGGGGGGACCTGCCGGCAGGTCATCGATCCCTGCGACAGCATGAACTCCGACGACGCCAACGTGTGCACCACCGACAGCTGTCAGAACGGCGAGTGTCGGCACCAGCCCAACAACGGGGCTGCCTGCGGCATGGACGGCGTCTGCCGCGGTGGCAGCTGCCGGGAGCCCGACGCTCCCCCGAAGCAACGTCCCCGCCCAACCCCCCCGTGATCCCGGGGGCTACGGCTCCGGCACCCCCGCCAGCGGGTCGTTCGGGGGCCTGAGCTCGCTGACCGTCACGAAGGTGAAGCCGCGCGCGCGGCTCGGGAACCACGGGCGTGCCGCTCGACGTGGCCCGGCTGCGACGCCAGGTGCACGGCATCCCCGAGGCTCATCGCGCCGCCGCCTGCTTCCGCGCGGCCCCGACCTCCCGGCGCCGCCGCGATCTGGTGCGCGCCTGCCTGGCGCCCCTGCGAGGCTAAGAGATCGTCAACGACCGTCGGGGACCACCTGCGCGCGCGCCGGAGCCGAACGGCCCCCTCCTCCCAGGATGCGCTTCACCTGCTCCTGGTCGCGGCTGAAGGTGAAGAGCGGCAGCACGGTGAACCCATTTTCGGGGTCCAGCAGGCGCGGTGCGATCAGCTCGACGGCGCGCACCCGATTGCTGGAGAAGGAGAGGGACTGCACGATCTCGCGCAGCTGCACCACGAGGAAGTGGTTGTGCGCGGCCGCCTCCTCGACGATGGCCATCTGATTGGTCGAGAAGGAGGCGTTCTTCATCGCGGTCACCAGGGCGTTGAAAGCGGCCGGGTGCATCGGCTGGACCTCGGGCGCCACCGGCACGTCGCGCGGGTAGGGTGGCGGCCGATGGCCCACGCGCGCGCGTGGATCGGCCGTCGGCTCCCACCACCACAGCTGATCCACGCCTCCGTCGCAGGCCCACAGCAGCACGTCGTCACCCTGGCCTCCGCGCCGGCCGTCGACGTCCAGGCACAACCCGCGCCGGTTGTTGCGCAGCTCGAAGACGCCGCGCCCGCGCGGGGCCACCGTCCAGTTCTGGCTGGGGCTGCCGTCGCAACGATCCACCCCCACGTCCGCGCCGCGGTGGCCGCCTCCGCGCCGACCCGGTCGCGCCGACGGGGTCAGACACAGCCCGCTCTCGGCGTTCTTGATCTCGCCGGTGGGGGCGAAGAACCAGACCTGGTCGGGGTCGTTGTTGCAGCCGCCGAGCAGGGCGTTGGCGCTTCCCCGCGCGGCCCAGCCCGCGGCATCCAGACAAATGTCCTGGGCCCGGTTGCGCAGCTTTCCCCACCCCGCTACCTGGACATCGGGCTGGGGACGGCCCGCGGACTGCCGCTCCCACCCACGTCCCCGGTCATCGTGGGCGTGGGCCACCGGGTGCGAGAGCAACATCCCCACGAACAGGGCTGACGGGACGAATGGGCGCATCGGTATTTTCTCCTCCCGTAACTTCGACGGAGGTTCGTCGCAAATTGATCCAGCGCCGACGCAGCGCACTTCGCGCCGCTCCGATCGAAGTCACAGCTGGCATACCCCAGGGCGGGGTCGTCTTCGATGACATAGTCCACCCGTCCCTCCAGGACGACGATCTGGCCCCACGTCCCCGCCCGCAAGCTGTGGCGGGCCAGCAGACCCGCGGGCACGCTGTCCTGGTCGAACGCCGCCGTTTCCTTGTAGCAGAC
>JBKPRZ010000454.1:0-14963 GCA_046734815.1 Myxococcota bacterium | reverse complement strand
GGACAGATCGGCCCGCAGCCCCGCCGCCCGGCGCCCCAGCCCCGCGTACAGGGCCGCCTCGCCGGGCGTGGGCGCCGGCGTGGGTACGCCCAGCACGGCGACCGCGCCGCGATCGTCCTCCGCCAGGCGCGCGAACAGCGTCTCGGTCTCCTCCAGCACGGTGTCCAGCTCGTGGTAGCGGGCGAGCGGCGAGCCACCCGGGCGGGCCGCCCAGAGGTCGTCGGGCATCGGCACCCGGACCTCGTCGAGGCCGGGACGAGGCGCGGGCAGCCGGTCGCGGACGGCGGTGGCCAGCGCATCGGTGGCCGCCTGCAGGTGGCGGGCGAGCGAGGCCAGCCGCGGCGCCAGGGCCGGGTGCGAGCTGGACCGTCCCAGGTCGCGGGCCAGCGCGAACAGCCGCTGCGAGGAGACGTGCAGCCCGAAGAACTCGGTGGCCACCGACTCGATCTGGTGGGCCTCGTCGAAGATCACCACCTCGTAGGGCGGCAGCACCTGCGCCTCGGGCCACTGCGAGCGCAGGGCCAGGTCGGCGAAGAACAGGTGGTGGTTGGCCAGCACCACCCGCGCCTCCTGCGCCTGCTGCCGCATGCGGGTGACGAAGCAGCGATCGAAGTAGGGGCAGCGCTTGCCCAGGCGCAGCTCGGGGGCGGCCGTGACCTCGCGCCAGATGGGCGCCTCCTCGGGTACGACCTCCAGCTCGGCGCGGTCGCCGCTGAGCGAGCGCTGGATGAAGGCGGCCACCTGCGCCACCTCGTCCGCGCCGCCGCCCACCCCCAGGTGCAGCTGGCGGCTGTGCTCGTTGAAGCGCCGGAGGCAGACGTAGTTGGACAGGCCCTTCATCACCTGGAACTGGAAGGGCTCGGGCAGCACCGCCTGCAGGCGCGGGAGGTCCAGCCGCGCGATCTGGTCCTGCAGGGTCTTGGTCCCGGTGGCCACCACCACCTTGCGCCCCGACAGGATCGCCGGCAGCAGATAAGCCAGCGTCTTGCCCGTGCCGGTGCCCGCCTCGCACAGCAGCCGCTCGTCGCCGTCGATCGCGCGCGCCACCCGGCGCGCCATGGCCAGCTGCCCCGGCCGCGCCTCGTACCCCGCAATCTCCCCCGCCAGCGCCCCACCGGGCCCCAGCAGATCGACCACGGCGTCCTCCAGCAACATGTGCGGCGGGAAGATTACCTCAGCCCAGGGTCAGGGAAGGCGAGCAGGTCGATCTCGCCCTTGTCGGTGTCCAGTGTGAAGTTCAGGCCGGAGCGCAGGGTTTGCGGATCGAGCTGAAAAGGAGACGGGAGATCCCGGGCCAAATCAGCCGCCGCGGGAGGCCTTCTCGGTGTGGCCGCTGGTGCCGAAGCGGCGGCGGAGCTCGGCGAAGACGTCGTCGACTGACACGCCGGTGGCTTCCAGGCCGACCAGCAGGTGGAAGATGACGTCGGCGGCTTCGTGGGCGATGGCGTGGGGCTCGCCGGCGGTGAGGGCCTCGGTCACCTCGCGCGCTTCCTCCATGACCTTGGCGTTGATCTTGGGGACGCCCCTGGTCAGCAGCGACGCGACGTAGGACTTCTCGGCGGTCTCTTGGCGGCGCGCGCGGATCACCTGGGCCAGGCGCGAGAGGATGGCGCCGGGCACCTCGGCGGGGCCGTCGTCCTCGGCGAGCGCGGCGGCGGGCGCGGGCAGGGGGGAGGTGCGGAAGAAACAGGAGGTGCGGCTGGTGTGGCAGGAGGGGCCCACCGGGTCGCACAGGTACAGGACCGCGTCGCCGTCGCAGTCCAGGCGCAGCTCGCGCACCGGCATGACGTGGCCGCTCTCGGCGCCCTTGCGCCACAGCTGCCGGCGCGAGCGGCTCCAGAACGTCGCCTGGCCGGCGGCGAAGGTGGCGCGCAGGGCTTCGGCGTTGGCCCAGGCGAACATGCGCACCACCCCGGTGCTCACGTCCTGGGCGATGGCCGGCACCAGTCCCTGCTCGTCGAACTTCACGGCGGCGACGAACGCGTCCGCCGCGCGCGCCTGGTCGTCCGCCGGTGCGCTCACGGCGTGCTCCCGGCCGGCGATTCACCCGGCAGCGCACGCACGGGCACGCCGCGCGCGCGCAGGTAGTCGCGGGCCTCGCCCACGGTGTGCTCGCCGAAGTGGAAGATCGACGCCGCCAGCACGGCGTCGGCGCCGCCCTGGGCGATGCCCTCGTACAGGTGGGCCAGCGTGCCCACGCCGCCCGAGGCGATGACCGGGATGGGCACGCGATCGGACACCTGCCGCGTGAGCTCGAGGTCGAAGCCGTCCCGGGTGCCGTCGCGGTCCATGCTGGTCAGCAGGATCTCGCCCGCTCCCAGCTCGGCCATCTTCACGCACCAGGCGACCGCATCGATGTCGGTGGGCCGCCGGCCGCCGTGGGTGTACACCTCCCAGGCCAGCTCGGCCCCGTCGCCCCGCCGGCGGCGCGCGTCCACCGCCACCACGATGGCCTGGTCGCCGAACGCGTCCGAGGCCCGGCGCACCAGCTGGGGGTCGGAGACCGCCGCGGTGTTGATGCCGACCTTGTCGGCGCCGGCAAGCAGCAGCGCGCGCACGTCTTCCACGCTGCGCACGCCGCCGCCCACGGTCAGCGGCAGGAACACCTGCTCGGCGGTCGCGCGCACCATGTCCAGGGTGGTGGCGCGCCCCTCGGCCGAGGCGGAGATGTCGAGGAAGCAGACCTCGTCGGCGCCCTGCCGGTCGTAGGCCGCGGCCACCGCCACCGGGTCACCGGCGTCGCGCAGCTCCTGGAAACGCACGCCCTTCTTCACGCGCCCGCCGTCCACGTCCAGGCAGGGGATGATGCGCTTGGCGAGCATGCTCAGCGCCCCTTGCCCACGCGGGCGATCGCCTCGGCGACCGTGAAGGTGCGTTCGTAGATCGCGCGGCCGATGATCACCGCGAACGCTCCGCTGGCGTGCACGCGGTCCAGGTCCTCCAGCCGCGACACGCCGCCCGAGGCGATCACCGGGCAGCCCAGCCGGGTGACCAGCCGGGCGGTGGCGTCCAGGTCGGGCCCCGACTGCATGCCGTCGCGGGCGATGTCGGTGTACAGCACCGCCGCCGCGCCGGCGCGGGCGGCAGACTCGGCGACCTCGGCGGCGTCGGCGGTCGAGGCCTCCTGCCAGCCCTCGGTGGCGACCTTGCCCCCGCGCGCGTCGACGGCGACCACGATGCGCCCGGGGAAGCGGCGGCAGGTCTCGGCCAGCACCTCCGGCGTCTTCAGGGCGGCGGTGCCCAGCACGGCGTAGCGGGCGCCCAGCTCGAACAGCCGCTCGCAGTCCGCCACCGAGCGCACGCCGCCGCCCACCTCGATCTCGATGCCCGCCGCCGCGGCGATGCGGCGGATGGTGTCGTGGTTGTTCTCGCGTCCGGCGGAGAAGGCGGCGTCCAGGTCGACCACGTGCAGGCGGGCGGCTCCATCGCGGGCGAAGGCCTCGGCCACGCTCCACGGCTCGGTCGAATAAACCTTGGCACTCTCACGGCGCCCCTGCTCCAGCCGCACGGCGCGGCCGCCCAGGAGATCGATGGCGGGGAAGATCAGCATGGCGGGTGTCTCATCACGGCGGCCCCTCACCCCTCCCTCTCCCCGCTGTCGCGGGGCGAGGGCGAACGATCGCGGCGGGGCATCGATATGTCAGTCATCGATCGATATGTCAGTCATCGACGAACCTCGCCAGCAGGCGCAGGCCGGCGGACTGGCTTTTCTCGGGGTGGAACTGACACGCAAAGATGTTGTCGCGCGCGACGGCCACGCAGAAGCGGCCGCCGTAGTCGGACCACAGCGCCACGTCCTGGGCGCGCGCCGGAGCGGGGTAATAGCTGTGCACGAAATAGAAGTAGGTGCCGTCGGGCGTGTCGGCGAGCGCGTGCGCCCCCGCGGCGGGCCCGCGGTGACACGCGTTCCACCCCATGTGCGGCACCTTGAGGTGCGCGTTGGCGGCGCGCTCGGGTCCAGCGGTGCTATCGGCCGTTCCCGCGCTGGCGTCACTGGTTCCGCGGGCGAACGGAAAACGCACCACCATCCCCGGCAGCACGCCCAGGCCCGCGCGGCCAGGCTCCTCCTCGCTGCCCTCGAACAGCACCTGCAGGCCCAGGCAGATCCCCAGGTACGGCTTGCCGGCGCGGATCGACCCGAGCACCGCCTGCCGCAGGGCCCCGCCCTCCTTGCCCAGCCCGGCCACGCAGCCGCCGAAGGCGCCCTGTCCCGGCACCACGATCTTGTCGGCCGCGGCCACCACCTCCGCATCGCTGGACACGCACACGTCGCCGCCCGACGCCGCGACCGCCTTCTCCACGCTGCGCAGGTTGCCGCTGCCGGTGTCCACGATGACGACGCGCCCGCGTGCGCTCACCGTCGCGCTCCGTTCTGCAGGTTGTCGACGATCACCAGGGGCCGCAGCGCGCTCACGCGATCAACGTTCCCTTGGTGGACGGGATGCCCGCCTCGCGCGGGTCCACCGCCACCGCCGCGCGCGCGGCGCGGGCGAAGGCCTTGAACAGCGCCTCGATGATGTGGTGGGCGTTCTCGCCGTAGCGGACCTCGAGGTGCAGGTTGCACAGCGCGGTGCTGGCGAAGCCGCCGAAGAACTCGCGCGCCAGCTCGGCGTCGAAGTCGCCCACCCAGCGGCCCTTCAGCGCGTCGGCGTGATACACGAACGCCGCCCGCCCGCCGAAGTCCATCGCCCCCGTGCACAGGGTCTCGTCCATCGGAATCACCGCCGAGCCGAAGCGGCTGATCCCCCGCTTGTCGCCCAGCGCCTGCTTGAAGGCCTGGCCCAGCACGATGCCCACGTCCTCGACCGTGTGGTGCCCGTCGACCTCCACGTCGCCCTTGGCCGCCAGGTCCAGATCGAACAGCCCGTGCCGCGCCACCGTGTCCAGCATGTGGTTGAGGAACGGCAACGGCGTGGCGATCTGCCGCACGCCGGTCCCGTCCAGATCCAGCGTCAGCCGGATCTGCGTCTCCTTGGTGATGCGCTCGACGGTCGCGCGCCGCATGCGCGTGACTATGAATTTGCGCCGCGCACCCGTCAAACCCGCAGTGATTCGCGCCGAAGTCGGCGTCCGCCGGCGCCCGGCGCACCGCCTTGGCGGAATCTGCGATCGCCTCCATAATCGCGCCGCTATGCGCAGGACAGAGCATCATTCTCAACCTCTCCCCAGCGGGGAGAGGTCGGCGACGCGGCAGCGTCGACGGGTGAGGGGGCGCCGATGCGCGGGATCTCACTTCGAGAGAACCGTCCGCGCAAAGCTACACCTGTCCCTCCCGCTACTAACGCTGGCGCTAATGGGCGGCACCTTCACCAGCGAGGCCGCCGCGCAGTATCCGCCGCCGGTGCCGGGCGGCCCGCCCGCCGAGCCGCGCTTCACGATCAAGGTCGAGAAGGGCTTCATCGACGACCCGATGGCGCTGGACCGCGAGTCGGGATCGCTGGCGGTGTTGCTGACCGACGCCGCCTCCTTCGCCCGCATCGACATCATCGACCTCGGCACCGGCAAGCCGCGCCGGTCGATCACGGTGGGGGACCCGCAGCGGCAGTTCGAGCGGATCGCCTTCGCGCCGGGAGGCAAGGGCGTGGTGCTTGTCAGCCGCGACGCCGGCTCGGGCCGCCGATCGGCGCAGTACTTCGATGCCCAGGGCAAGCCCGCGCGCCTGATCGGCCCGGTGACCGACTTCGGTCTGTCCAGCCAGCAGGGGCGCGGCTTCCTGGTGGCCTGGAACCGCACCGCCCAGGGCAAGGGCGAGGTGGTGACGGTGGTCCGGCACCGCCTCGACGGGCTGGACCGCATGGGTGCCGCCAGCACCTTCGTGTTCAAGCCCAACCGCGAACTGGAAAAGCCACCCCTGCGCGGCGCCGAATGGCAGAACGACTACACCGAGCTCATCGGTCTGCGTCCGGGGGAATACGACAAGAAGAAGGACATCCGGCTGCCCGATCGTGCGGCGATCCTCGACGTGTTCAGCGGCCGCTGGAAGTGGGAAGCCGAGATCGGCGACGTGTACGCGTGGGCGGCGGCCAGCGATCTCCGGCGCAAGATCCCCGGCCGCAGCTTGTTCCCGGTGCTCTCGCCCGACACCAGCATCTTCGACCTCGTCGACTATCAGGGCCGGCGGGGGCCCCTGCCGCTTCCGGTGGACCTGAGGTACTACGACCCGACGACGTTGCAAGATCGGCAATTGCCAGGCAGCGGGGCGCTCGTGTTCTCGCTGGCCATCGATCCCCTGCACCCCGAGGCGCTGGCGCGGCGCAAGAAGGACCCTTCGTACCTCGACATCTATTGGGTGGTTCCCGAGGAGGGCAAGCCGCAGGGCCCGGCGGGGCAGGGCACCCTCAAACCGAAGATCGAGAGGCTGCTGCGGGCCCCCATGGATGATCGCCCAGCCACCTGGGTAGCCGCGGGCACGCATGCCGCCGTCCTGCGCAAGCACAAGAGCTTCAGTCGCGGCGGCGCTCAGCTGGAGGTCTACTCACTCGAGCGGGAGTTGCCCCAGTAAAACCGTTGCGTGTCGAAAGGGCGGATGTCATCGCGCGCGCCCGCTCGTCCGAGCACGCGCGTCGGTGAGATCGCGACGCGCGCGGGCCAACTGCGGTTGACTTTCAGAGGTGGGGAATACCGGAAATTGTGGCCATATGTGGCTTGCGCGTCCGCACGTCAACGTTGTATGTAATTCGCTCCACGTCGGGGACGCAGCCGCTGCTACCGCCGGGTTGGGCACGGAGATCATGATCGCAAGGTCGCCACGCAAGGTCATCCTCTGTTTCGCATCGTTGCTCGTTGCTACCGGATGCAACGAAGTGCGCGGGCGCCGCCTCGTGCAGCAGGGCAACCGTCATTATCGTGACGGTCAGTACAAGGAAGCGGTCGCCAAGTTCGACGAGGCCGCCGCGTTCGTGCCCAGCTTGCCGCAGCTCTGGCTCAACAAGGGCTACACCTGCCGCCAGATCCTGGTGCCGGGATCGAAGACGCCCGAGACCCAGCAGGCCGCCAAGTGCGCCAAGGAAGCGCTCTCGCGCTACCGCGACCTGGTGCCGCAAGATCCGCGCGGTGAACAGCTGTACGTCCAGACGCTGTTCGACAACGACGAGTTCGAAGAGCTGGCCAAGATGTACGAGGAGCGGTTCAAGAGGAACCCGCGCGACCTCGAGGCCATCGGCGGTCTGATCCAGGTCTACACCAAGTGGAACAAGCTCGACGAGACCCTGGAATGGTACGACCGCAAGGCCGAGCTGCTGAGCAACGACGCCGAAGCGCAATACGGCGCGGGTGTCTTCATTTATAACCAGCTCTTCCAGAAGGGCGGCGCGCCCGAGAAGTCGACCTTCGACCCGCGCCCCGATCCCAACCAGCCGAAGAAGAAGCAAGAGAAGAAGGTGGCTCCGCCGTTCGCGTTCGGGGACATCGTGAGCCAGCAGCGCGTGGACCTGGCCGACAAGGGCATCAAGTACCTGGAAAAGGCCGTGGCCCTGCGGCCCAAGTACCACGAGGCGATGACCTACGCGAACCTGCTGTACCGGCAGAAGTCGTTCGCGTACTTCGACTATCCCGACGACTGGCAGAAGTGCATCAACGAAGCCATGAAGTGGTTCCGTCGATCGCTCGAGACGCAGGGGATGAAGGTCCCCGACAACGTGCTCAAGGCGACCGACGAGCTGGCCGCGAAAGAGGCCGAGGGCGGGGACAAGGCTGGCGGCGCTGCCGCCAAGCCCGAACGCAAGAAGGGCCGTCCCGCCAAAAAGGGTCGCCGCAAGCGTTCTTGAGAGGCATCCAGGAGTAGGTCATGGCCTTCGAGTCGTTCCTTACCCAGGAAAAGGGCAAACCGAAGAATTGGCGGCGTTTCACCTATACGCTGTCGCTGGCGCTGCACGGCGCGCTGCTGATCGCCGGTGCGGTCTGGTCGTTCTGGAACGTCGACGAGCTGTCGCCGCCGAGCGTGAGCGTGACGTTCCTGGCGGCCACCCCGCCGCCGCCGCCGCCGCCCCCGCCGCCCAAGAAGAAGAAGGCGGTGGTGGTCAAGCGGCCGACCGAGATCGTCCAGCCCAACCCCAACCAGATCGTCCAGCCCAAGGAGACCCCTCCCCCCGAGGAGGACGAGGACGATGGTGTCGAGGGCGGCGTCGAGGGTGGCGTCCCCGGCGGCGTGGTGGGCAGCACCGGCACCGCCGAGCCGCCCAAGATGGTCGCCCCCAACATCGGCGCCGGGCAGCTGAACGTCGACGTGCAACAGGACCCCTACAAGCCGCGCATGCCGCCGGCGCTGAACCGGGCCGGCAACTCGATCTGGGGCATGTTCAAGGTCTGCGTCACCGCGCAGGGCACCGTCGAGAACGTCAAGGTGATCAAGGGCGCCGACCCGCTGGCGGACAACGATTGGATGGCCAAGATCAAGACCTGGCGCTACAAGCCCTACTCGATCAACGGGCGTCCGGTTCCGTTCTGTTACCCCCTGCGTCTGCAGGTGACGGCTTCGCTGTAGGGATGTGGCGACTCGACTGACCGACTCGCCGGACGGCATCACGTAGGGAAGACCCGCGCGCGCGCTCGAAGGAAAGATAAAAGGAGAGAACGGACCATGGATTTTTCGCTGGTAGGACTCTGGAACCAGATGGGCTGGGTGGCGCGTGGCGTAGTCATCATCCTGCTCATCATGTCGATGTACTCGATCGGTATCACCGTCGAGCGCTACCTGACCTTCCGCAGGGGCCGCTTGCAGTCCATCGGTTATATCGGCGCCCTGCAGCCGCTGGTGGCCACCACGGGTCGCCTGCGCGAGGCGGTGGGTCTGGAACAGCGGTTCCGCGGTAGCCCGGTGGCCAAGGTCATCGGTACCGGGATCAGCGAATTCGTACGAGGCGTAGAAGGCCTTGGACCCAGGGCCACCGATCCGGCCGAGCTGGAGATCGTGGTGGACGCGGTCAGCCGGTCGATGGAGCGGGTCAAGGAGCGCGAGCTGGCCAACCTGCGCCGCGGCTTCCCGGTGCTGGCCACGGTGTCCTCGTCGGCGCCGTTCGTCGGTCTGTTCGGCACCGTGTTCGGCATCATCACCGCCTTCCAGCAGATGGCCGATCCGTCCAAGGGCGGCGGCGGTCTGGCCTCGGTCTCGGCCGGTATCGCCGAGGCGCTGCTGACCACCGCGGTCGGTCTGGCGGTGGCCATCGTCGCGGTGTGGTTCTACAACTTCTTCGTCAGCCGCATGGACGAGATCACCGTCGACGTGGACGAGACCACGGGCGAGGTGCTCGACAGCATGACCCGCGAGGGTCGGGCGTTTGCCGGCGCGCGCGCGGCCCAGCCGCCGACCCAGCCGCCGCAGCGCTGGTGAGCGGCCGACACTTTCGTCGGGGGCAGACGGTCCGGAGGTTCTGATACTTCATGGCCACCGCAACAGAATTCCGCCAGCGCATGATCCGCCGGAGAATGCGGCGCGGGAAAAAGCACGAGAAGGGCAAGGTCAAGGCGGAGATCAACGTCACGCCCCTGGTGGACGTGGTGCTGGTCCTCCTGATCATCTTCATGGTGGTCACGCCGATGATCACCAGCGGTGTCCAGGTCGATCTGCCCCGCACCGCCAACCACTTCAAGAAGCCGGACGACGGCAAGGACATCATCGTCGCGGTGGCCCGCAACAAGGGGATCTACGTCCAGCGCCAGCAGGTGTCGGTCAAGGACATCCCGCGGCTGATCGAGGACGAGAAGCGCCGTTTCCCGGAGAAGACCGTCTACCTCAAGGGTGACGCTCAGGCCCCCTACGGCGCCGTCCGCGAGGTGATGGAGGCGATCAACAAGGTCGGGATCGAAGACGTGCTGCTGGGCACCGACGAGATCAAGAACACGCCCGCCTCGGGCGGTCACTGAGCGGGCAGCGGTCGGGCCCACGATCAGAGTCAGCTAGGAGAAATCGAACATGGCAATGGATGTAGGCGGCGGAAAACAGCGAGGCGCCAAAGCCGACATCAACGTGACGCCGTTGATCGACGTCGTGCTCGTGCTGCTGATCATCTTCATGGTGCTGGTGCCGTCGATGCTGAAGCACATGACGGCCAACGTGCCCCGCAAGGCGCCGCCCGACGCTCCTCCGCCCGATCCCTCGAACACGCCCATCGTGGTCGAATACACCGCCAAGCGCGAGATCACCGTGAACACCGAACCGGTGGCCTGGGACGCGCTGGCCGACAAGATCGCCGAGCGCCTGAAGTTCGTCCGTCAGAAGGTGGTCTTCTTCAAGGTCGAGGACGACGCCATGTACGGCGAGGTCGTCAAGCTGATGGATACCTGCCGCGGCGCCGGCGCCAAGACGCTGGGCATCGTCACGTCCGACGAGATGCCGCCGAAGTAGTCTCACGTAGTCCGGCCGGACTCGACCCTTCCCTCCGTCCCGTTCCCTCCGCGCTCTGGCGCGTGACTTCACGCGCGAGTCACGTGTGTGACTCGCGCGAGTCACTGTGACTCGGCCGTGATCGCCAGGCGTGGCGCCGGCGAAAGTGGCGGATCGGCGTGGTCTTGCCGGGGCGCATCCCCTGGCATGGGCCCTGCTGTTGCCCTGGTTCATGCCGATCCGTCGCGCGGACCCCGCGGGGAAACCGCCGTGAATGTCGCCTCGCACGTCGAGAAGGTGGCGTTGTGGTCGCCCGAGCGGCCGGCGGTGCTGTTCGAGGGACGGACCATCAGCTACGGCGACCTGGACCGGGACGCCCGTCTGACAGCGGCGGCCCTGGTCCGCAGCGGCGTGCAGCGCGGACACCGGGTGGCGCTGTACCTGCCGACCTTGCCCGAGGTGGCGGTGGTGTATCTGGCGGTCCAGAAGCTGGGCGGGGTGGCGCTGACCATCAGCGCACGCCAGCCGGCGGCGGCGGTGGCCGAGCAGCTGCGCCTGTCGCGGGCGGTGGCGCTGTTCACCACCGGCGCGCTGATGGACCAGCTGGCGCCGGAGCGGGGGCAGCTGACGGCGCTGCGGCAGGTGATCCTGTGTGAGGGACAGGCGGCGGGGACCGTGCCCCTGTCGGCGTTGCTGGCGGCGGGGCCGGAGGACGCCTTCACCACCGAGGCGATGGCTACCGCGGATCCGGCGGCGGTGCTGTACACGGCCGGCGCCACCGGCGCGCCCAAGCCGGTGGTGTTGACCCACGGCAATCTCATCTCGAACTACCTGGCCGCCCTCCGCTGCATCGGGCCTGGACCGGGCGATCGCCACCTGCTGTACCTGCCGCTGGATCACGCCTTCGGGCAGGGGCTGGTCATGAACACCGCCTTCGCCTCGGCGGGGACCGTGATCCTGCAGCGCGATTATCAGCGCGAGGCGGTGCTGGCGGCGACGCGGGACGCGCAGGTCACGCACCTTTACGGCTTGCCGCCGGCGTACCAGGACCTGCTGCAAGCGGCGGTCGAGCCGCGGGCGCTGGCCTCGGTCCGGCGGGTTCTGTCGCTGGGGGCCAGCTTGCCGCCGGCGGTGGCCGAGGGCTGGCGGGCGCGCTTCGGGTCGGCCATCCACGAGGCGTACGGGACCACCGAGACGGCGCCGCTGGCGGCGTACAACCACCCGACCGGGCCGCCGCGGCAGGGGGCGCTGGGTGTGCCGGTCGAGGGGGTGCAGATGAAGGTGATCGACGGCTCCGGGCGCGCGCTGGGGGTCGGTGAGACGGGGGAGATCTGCATCAAGGGGCCCAATGTGATGGCCGGGTATCTGGGGCGTCCCGAGCAGAGCCGGGCGGCGGTGCGCGCGGGGTGGTTTCACACGCGCGATCTCGGGTACCGGGATGCCGACGGCGTCTACTTCCTGGTCGACCGCCGCCGCGACTAGTTCAACCTCCGCTGCAGGCCCCGTCCGGGTCCCCGTCCCCGTCCTCGTCCTCGTCCTCGATGGCGATCTCTGGGCTTCCCCGCGTTTCGTGGGTGCGGACCGGGGACATCGGTGACGAGGCACACCGCCGGGTCGAAATGTCACCCATGTGCCCACCTGCTCAGAACTCAGAGATCACCATCGAGGACGAGGACGAGGACGAGGACGAGGACGGGGACGGGGACGGGGATGGGGATGGGGACGGGGAGCCGTCGGAATGGCGGTAATGTTAGCGGCCGGCGCGGGCGGCTTGGGGGGAGGGGGTGACGGGTTGGCCGGGTAACATCTGCAGCAGACGCTTCTCGCCGTCCATGGGGGCGTCCTTGCCGAGCGCCGACATCATCCACATGCAGCCCTGCAGTAGGTTCGAGTGGACCTCGGTCGGAAAATGCGAGCGGCTGAGCAGGTTGATGGTGGAGATGACCGTGCGCACGAAGGCCGCCTTCATGCCGGTCTCTTCATAGATGACGACGGTCGCGCCGATGCGGGGCGCGAACCGGCGCAGCACCGAGCCAATCGCCTCGCGCACTTCGGGGGAGGCGCCGCGGCTGACTGACTCGCGCGTCAGCCGGGTGGCAAAGCCGATTCGGCGCGAGCTGCCCCGGGCTACCCGATCGAACGTGGCCTCCAGCTCGTCGACGCCGTTGGTGCTGGCGCCGCTGTACCACACCAGCCCGATCAGGTTCTCCGAGGAGGTGAGGGAGTAGTCGGGCACAGGGAAAAAGATCGGAAGGGGCGCTGGGCCGCTTGAGCGCGCGGATGCGCAGCGACGGCGCGTCTGCCTGAAACGAACCGCGCGGACCGGGCACTGTTGGTCTCGGTCCGCGACAGAACGGCGGGCCGGCAAGGAGGTGGAGCATGTCGATCTTGGTGTCGGTGCCGCTGGGAGTGATGTTCGGGCTGGTCGCGTGGGCCGCGGTCCGCGGCCGTGGCGGGGCGTTCGGGCTGCTGCTTTTCACCTTCTTCGGGTCGTTCGGGGCCTTCGCGGGCGGGCTGGCCGCGGAGGCGATCGCGGCGGGGTCGTCGGATGTGGTCACCGGTCTGGGCGCGCTGGGCGGGGCGGTCCTGGCGGTGCTGGTCGAGATGGTGGGCTTCGGCAAACGCCCGCTGGTGGTCTGAACGGGAGAGCGGATGCGCCGCCCCCGCGGTCCCGCCTGCGCCCGGCTGGGCGCCTGCCTGGCCCTGCTGGCGGGCGGCTGCAACCAGACCGATTCGTCGGGGCTGGGCTCGCCCTCGCTCTCCGTCGGTGACGGCGGAGGCGGGGGGCGGGAGGCGGGGGCGTCGACACCGGATGCCGGGGCCCCGCCCCCTCCGGCGCCGCCGATGGCGATGACGCCGCCGGCGGCGCCCGCACCCGGGATGGGGGCCGGCCCCATGCCGTTCGACGTGCAGGGCCTGCTGCAGCGGCGCTGCGCCGGCTGCCACGACTACGGCGACGGAGACCCGGCCGGCTGGGGGTCGGTGCTGGACCTCGCACGGATGATCGATGCGGGCGTGGTGGTGCCGGGCGACCCCGACGGCTCGCGCATGATCCAGCGGGTGGCGGTGCGCGCGGACATGCCGCCCGAGGGCGCCCGCTTGACGGCGGCCGAGGTGGAGGCGCTGCGCGGGTGGATCGCGGGACTGGTGCGGCCGCTGCGAGCGGCGGTTTCCGACGAGGACGTGCTGGACGCGATCTCGATGGACCAGATCCGGCTGCGCAACCGGGCGGCGGATTACCGCTACATCAGCCTGGTGCCGATGCGGGCCGATGGCCGCTCCGACCTCGAGCTGCAGGCCACCCGCCAGGTGCTCACGCTGGTCATCAACTCGCTGTCCCGCAAGGGCAAGATCATCGACTTGCCGGCCATCGATGACCAGGGCGCGATCCTCCGGCTGCGGCTGGCGGACCTGGGCTGGGACGAGGCGCTGTGGGACGCGCTGACCGGCTTCTATCCCTATTGCCTGCGCTCGAGCGCCGCCGCTCACGAGGCGCTGTACAAGCAGCTGCGCACGGAGGTGCCGGTGGTGCGCGGCGACTGGCTGCTGGCCACCGCCACCCGTCCCCCGCTGTACGAGCGGCTGACCGACCTGCCCGCCACGCTGGACCAGCTGGCGCTGCGCCTGGGCCTGGACATCACCCGCGACATCAACCACCCGGGGCTCGAGCTGCCGGACAACCTGGTGCGGGTGGGCGTGCGCAAGTCGGGCGAGGCGCGCAACAACCGGCTGGTCGAGCGGCACCTGGGCGGGCAGGGGCAATACCTCTGGATCACCTACGACTTCGACTCGAACGCGGGGCGCGCCGACCTGCTGTCCAACCCGCTGGGCCCGCGCAGCCGCGACCAGCAGGGGTTCACGCACACCTTCGAGCACGCCGCCGGCCAGGTCCTGTTCACCCTGCCCAACGGGTTGCAGGGCTACATGCTGGTCGACGCCGCCGGCAACCGGATCGCCACCGCGCGCCCGGAGATCGCGCGCGACCCGCGCCGGCGCGGCGGGGCGGTGAGCGAGACCGGCATCTCCTGCCTGGGCTGCCACGGGGCGGCCGGGGTGCTGCGACCGGGGCAGACCGACGAGGTCCCGGTGTACGCCGCGACCCACGCGGGACAGTTCCTGGCCGCCGAGCTCGACGAGATCGGTGCCACCTATCCGCGCGCCCTGCGCCCGGACGTGTTCAATCTGGACGGCATCCGCTACCGCGCCTCGACCGCCGCGCTGTCGCCCGAGGGCCCGCCCGCCGGCGAGGGTGAATACCGCGCGTTCGTCGATCTGGTAGGGCAGTACGAATCGAACCTGGGGCTGCGCGGGGCGGCGGTGGAGCTGGGCGAATCGCCGGCCACGCTGGACGAGCGCCTGCGCGCGGCCGGGCAACCCAGCCCGGAGATCCCGCGCGATCTGGCCACGCCGCTCCTGCCGCGGGACAAGTTCCTGTGCCTGTACCGCGAGCTGGCGCCGAAGCTGCGGGCCAGCGCGCCGTTCTGCGCGAAGAGCTTCGACGCCCCCGAGGTCCAGGAGCTCTGCGCAGCGCCCTGATCGACCTGCGGCCTCCCGGACGCCCAGAAATTTCCACAATTCCCGCCGCCTGCCGGCATGATCCGACGTGATGCGTGCGCTCGAGCCCGGCCCGTCTGTCCAGTTC
>JBKPRZ010000453.1:0-5240 GCA_046734815.1 Myxococcota bacterium | reverse complement strand
CCGATAACCACATCGACCGCAACGGCAGCGCCGGCGCCCCCACCGAGAACACGGCCGAAGCCCCCCCGCCCGTGCCGCTCGATCCACCGGTGCCACCCGCCGCCTCGGGCCGCGGCCGCGAGCACCGCTCGCGCCACCACCGCGGCTCCGCCGTCGCCGCCGCTGCCCCCGCGCACCCCAACGGCTCCGGCCGCGACGCCTATGCCCGCGGCAACGAGAGCCTGCTCTCCGGCGACATCGACGCCGCCCTGCAGGCCTACCGCCAGGCCATCGCGCTCGACCCCGAGGACCCGTCCGCCTACCGCGGCCTCGGCCTCGCTTACGGCGAGCGCGGCGACCGCGCCGCCGCCCTCCGCTATCTCCGCGCCTACCTCATCCTGGCCCCCGAGGCCGCGGACAAGGAGCTGGTCAAGAAACGCATCCGCCACCTGAAACGCGGAAAGCGCTGACCTCCGTACCGGTACCCGGTACGGGACATTGCGCGCACATCGCGAACGCTGCCCTAGGCGCAAATCGCTAAAGGGCCAAAGACAAGGGTCCGATGATTGAACCCACCATTAAACTGGGGAGGTAACGATGGCGGCCAAGAGCGACTACAACAATTGCGAGATCAACGGCATCTTCGTCGATATCTTCCTGGAGGCATTCAAGCTGTTTCCCTCCGTCGTGTACAAGAAGCTGCTCAACTACGGAATCGGGAGCATGCAGGGCAAGGAGGTGGTCGTCGATCGCAACGCCTGGTACCCGCTCGACAAGTGGCTGGCCGCGCACGAGGACATCGCTGACTCCGTCGGACCCCGCGCCTCCTTCACCATCGGCCAGCAGATCCCGAAGATCCTCGGGGTTCCGCCCGGCGTCACCGATCCCCACTCGAACCTGGCCTCGCTCAACATCGGCTATCACATGAATCACCGCAAGAACGGGCGTATCCTGTTCGATCCGTCCACCGGAACGATCCATCCGGGCATCGGAGACTACTTGTACACGCCCCAGGGCAAGGGGAAAGGGACCATGGTCTGCGACGACCCCTATCCCTGCGACCTCGACCGGGGGCTCTGTCAGGGCCTCGTGCTCCGTTTCGAGAAGCAGTGCCGGATCACGCACGACGAGCGCGCCTGCCGCAAGAACGGCGGCACGATCTGCACCTACCAGATCACCTGGTAGCCTTCAATATCCGGCGGCGCAGCCGCCAGCCCGCCAGTCGCTGGCCGCCACGTAGACGCCATCGTCCTGGCGGCGGATCATCTGGGCCTTGCCGAAGTCTCCGCAGGCGACCAGGCCGCCGCTACCCAGGCTTCCGGTGAGCCGCGGTGGCACCGCCGCAAACTCGACGCAGGGGTGGATCTCGTGGCCGCGTGCCACCAGGCCTTGCATGACCTCCCCCGGGACGCTCAGCTCCACCTCGACCCGGTTGGCGCCTGTCCACTGGAACCGCGGGGCGTCCAGGTTCTCTTGCGGGTTCATGCCGTAGTCCAGCTCGTTCACGATGAACTGAACCTGAGCCTGAGTCTGGAGGGGCCCGCCGATGATTCCGAAAGGCCCCAGTGGGCGACCGGCTCGCGTCAGGAAGCTCGGCGCGAGCGTGTGGAAGGGCCGCTTGCCGGGCGCCAGGACGTTGGGGTGGGTTTCCTCGAGCGTGAAACCACACGCCCGGCTGTGCAGCGCAATCCCGCTCCCCGGAACCACCACCCCGGAGCCAAAGCCGAGCAACCAGCCCGTGTAGTTCGACTGCATGAGGGAGACCATCATGCCGTCGGCATCCGCGGCGCACAGGTACACCGTCCCCCCCAGCCGATTGGGGATCACGGAGCTGGTGGTTCCATCGCGCCGCAGGCGCCGGCGTTTCTCGGCGGCGAACTCCTCCTCCAGGCGAGCCGGCCACGCCACCGGCACCACGTCGGGATCGGCGATGTACTGGTAGGCGTCCTCCAGCGCTGACTTGATCGCCTCGATCTGGAGGTGGTAGCTCTCCACGGAATCGCGAGACGTCTGCGGCAAGCTGAATCCTTCGAGGATCTTGAGCGCCGTGAGAGCGGCGATGCCCTGCCCGCTGGGGGGAAGCTGCCAGACTTGGTGTCCGCGGTAGGACACCTGGATGGGATCCACCCAGCTGCTTTCGTGTTTAGCCAGATCGCCCGCGGCCAGGCATCCGCCCGTCGCCCCGGCGAACTCGGCGATCCGCCGGGCCAGCCTGCCACGGTAGAAGGACTCACAGCCGGTCGAGGCCAGCTCGCGAAGTGTGGGAACGAAATCCGGTAGCGTCCACAGCTCTCCGGCCCGAGGTGGACGTCCGTCGCGGGTGAAGGTCTCCCGCCAGGGGCGGAGGGCCGGATCGTCGCCGGCACCAGCGGCGTGAATGGCGGCGACGGCCTGCCAGCGCAGGGCCGTCACCGGGCTCACCGGAAAGCCCCTCGTCGCATAGTCGATCGCCGGCTCGAACAGCGCCTCGAAGGGCAGGCGACCGAACCGTTGGTGCAAGTCTCGCCAGGCGGCCGGGGTGCCCGGTACTGTCACCGCCGGCCACCCCTGCGACGGAACGCTCTTGAGACCGCGACTGGTCAGGCTTTCCCTGGTCATCGCGGCCGGCGCCCGCCCCGATCCGTTGAGCCCGTGCATCCGCCCCCCATCCCAGACCAGGACCGCAGCGTCTCCTCCGATTCCGTTGCAGGTCGGCTCGAGCACCGTCAGCGCGATGGCCGTGGTCAAGGCGGCATCTACAGCGTTGCCGCCTCGCTGCAGGCAGCGGAGCCCGGCCTGGGCCGCGAGCGGCTCGCTGGTTGCGACCATCCCCTGCGTCGCCATGACCGGCAGGCGCCGCGACAGATACCGGTAGTGCTCGAGCCCGAGCCAGTCTGGATCACGACGCATGGCTGTAGCCTGCCTCAGGCGGCGCGCGCGAGCGACACCATCCGCTCACTCATGGCCCGGATGATGTCCCAGGCCTCCGCCAGGATCCGCCGCACCCGCGCGTGGGCGCCGGGGCTTTGACTGCGCAGCACCCTCAGGCAGGAGTCGACGGCCTGGTCGCTGTCGAACAGCGGCGCAAGGTCGCTTTCCTCCAGTACCCCTGCAGCCTGCCGGAAGTAGGAGTGGACCGCCTGCCCCAGCACCAGGTGCAGGACCGCCGCCTTCTCGTGGAAGTCGAGGACATACATCCGATGGGCGAACCAATCCACGAAGGCCTCGAGCAGCGGATCGCCGCCGCCCCGCTTCGCTGCCGCCGCCACTTCCACGGCGAGTTGACCGGAGGGCGAGGCGTCCAGCCGGTTGTTGCGCGGCGAGCTCGCCTGAAAGGCCAGCACGGCGCGGTGATAGCCGGCCAGCCAGCGGGTCAGATGATCGAGATGGACCGCGCGCTTGTTCGGATAATCGAGGGTCCCGTCGGTCAGGAGCTCGAAGAGCGATCCCTGCCGGTAGGCCTCGAGCCGGGACTCGTTGTATGCGGCCGTGCTCTCGAACCGCGACCCCTCACCGCTGAACACCACCCGGGCGCTTTCCGGATTGGAGTAGAGCCCATGGCCGAACTGAATGGACAGGCCCGACAGGCGATCGGGCCCGCCCGCGAAGCCATGAGCGCAGCCCGGAGGGACCACCACGATGTCCCCCTTGCGCAAGGGACGGCGCAGATCGCCCAGCAATCGCCCCGAGCCGGCGTAGATCACCAGCATGGTCTGGATGGGATGGGTATGGGGCTGCAGCACCTCGTCCGGCTCGAGCTGGACCCAGCTGATCGAGAACTCGCCCGCGTCGGGCATGAATTCACGAAGCTGTTCGTGCCAGCGAAAATCGCGAAGCTCGCCTAGAACGTGAACGTCGCCGCCCTGCTCCACCTCCTGGATCAGCGGAATGACCTCGCGGTGAACGATGCGAATGTCGCGGTCCATGGCTCAGACCTCCCGCTCGATCTCGACCAGCTGGACGATTCGCCCGGTCATCATTTCGAACATGTCCCAGCTCCGCTCCAGGACCTGGGAGAGCCGCCGGTAGACCTGGGCCGGCTGGTCCTGCAGGAGATGGACCCCCATTTGTTGATGTTCGGCATCCAGGTCGTTCGAGTGAGCCTTGAAGTACTTGGCACACTCGTCGTCCATGAACAGCGGTTCTGCCAGCAGATGAAAGTGGTGACCGGCGGTTTCGAGGACCAGGTTCACGATGGTCTTGTCCAGGTTGTCGAGGAGGAACATCTGGTTGCAGAACCAGCTCGCGGTGGCGTCCAGCACGGGATCGAACATCACCGGGGGGGAGTCCCGGCCGACCAGGAGCTGGTTGTGGCCCAGCTCTTCGCGCAAATGGGTCCCGAATATCGTCGCGTGCTCTGACTCCACGCAGGTGGCCTGTCGGGTGAAAAGCAACATCTGAAAAGCATTGGAAAATACCCGGAGGCACTCCCGAAACCTCCGCCGGTCGGCGGGGGACTGGAGCTCGCCCTCCCGAAGGAGCTGGAAGAAGCGCGTTTGCAAGGTCGCTTGCGCCCGTTGCTCGTTCCTGGCCAGCAACTGCTCGCTGTTGAGGATCTCCGTGACGGACTGACCTTCCTCCTCTTCGGGAAAGGAGATCACCAGAGCCTCGAGGCCCGTCGGTCCCGCACCGCGAATACCGTAGGCGAAGCTGGCCGGAATGGTGATGACGTCCCCGGCGCGCACAGCATGACGCCCCCCCGCCACCAGCTCGGCTCGGCCGTCCAGGACGACCAGAAGGCTCCTCGAGACCGCACGGCGGGCGGCGCTGTCTCCGCCTGGCGGCAACTGGACCAGTTCGAGAGCCACGCCTCGATCGGGGACCGAGCTGCCGAGCAGATCGGCCCCGAGGAACGGGCGGATCTGCAGCAGGCTCTGGCTCCGTTCAGGAGAAAGCGGAATCTCGGAGTATTGGATAACGAACGGACGTTCCAGGCCGGGCTGATTCATGGTCATGGCTCCTCATCGATTGACGTCGCTACGACAGCCGACGCCCCCCCTTGGGCGACACACTGGCGAGAGGGGCCCCCTGACGACAGCTTCGTCAAGCCAAGACCCCCGAGAACGCCTCGCTTTTTTAGTCGGGTAAAGGGCTGTGGACCAAGAAAGTTATCCGCACGGATCTTGTACAAAAATCGAGATTGCAGTCGCTCGTGATGTGGAGCCCCGGCAACGAGCCGCCGGGCGATGCAACTGGGCCCACGGATCGGTGGCATTGGGTCCGCGATGTTCGCGGTGAGCGCGACACATCGAGCGCATTCACCAACTCGAACAGGCCAGGAG
>JBKPRZ010000452.1:0-8583 GCA_046734815.1 Myxococcota bacterium | reverse complement strand
TGAGCCTCCCCCGATTCCGTGGACACCTAGCTCCCACTGCGGTGGGATGGAGTGTGGCCCATGGGACGACGCAAGCAGACGTACACGAACGAGTTCAAACTGCAGGCGCTTGAACTGCTGAGAGCGAGTGGCAAGACGGTTCCGCGGATCGCCCAGGAACTGGGGGTGGCCAAGAGCGCGCTGTACCGCTGGCGACGGGAGCCGGCGAGGACAGCGGAGGGGCGGCGCACGCAGGCCATTTCTCTCGAGGAGGAAAACCGACAGCTTCGCCGAGAGAACCAGCAACTGAAGATGGAGCAGGAGTTTCTAAAAAAAGCCGCGGCCTTCTTTGCCAAGCAGAGCGGCTGAAGTTCGCAGCCATCGAGGCGGAGAAGGCCGACTACCCCGTCGCGCTGATGTGCAGGGTGTTGGAGGTGTCACGAGCGGGCTTCTATGCCTGGCGTTCGAGGCCTGAGAGTGCGCGTAGCAAGGCGACCCGACAGCTGGCCACCCAGATCCGCGAAGCGCATGAGGCCAGTCGTAGGACCTACGGCAGTCCGCGGGTCCATGCCGAGCTCCGAGCTCAGGGTCACCAGGTCGGTCGTCATCGCGTCGCTAGGCTGATGCGCCATGAAGGCTTGGCTGCGCGCCGCAAGAAGCGCTTCCGGGCCACGACGAACTCGAACCACAGCGAGCCAGTTGCCGCGAACGTACTGGGCCGGAGCTTCGAAGTCACAGCACCAGATCGCGTCTGGGCGGGCGACATCACATACATCGCGACAGCCGAAGGGTGGCTGTACCTGGCGGTCCTCCTGGACCTGTGCTCCAGGGCCGTCGTGGGCTGGGCAATGTCGCCAGACCTGGACTGCAGCCTTGCCCTTGCAGCGCTCAGAATGGCCCTCGACAGGCGGCGACCCAGTCGTGGCCTGCTACATCACAG
Source organism: Myxococcota bacterium (assembly GCA_046734815.1). Lineage (GTDB taxonomy): Bacteria > Myxococcota_A > Polyangia > Fen-1088 > Fen-1088 > CAVYGB01. The sequence continues at coordinate 7,664 of JBKPRZ010000452.1, read as the reverse complement.
CGACCGCGGAGTGCAGTATGCCAGCGCGCCTTATCGAAGAGCACTCGAAGCCAACGGCATCGTGCCGAGCATGAGTCGGCGAGCAAACTGCTGGGACAACGCCCCAGCCGAGAGCTTCTTCGGTACCCTCAAGGTCGAACTCGTCCGCGACCGCATCTTCCCGTCTCGCGCCGTCGCGCGCACCGAGCTGTTCGAGTACATCGAGGTCTTCTACAACCGCACCCGGCGTCACTCGACGCTGGGCTACCTTAGCCCTATCGAATTCGAAAAAAGGGCAGCAGCATAGAGACCAACCCGTCCACGAAAACGGGGCAAGCTCAGAGATCACCATCGAGGACGAGGACGAGGACGAGGACGAGGACGAGGACGAGGACGATGCGGCGATGTCGCGAACGGCGCAGCAGATCGCGCCCCGCGATCACGCCTTGGGCGCTGCGGCGGTCTCCTTGGCGGACTCCACCGCGGGCAGGGTAGCGGCCATGCGCGTGCGGATGTCCTCGATCAAGTGCGACGCCACCGCCTTGTGCGCGACCTTCAGGGCGTTGGCGACGGCGCGCGCGCGCGAGCGGCCGTGGGCCTTGATGAACAGGCGGTCGAAGCCCAGCAGCGGGGCGCCGCCGTATTCCTGCCAGTCGGTGATCGCTTTGAGATCCTTGATGCCGCCCGAAAGCATGGCCAGCGCCAGCCGCCAGACCAGCTTGCGCTTGTAGGCGTAGCGGGCCAGGCGCAGCACCGTCTCGCTGACCCCCTCGAGCATCTTGAGCACCACATTGCCCACGTACCCCGAGCAGACCACCACGTCGGCGGTGCCGCGCGGGATGTCCACCCCCTCGACGTTGCCGATGAAGTTGAGCAACGTCTCCTGCGCCGACAGCTCGAGCAGCTTCTGGTGCGCCAGCGCCACTTCGCGCGGCCCCTTGCCCGCCTCCGACCCGTTCGACAGCAGCGCCACGCGCGGCCGCGCGTTCTTCGAGATGCGGGCGGCGTAGGCCGCGCCCATCAGCGCGAACGAGACCAGGTCCTCGGCGGTGGCGTCCAGGGTGGCGCCCACGTCCAGCAACAAGGAGAACGGGTCGTCCTTGGTGCCGTGGCGGATCTCGGTGGGATACACCGCCGCCAGCCCGGCCCGCCGCACACCCGGCAGCAGCTTGAAGTTGCGCGCGCAGGCCAGCACGCTGGCGCCGGTGTTGCCCGCCGACACCAGGGCGTCGCCCCGCCCCGAGGCCACCAGCCGCGCCGCCACCGCGATCGACGAGTCGGGCTTGGAGGTCAGCGCCTCGCCCGGCTTGTCGTCCATGGTCACCTGCTGCGAGGCGTGGTGGATCACCACCCGGTCCTTCGGGTGCGGGTGCGCCGCCAGCAGCGCGCGGATGCGCGCCTCGTCGCCCACCAGGATCGCCTCCAGGTCCGGCCGCAACTGGGCCGCCTGCGCAGAACCGGCGACCACCTCGTCCGGAGCGAAATCGCCCCCCATCGCGTCCACCACGATGCGCACCATGACCTCAGGATACTCCGGCGCCGCTCGACCGGCGCCGCCTTCGATCGGCGTCGGGTGCGCCGTCACGCCAGGCCGCGGGCGCGGGCGTGCTCCAGGGCCTCGCGGGCGTGGCTGACCAGCAACATCTCGGTGCCCAGCACCCGCGCCTGCTCGCCCAGGCGGTCGAGCTCGCGCCGGCGCAGGGGGCCCTGGTCGATGTCGCGGATGTAGATGGCCCGGATGCGGCCGGCGTGCTGGGCGGCCACCTGCAGGTAGATGTCCGGGTCGTGCTCGCCGCTGTCGCCTATCAAGATGAAGGGCAGCGCCGGATAGGTGGTCAGGATCTGGTCGATGGCGCTGGCCTTGTGGTCCAGCGGCGCCGCCGTGTTCAGCCCCAGGTCGCGCAGCAGCAGCGGGCCGCGCGGCAATCCGTGCGCGTCCATGAAGTCGACCAGCAGATCGTACAGGTTCCAGGGGCTCTTCGAGACGTAGAACACCGGGTTGCAGGCTGCCCCGCTGGGGCCGGTCACCAGCGCGCGGTACAGCTCGCTGGTCCCCTCGAACGGCAGGCGCGTCTGCGCGTTCTCGACCAGCATCGTCCAGATCATCTTCAGACGGTGGGTGACGTGGGTCTGCAAGACGGTGTCGTCGATGTCGCTGACGATGCCCAGCTGGGCCCGCCCGTCGGGCACCAGCACGTCGGCGCGCGCGCGCACCGGCTGCCAGCCGCGCACCGGCGCGCCGGTCAGCTCGATCTCCGCCGCCTGCCAGGGGCCGTCGCCGGCGGCGGCCGGGGGCGAGGCCAGCTGCAGGTAGAAGTAGCCCTCCTCGTCGCACTGGCCGGCGGTCTCCTGGGCGCCCAGCCGCGCGCGCACCTCGGCGAAGGGAACCTCGTCGGACAGGAACCGACGCACCATGCGCACGACGTTGCGCCAGCGGCGGTCGGCCGGGGTGGACCGCCCCAGCGGGCGCGACTCGATCACCCGCCCGGTCAGCCGCACCGAGGTGGCGGTGCCGAAGCCGCGGTAGGCGAGGATCTCCAGCGGACCCAGGCGCCCGTAGCGGCGGCGCAGGCCCCAGCGGATGCCGTCGAAGACCTGCTCGATGCGCGCGGCGGTCCGCTGGGTCAGGGCCACCAGGCGCTGGCGCGCCCGCACGAACCGGGTGGTGGGCGGGTCGGGGGGGGCCGGAAGGGACGGCTCCGGCGCGGGTAAGGGCGAATCGGCAGGCATTTTTACCTATCGTGCCCCGCGGCGGGCGGCCGGTACGCTTTTCAGATCATCGAATCGGGCCAACGGAACCGGTTCCGGTGGCGTGTATCCCGTGGCGAGCACCATGACCCCGTCCCCCCGAACTCTGGCCGCGACCGGCTCATCCGCGCAACCGATGCTGCAGGATGAAATCGACGACCGGCGCCGGGTCGTCCAGCCCGTGCGGGTGATGGCCCACCCCTTTCTTGACGATCACCTCGATCCGGCCGCCCAGTTCGCGGTAGCGCCGGACCAGCACGGCGGTGTTCTCCTCCACCGGCACCACGTCGTCGGCGTCGCCCACCAGGTGCAGGATCGGGATGCCCGCGCGCGCGAGCGGGGCGAGCAGGTCGATGGGGTTGCCGCGCCAGCGAAGGGCCTGCTCCTCGGTCAGGCCGTACACCTGCTGGAACAGGGTCCAGTCCTTCGGGCTGCCGCGGCCCTTGCCCTTGCCGGCGGGCCAGCTGGTCACGTCACACACCGGGGCGTCGCCATAGATCAGGCCGACCGCCGCGGGATGGGTGGCGGCCCAGCGGTAGGCGTAAAGGCCGCCGCGGCTCATGCCCAGCAGCACGGGCCGGCGGTCCAGCCCGTGCGGCCCGGTCAGCAGGCGGTAGAAGGCCTCCCAGTGGCCCATCGTCTCGGGGCTGCCGAAGGTGTTGCGGCAGTCCAGGTAGGCCACGTGCCAGCCGCGCGCGATCAGCGCGTGGTCGACCGAGGGGAAGGCGCCGAAGAACTCCGCCCGCCACAGCCAGGGGCGGCCGGCGGCGGGCGCGCGCGGGACCACCACCACCGCCGGCCGCCCGTCGCAGGTGAAGTCGTGGCGGTCGCCGCCGCCCCAGAGCACCGGCGTGCCCGGAAATGGAACGGCCCGCCGGCAGGCCGGCAGCAGGGCCAGCCCCATCAGGGCTCGCCTTCGTGTGAGCATCGCCTCACGATAACCGCTGGTCGCGAGCGTGGGGGGGCGGTGTCGGCGACGCGCGTGGTTGTATTGCAACCGCCGCCCGTGTCACCATCATGGCCTCGAGGCTGTCGGGCGTGTTGAACCTGGGGCTCAGCTGTTGCGTGTCGATGCTCCTCTGGGCCGGTGGCGCCGGCCTGGGTGGGGACACGACCATCGCGCGGGCGCTGCACCAGGAGATCGACGAGAGCGCGTGGGATGCACCGCCGACCGCCCTCGACCTGCCCCCGTTGCCCGCGGCCGCGGATCGCGACGCGCTGGCGACGCGGATCGAGGACATCGTGCGGAGGTCGGGTGTGCCGGGGGCGGCGGTCGCGGTGGTGGATGGGTCGGGGGCGTGGGTGCGCGGGTTCGGGATGGCCGCGCTGGGCGGCGAGGGGCGGCCGATGACCCCGCAGACGCTGTTCCGGGTGGGTTCGCTGACCAAGAGCTTCGTCACTCTGGCGATCCTCCGCCTGGTCGAGGCCGGCCGGCTGCGCCTGGAGGACCCCGTCCGCAAGCTGGCCCCCGAGCTGCAGATCGAGAACCGCTGGGAGCGCACAGACCCGGTGCGGGTGGCGCACCTGCTGGAGCACACCTCGGGCTTCGACGAGATGCGCTTCAACGAGATCTTCGACGACGATGCCCGCCAGGACCGGCCGCTGCGCGAGGTGCTGGCCCGCAACCCCAACTCGCGCAAGGTGCGCTGGAAACCGGGCAGCGCCTGGGCCTATTCGCAGCCCGGCTACACCGTGGCCGCCTACATCATCGAGAAGGTGAGCGGGATGCCCTACGAGCGCTTCCTGCAGGAGCAGGTGTTCGCCCCGCTGGGGATCGAGGGCGCGGCGCTGCGGCTGGAGCCGGAGGTGCGCACCCGACTGGCGGTGGGGCACCACCGCCGCGGTCCGCTCAATCAGATCATGTTGCTGCACCGGCCGGCGGGCAACCTGATGATCTCCGCGGCGGGGGTCGCGCGCCTCATCCAGATGCAGCTCGGGCGCGGCCTGATCGACGGCCGGCGCTTCCTCCAGGCCAGCAGCATCGATCGGATGGAGCACTGCGGGACCATGCCGTCGGCGCCGGTGACCGCCTGCTACGGCATGGGCAACTGGGGCGACGTGGTCGGGCCGCTGCCGATGCGCGGGCACGGCGGCTTCATGCCCGGCTACTTCACCAATTACCGCTACTCGCCGGCGCGCGGCTGGGGGTACGTGGTGATGACCAACGACACCGGGCTGGGCCGCGTGCTCCGCGACATCACGATGGCCATCCTGTTCCACCTGCTGGCCGCCGATCCGCCCCCCCGGCCGCCCAGCGTGCCCTGGCCGCACGACCTGCAGCGCTACGCCGGCCATTACCGGTTCGCCGCGCCGGAGGTCGAGTTCCTGCGCTTCCGCAGCGACGTGTACGCGGGCCTCGACGTCGAGATCGGCGACGGGCGCCTGTACATGCGCGCGGATGAGTTCGGGACCTTGGCGCTGGTGCCCACCGGCGACGATCTGTTCCGCACCAAACGCGAGTGCGACACCAGCGTGCGTTTCTCGGTGTCGCCCGAGGGCCGTCGGCTGATGGTCTGGCACAGCGCCGTCTTCGAGGAGGAGAGCGCCGCCTGGGCGGCCGCCCGACGCGCGCTGCTCGAGCTGGCGCTGCTGCTGCTGCGGTCGACCATCGTCATCCCGCTGCTGATCCTGCTGGCCCTGGATCGGGCCGGCGCGCGCCGGCTGCTGCTGCGGCCGCTGGTGGCCGCCGCCTGTCTGCTGGGGATGGCCAGCGCCTTCGACTACGCCCAGAACGAGGCGCTGCTGGGGGTGGCCTGCTTGCCCACGGTGGCGATCTGGATCCTCAGCTGGGTGTTCGCGCTGGCCGCGCACCTGGGCCTGCGCAGCGCCGTGCGATCGATGCGCGCCGGGACCGCGCCGGCCCTGCTGCGCACCTACGCGGTGCTGGTCTCGGGCGCGGCGGTCTGGGTTGCGCTGCACCTGTCGCGCTACGGCCTCATCGGGCTGCGCACCTGGCGCTGGTAACAGCCTCGGGACTGCACCGGGTTTTCGCCGTGCCCCCGCCCATCCGGCGGGCGGGACCCAGCTTGCTCGGGGGAGGGCAATCACGTGGCACGAAACACGGAAAAGAAGGCGGGAATCAAAGGTGGCGAACGTCCTCTGTCGGTCGATACCGACGCGCGCTGGTCGAGCGAGCATCCGCAGGTCACTCCCCGCGGCATGCCCGTGCAGGACGTGATGACCGCCGAGGTCTTCATCGTCGCGCCCGGCAACCCGGTCAGCCAGGCCGCGCGCCTGATGCGCGACAACGACATCGGCTTTCTGCCGGTGGTGGACGCCGAAGACGGCGTGGTGGGCGTGCTCACCGACCGGGACCTGGTGCTGCAGGTGCTGGCCGAGCAGCGCCCCGCCACCACCCCGGTCGAGGACGTGATGACCGAAGAGGTGGTCACCTGCCACGCCGGCGACGACATCGCCCTCTGCGAGCATCTGATGCGCGAGAACCAGGTCCGCCGGATGGTGGTCCTGGGCGACGACGACCAGCTGGCCGGCGTGGTCAGCCTGGCCGACCTGGCCCAGTCCGACGCCGAAGCCCAGCTGGGCGCTGTCGTCGCCGACGTCACTGTCGGCGAAACCGATCGCCACTAGGCACTTCACCGTGCGAGCGCGCCCGCCGATGTAGGCTGGGTGCGGATAACACTGTTCCTGCTGGGCCTGCTGGCGGCCGCCTGTGCCGGCAAGGCGATCCGGATGGCGCCTTGCCCGGCCGAGGGCGGTACCCCGTGGTACGAGGCCCGCAGCCCCCATTTCACCGTGAGGACGGACCTCTCGGCCGCGGAGGCCCGGGAGGCGGCCACCGAGCTGGAGGCGTTGCGGGCCGCGATCCTGGCGGCGGAGTGGCCCGGCCTCGATCCCCCGCAGACGTCGCCTCTGGACGTCGTGGCCCTTCGAAGCATCGACGAGTTCACCATGCTCGTCGGCGAGAACGTGCGCGGCTTCATGGCCGGGTCGGCCTGGCCACTGATGGCGCTCAGCGGGACGCCCGCGCAATGGAGATATGGATCCGACAGCGCGGGCACCCGTCCCTCCATCGTTGCGCACGAGCTGACCCACCACATCAGCTGGCTCGCGCGGCTGCCGCAGCCACCCTGGCTCAGCGAAGGGCTGGCCTCGTTCCTGGAAACCATCCAGCTCAGTCCAGACCGCTCGCTGGTGACCATCGGGCGGCTGAACGTGCCCCGCCTCGCCAGCTTCCGGGGTCACCGCGGCTTCCCGGTGCGCGACACCCTTGCCGGGGAAGCCCCGATCGACCATGCGCTGGAAACCAACGCGTTCTACGCCAATAGCTGGCTGCTGGTGCACTGGCTGTACAACACGCACAGCGACGGCTTCGTGCAATACCAGGGCAGGCTGGTGGAGGGGGAGGACGAACCAACCGCCTGGCGGCGAAGCTTTCCCGACCTGGACCTGGCCACCCTGGACCAGCAGCTGTTCGCGTACGCCCGGAAAGGCGATTACGGTCGTTACGATATGCCACTGCGTTTCAGCCTGCCGGCGGTCACCGTGTCACCGCTCGCCGATGCGGAGGTGCACGCCACCCGCGCCTGGCTAGCCGTCGTCGCCACGAGCCGGAAGGAACGATCGGACACGAGCATGCTGGCCGCCGCCGAGCTGCGAGAGGCGCTGGCCAGGGATCCCGATGGTCTGACGGCGCTCCTGCTGTCGGCGATACAGGCCAAGGCCCCGACGGAACGCCTGGCTCTGGCTCGTCGAGCCACCGCCGCCCACGCTGACAGCGTGCACGCCTGGCTGTTTCTGGCATCCGCGCTGGACGAGACTGCCGCCGCCATCGCCGAGCGGGAGCGCGCGTACGCGCGCGTGCTCGAGCTCGCACCGCGCGAGCCGGCCGCCCTCAACAACCTGGCGGACCTCTACCTGTCCCAGGGTCGAGCGCAGCAGGCGCTGCCGCTGTCGCAGCTGGCGGTGGAGGTGGCGCC
>JBKPRZ010000451.1:0-7962 GCA_046734815.1 Myxococcota bacterium | reverse complement strand
GTGCTGGACACGCCCCACCTGATGTTGATGGGAGACGGCGCCACCCGCTTCGCCCGCGCGCACGGGCACGCGGAACACGACCCGGCGACGCCCGATCGCCGGGCCGCCACCGAAGCGCTCAAGGACCGCATCCGCCGGGCGGCGCCCGAGCTGCCCGAGTTCTGGCGCACGGGTCAGTGGCGGGCGCGGTGGAACTACCCGCTGTCGCCAGAGGCGCTGGGGCTGACCGTGGCCGACACCGGCACCGACACCGTCGGCCTGGCGGTGCGCGGAGCCGACGGCCGCTTCGCCGCCGCGCTGTCCACCGGGGGCAGCGCCATCATGCTGCGCGGTCGGGTGGGCGACGTCCCGATCTTCGGCGCGGGCCTGCACGCTGGCCCCCGGGGCGCGGTGGCCGCCACCGGCGCCGGCGAGCGGATCATCGAGCGCCTGCTGGCCCACACCGTCGGCGGCTGGCTGGCCGACGGCACCGCTGCCCAGGCCGCCGCCGATCGCGCCGTCGCGCAGGTGGGCAAGGACATCGGCATCATCGTGATCACCGCCCGCGAGATGGCCGCCGCTTGCTCGCGCACCATGGCCTGGGCCGCCCGGGAGGCCGACGGCCCCTGGCTGGGCCCACGGGTCAGTCCATGATGAAGCGGCCGCGCTCGGCCGGGCCGTGGACTGGACAGGCATCCAGCTTCCCGAACGGCCGGTACCGGCTGCGCGCGACCGCCCCGTAGGCCCGATCGGTCAGAGCCCGCGGCAGCACCCGCAGCCAGGCGAGCGCGCGCCAGGGCCCGCTCAGCTCGCGCAGCACGAAGAACACCGCCCGCGACCTCTGCAGCAGCTGCCCGTCGGCGGTCAGCAGGTACATGGTATCCAGGTCGGCGGGGTTGCCGCCCCGGGGGGGCAGCTCGCGGGCGGCGAAACCACCCTGCAGGGGCGCGTAGCGGAAGCGCGCGCGGCGGTCGCGGGTCAGGACGAAGTGCACCAGCCGGTTGCACAGCCCGCACACCCCGTCGAAGAACAGCACGTGGGTGGCAGGCGCGACGGCCTGGCGCCGCACCTCCGGGACGCTCAGGGTGACGCCCTCCCTGCGGCCTGGGCTTGCGCGAGCGCGTTGCGGAGCTCCGGATGTTCGTCCAGGAAGGCCTTGCGGCTCTCGGCGCTGATCTGCACCACGTAGGTCCGGTCCTCGAGCATCTTGGCTTGGCAGCCGAGGCGCGAGTCGGGCCGCACGTCGAAGGCCTTGTCCATGATGTCTTCCTCGCGGTCGCTGACCTCGGACAGGTCGTCCAGCCCCTGCTTCACGTAGACGTGGCAGGTGGAACAGGCGCAGACGCCGCCGCAGGCCGAGCCCACCTGGGCATCGGTCTTGCGGGCGGCGTCCAGGAAGGAGGTCCCCTCCGGGACTTCCACCTCGATTCCGTCGGGCTCGAAACGTACCTTCGGCATGACCTATCCGTGCGAATGGCCGCGGCGGCTGCCGCTACCCTCGATGTCGCCCAGCGCCTGGTCGAGGCTCTTGCCCCGCAGGCCCACCTCCAGGGCGCGGTTCATGCGCCGCTCGACGAACGGCCGCCCGGCCGCGTCCAGCGCCTCGACCGCCACCCGCAGGGCCGCCGCGTCCGAGCCGGTGCGCGCCACCTCGACCCCCACCAGCGCGGCGGCGATGGCCTGCCGGTCCTCCTCGGTCAGCAGGTCGGGCGTGGCCTCCATCGCCGAGCGCATGGCCATCAAGATCCGATCCGCCTCCACCCGCTCGACCGCCAGCGACCGGCGGTTGATGTCCGACTCGGCGTGGGCGAACGAATCGAGCAACATGCGCTCGACCTCCTCGTCGGTCAGTCCGTAGCTGGGCTTGACCTGGATCGAGGCCTCGTGGCCGGTGGTCAGCTCGCGCGCCGAGACGCTGAGCAGACCGTCGGCGTCGACCAGGAAGGTGACCTCCAGCCGGGCCAGGCCCGCGGGCATGGGCGGGATGCCACCCAGCTTGAAGCGGGCCAGCGACCGGCAGTCGGCAGCCAGCTCGCGCTCGCCTTGCAGCACGTGCAGGTCGAAGCCGGTCTGGTTGTCGGCGTAGGTGGTGAAGGTCTGGGTGGCGCCGCTGGGAACAGTGGTGTTGCGGTGGATCAGCTTCTCCACCACCCCGCCCATCATCTCCAGCCCCAGCGACAGCGGCACCACGTCCAGCAGCACCACGTCGTCGCGTCCCGTTCCGGCCAGCAGGTCGGCCTGGATGGCCGCCCCCAGTGCCACCACCTGGTCGGGATCGATGTCTCCCAGCGGCTCGCGGCCGAACAGGTCGCGCACGAACCGTCGCACCAGCGGCATGCGGGTGGCGCCGCCCACCAGGATCACGCCGGACAGCTGCTCACGGGCGATCCCGGCGTCCTGCAGCGCCCGCCGCACCGGCGGACCGCAGCGGTCCAGGACCGGCTGCACCAGGCGCTCCATGGTGGTCCGATCGAGCGTGGTCTTGAAGCCCGCATCGCCCCGCTCGACCACCACCGGGGTCTCGTCGGCGCCGGTGAGCGCCTCCTTGCCCGCCCGGGCCGCGTCGAGCACCCGCCGGGCCAGGAAGGGATCGCCGCCGGCGTCGGCCGGCAGTCCCATGCGCTCGAGCAGCCAGGCGGCGATCGCGCGGTCGAAGTCGTCACCCCCCAGCGCCGAATCGCCGCCGGTGGACTTCACCTCGAACACCCCGCCCTCCAGCTTGAGCACCGAGATGTCGAAGGTGCCGCCGCCCAGATCGAACACCGCGAAGGTGCCTTCGGCCTGCTTGTCCAGGCCGTAAGCCAGCGCCGCCGCGGTCGGCTCGTTGAGCAGCCGCAGCACCTCCAGACCGGCCAGCCGCCCGGCGTCCCGGGTGGCCTGTCGCTGCCCCTCGTCGAAATAGGCGGGCACGGTGATCACCGCTCCGTCGAGCGGGCCGCCCAGCGCCTGCTCGGCCCGCTGGCGCAGCACGCGCAGCACCTCGGCCGAGACCTCCATCGGGGTCACGGCGCGGGCACCGCCGGCCACCCTGAACCGCACCACCCCCGGTACGGCCCCGGCCCCGTTGCCCTCGCCGGCGAAACGATAGGTGGTCAGCTCGCGGGTGGCGTCGGCGTCGCCGCGCCCGCGGCCCATGAACCGTTTGACCGAGGCGATGGTGTCCTGCGGCCGCAGCAGCGCCAGCTCGTCCCGCGCCCGGCGCCCGACCTCCACCGCGCCGTCGTCGGCGTAGTGAACCACCGAGGGCACGATGGCATCCTCGTCGGGGCCGGTCAGGCAGACCGGGGCGCCGTCGCGCACCACCGCCACCAGTGAGTTGGTGGTCCCGAGGTCGATGCCCACCGCGCGCGAGCTCCCGGGCGGACAGGGCTGCTTGGCCCGCGACTCGCCCGGCTCGGAGATCTGGAACAGCGCCTCAGCCGGCACCAGCCACCCCCGCCTTCGCGTCCTCGTGCACCGCCACCTCGTCGAGGAAGCGGTCCAGGTAGCGGACCGCCACCAGCTCGCGCGCGGCCCGGTCCAGATCGGACGGCCCCTCTCCGCTCAGCGCCTGGGCCACCGCCGCCATGGCCGCCGTCTTGCGGCCGCGCACGTCGGCCGCCAGGGCCGCCACCCGGTCGTCCTGGCCATCGCTGCGGGCCTCCAGCAGGGCCTCGCGCAGCTCCAGCACCTCCATCAGCAACTCCTGCGGCACCGGCACCCGTTCCTTCTGCCCGTCCGGCCCCGCCCGCCTGGTCCCCTCCTCGCCCCCCACCTCGATCCCGGCCAGCTCCAGCAGGTATTCGGCCCGCCGCACCGGATCGCGCAGGGTCTTCCAGGCCTGGTTCAGCTGCACCGAACGCGACAGCGAGGCCCGCCGCGCTCGCGCATCGGCGCGCGCGTAGCGGTCGGGGTGGACGATGCGGGACAGATCGCGGTAACGCCGCTCGAGGTCGGCCTCGTCCAGATCGAACCGCCGCTGCACCCCCAGCACCTGGAAGTGATCGATCCCCGCGGGCGCCGGCTGGATCGCCTGGCAGGCACCACACAGGACGCCGTCTCCGGCATCCTTCTCACAAGACCAGCAGATCATCTCGTCCCCCTCCGTCCCCGGAGGGCCCCGTCAAAACGACACGCTTTCGCCGCAGCCGCAGGTTCCCTTGGCGTTGGGGTTCTCCCACTTGAATCCTCGCGCCATCAGCGTGGTCGCGTAATCCAGGGTCGACCCGTTCAGGAAGACCAGGCTCTTGGGGTCGACGAACACGCGGACCGCGCCGTCCTCGAACGAGAGCACGGTGTCTTCGGGACGCGGCTCCTGGTCGGACCACTCGAACATGTACGAGAACCCGGTGCAGCCGCCGCCGCGGATCCCCACCCGCAGCCCCCGGGGCGGGTTGGCGCGCGCGGTCGCCGCCTTCTTTATCTCCCGTACCGCTCGTTCGGAAACCTGGATCGCCACGTTGGTCCTCTCTTGGTTGGATTCGTGTCTCGTCGCCGGGTTACTCCGCCGCCGCCTTGGCCGGCTGCTTGTCGGCCTGCTTCTTCTTGTAGTCGGCGATCGCGCCCTTGATGGCGTCTTCGGCCAGCACCGAGCAGTGGATCTTCACCGGCGGCAGGTTCAGCTCCTCGACGATCTGCGTGTTCTTGATGGCCAGAGCCTGGTCCACCGTCATCCCCTTGATCCACTCGGTGGCCAGCGAGGACGAGGCGATCGCCGAGCCGCAGCCGAAGGTCTTGAACTTGGCGTCTTCGATCACGCCGTCTTCCGTGACCCTGATCTGCAGCTTCATCACGTCGCCACAGGCGGGCGCGCCGACCAGGCCGGTGCCCACGCTGGGGTCGTTCTTGTCGAGGCTCCCGACGTTGCGCGGGTTCTCGTAGTGATCAATGACTTTGTTGCTGTACGCCATGGTCCTGTCTCCTGAAATCCGTCAGTGCGCCGTCCACTGCACGCTCTTGAAGTCGATGCCCTCTTTCGCCATCTCGTAAAGGGGCGACATCTCGCGCAGCTTGTTGACCTTGTCGACCACGATGTTGGTCACGTGGTCGACCTCCTCCTCGGTGTTGAATCGTCCCAGCCCGAACCGGATCGAGGTGTGGGCCAGCTCCTCGTCCACCCCCAGCGCCCGCAGCACGTAAGACGGCTCGAGCGAGGCCGAGGTGCAGGCCGAGCCCGACGACACCGCCACGTCCTTGAGCCCCATCAACATGCCCTCGCCCTCGACGTAGGCGAAGCTGATGTTCAGGTTGCCGGGTAGCCGGTGCTCCAGCGAGCCGTTCACGAAGGTGTCGCTCACCCGCGACTGGATGCCGTTGCGCAGCCGCTCGCGCAGCGCCAGCAGGCGCGCGCTCTCGGTCGGCATCTCGGCCCGGGCGATCTCCGCTGCCACCCCGAAACCCACGATCAGCGGCACGTTCAGGGTACCCGAGCGCATCCCCCGCTCGTGACCGCCGCCGTCGATCATCGGCTGGATGCGCACGCGCGGTTTGCGCCGCACGTACAGCGCGCCCACGCCCTTGGGGCCGTACATCTTGTGAGCCGACAGCGATACCAGGTCGGCGCCGGCACGGTTCACGTCGAAAGGGACCTTGCCCACGCCCTGGACGGCGTCGATATGGAACAGAGCGCCGCGGCCCTTGACCACCTTGCCGATCTCGTCGACCGGGTTGACGGTCCCGATCTCGTTGTTGGCCAGCATGATCGAGACCAGCATGGTCTTGTCGGTCATGGCCCGCTCCACCGTCGCCGGGTTGACCCGGCCGTCGCGGTCGACCGGCACGTAGGTGACCTCGAAGCCCTGCTTCTCCAGGCGCTTGCAGGTGTCCAGCACCGCCTTGTGCTCGGTCTGGGCGGTGACGATGTGGTTGCCGCGGTCGCGGTAGAAGTCGGCCGCGCCCTTGATGGCCAGGTTGTCCGACTCGGTGGCGCCCGAGGTCCAGACGATCTCCTTGCCGCTGGCGCCGATCAGCGCGCCCACCTGGTCACGGGCCCGGTCCACCGCCTTCTCGGCGTTCCAGCCGAACGCGTGCGAGCGGCTGGCGGCGTTGCCGAACTCCTGGGTGAAATAGGGCAACATCGCTTCCAGCACCCGCGGATCGACCGGGGTGGTGGCGTGGTTGTCCATGTATATCGGGAGCTTGAGTGCCATGTGATCCGTGCCGTCAGTGTTTGGTGATTCCGTCGACCAGAAGGGGGGCCCGGCCCGCGTGTCCGTGCAGCTCGCAGGTGCCGCACTCGGGCTGGGTGTGAACGGGTTCGCACGACCGGCAGCTGTCGAGGTAGGTCAGGCTCTCCTGCAGCTCGTCCGCCAGCCGGGTCAGGCGGGAGATGGTCTCGCGGGTCTCGCGCAATTTGTCCGCGAAGATCTCCCGCACCGTGGCCATCGCCTCGGGCGCGGTGGAGCTGGCCTCCCAGACCCGCAGGAAGGCCTTGATCTCGGTGAGCGAGAAGCCCATGTCCTGCAGCTTCTGTATCCACTCGAGGCGGGCCACCGCCCGCGGTGAATACAGCCGGAAGCCGCCCTTGGACCGCACCGCGGGGGTCAGCAGTCCCAGCTCCTCGTACAGGTGGATCGCACGCACGGTCTTGCCCGTGCGGCGGGCCAGGTCTCCCACCTTCAGCAGGGACAGCGTCTGTGCCGGGACATCCATTTCAAACCCTTACGTTCACGTAAGAGTCATAGTGCGCCGCCCGGTACCCGTCAAGCCCAAAGTCCGGTCCCAACCGGGCCGTTCGCCCCACGGGACTCAAGGAAATCCACAACATAGCCGATGTCAGAGACAATGGCGCGACACGTCCGGGTGGCGCTGCTGGCCCTGGTGTCGGCCTGCGTGGACCTCACCCCGCCCGCCGGCGTGACCGTCGACGACGGAGGGCCGACGAGCGACGTCCGGTTGACCGACGGCCCGAGGACCGACCTCCGGATGGCCGACGGCCCGGACGAGGGCGACGCCGGGACCGATCCCGACGGACCACCCGCGCCGGATGCGCCCCCGGCCGACGGTGCGGCTCCGACCGACACCCTCCTGCTCAGCAACGGCGCGGCCTGCGCCGGCGGCGGCGAGTGCCAGTCCGGCGTCTGCGCGCAGGGGCTCTGCTGCAACCGCGCCTGCACCGGCCCGTGCGAGAGCTGCAAGCTCGCCGGCGCGCCGGGGACCTGCAGCCCGGCCACCGGCACGATCTGCGCGGCCGGCCGCTGCTCGGGCTCCACCGAGAGCCCGCCGTCGGTGTGCGATGGCACCGGCGCGTGCGTGGCGCCGGCCAGCCACGGCTGCAACGGCTATCTGTGCGCGGGGACCAGCTGCGGCACCAGCTGCACCTCCAGCAGCCAGTGCGCCCCCGGTTACGTCTGCTTCGCCGGCGGCTGCGTCGTGCAGGGCACCACCCCGGCGCTGTACTGGAGCTTCGACGAGGCCAGCGGCGCCACCGCCTTCGACGGATCGGGCAACGGCCGCGATGGCCTGTACACCGGCGACGTCGGCCAGCCCGATCCGGTGACCGACGTGCCGACCCTGATGTTCGCGGACCCGCGCAGCCGGGTGTTCAACCTCGACAACCGGGACGGCGTGAAGCTCACCCTGCCGGCGGCCCTGAAGCCGGCCAACAACCTGACCGTGACGGTCTGGTACAAGGCCACCCGGGTGGACACCCAGAACAGCTCGAACGGGTCCGAGCTGGTGAGCGGCGGGGACCAGTACATGTTGCGGTTGACCCCCACTGGCCCGCAGCTGGTCAAGCGAACCTCGACGACGTTCGACAAGTGCCTGGGCACCGTTTCCAGCGCGCTCGACGGCCGCTGGCACCACGTCGGCGCGCTCACCACCCCGACCGGGATGAAGGTCTACTTCGACGGCCAGGAACGCTGCTCGAACAGCCTGGGCGATTCCATCTCCTACACCGCTGGCACCGAGCTGTGGGTCGGCCGGCACGGCAACGGCGACCTGGACCGCGACTTCGACGGGCAGATCGACGACGTCCGGGTCTACACGCGCGCGCTCACTGCC
>JBKPRZ010000450.1:0-13264 GCA_046734815.1 Myxococcota bacterium | reverse complement strand
CAACAGCGCAATCGCCAGGAACACCGCCAGCAACTGCCCCGCCGCCCGCGCCTCGATGCGCGGCCGCTTCCACCCGACCGCCGGAGCGACCCCTGCGCTACCCACGCCACAAACATACTGCAAGCCCCCCCGCCCCTCACCCCCCGCGGCGCCAGACGGACGCAGACCGCCGCCAAACGGCCGTCAGTCGAACAGCCAGCCGACCGACCCGCCGCCCGCGGCCTCTTCCGCGCCGCTTCGCACGTTATCGATCGAACAGCCCCGCCCGCCGCCCGACCGTCCCCCGCGCCGCGCGCACAGACTCCAACGATCTCAACGCCCCTCCACGCTCGCACTGCCCATTGGGGCGCGCACAGACGCGCTGCTGCCCCTGGTAGGGTCATGCAGCAGAGTACAAAGTTGGGCAGCTTGCGAGCATGGACTGGAAGCCAATCACCAGAGCTGAACTCCAGGAAATCATCGACCGGGACCTCGCCGAATGCCGCGCTGAAGAGCGAGGCTTTTTCAGGGCGGTAGCCATCGAGCCGGCCAGATGGCACCAGTCGCCCTGGGGCGATGAAGGCGGTGGCTTCTGGGCCGTCGCGGTCGCTGACGGCAAAGTGCTCTGGTACAACGACATCGAGCACGGGTTCAACGTCTCCCGGTTTCAAACCGCAGGAGCCATCCCGACGGACAAGTACTGGTGCAACCAGGACACCCTCGGCTCGGCGTTGTCGGCTTTGGCGACGGACCGGGGATCGGGTTTCGGTCCACCGAGATCAACCGGTTGATTATGCGCTGCCCAACCCGGCGATGAAGCGGCCGAAGCCTGCGACCCTTCACTCAGAGCCTGTACACATGATTGGGGTTCGGACGCATGGTAGCCTTGACCGTCGCGATGGGCTTCGCCGCTTATCGCCAGTGACGTTGGGCGGACACGAATGACCCGGGCGTGAACGATGGGTGGGAATGCAATCATCATTGACGGCAACGTCGATCTGGAGAGGGCGACTCAGCCCGGTTTCCTCGGCCGACTCTTCGGCGTCAAGAGAGCCGCCGACCCAGCCGTAAGCGACACAGGTCTCGTCGATCTGCCCGCCAAGGGGTTTCGGTTTCTTGGCGAGGCCTTCAGGGAATACGTGCACGCCACGTTCCCGAGTCCGTGGCCGTCCACGAAGTGCATCATGGACTATCTGGGAATGGGCATTCGCGTTTACGTTCGCGGCCAGCGCCGGGTCGGCGGCGATCTCGCCTGGTACGCGCAGGTCACGTTCTCGGGTTGTGCCGGGCAAGCGCAAACGTCCAGCGACTTGGCGGCGCACTGGGCGTCTCGCTGGTACCAAGACAAGTCGGAGTCTCTCAGGGGGGACCTGGTCCAACGAGGCTTCACGCCTCGAGGACTCCGCGCCGACGTGGCTGATTCGGTCACCTTTCTGCCGATCGGAGGTCTGGGATACGCCGAATATTCCGCCGGCGGTGACCTGTCCGCGTCCGACGGTGAGCGGACCCACTTCGCGATCGACGACTCCGCACGCGAAACCTTTCCGGACGCCGCATCCGTTAGCGACTTCCTCGTCGCCATCAAATCACAGTTCGGCGACCTGATGGCGGACGGGCGTTGTCGATGCCAACTCTGTTCTCCGGACTTCGACATCGGCAGACTCGAGGGCCTGGCCGGCCTATGAGCGTGGCGCCGTCCAACCCCGCCTTGCTGCGGACCTGGTCCGCGGTTACGCTCGGGGCCAGGCCGCAACGGCGAGGTCGTTCGGCAGACAAGAGACGGGGCAGATGATCGAGTGCCTTGTGAAGAGCAGCGGCGGTGAAGTCGACGTGCAGCTCGACGTCCTCGAGCGCGCGATGCGACCGTCAGTCCCTCACACCGTCGGGCCTGGCAAGTGGACGATCGACGTGGGCGGTGACCGGTTCGTCGACTTCTCGCCCGAGCCGCCCGGGCTGCAGATTTCGTTCGATGACGGAATCGAACGCGATCTCGCGGAGCGTGTCGCGGCGGACATCGTCACCAACCTCGAATCACTGACCGGTGCCGACTACCACGTCGTGTGGCTCTCATGAGAGAGTGGCCGCCGAACCCGCCGTTGCAGCGACGGTCAAGCTCCCCCCCTCCGGTCGGTCGCGTGACCGCCGTTGAACGGCAACGTCGTTGGGCAGACGAGGATGATCCAGAGCAGGGAGCCGTTACTGATGAGCACACACGCGCCGAACGTGACACGGACGGTCCCGATACTCCGCATCTTCAGTGTAGAGAAGGCTAAGGAGTTTTACGTCGACTATCTGGGCTTCAAGATCGATTGGGAGCACCGGTTCGATGACAATTCTCCTCTCTACATGCAGGTGTCGCTCGGCGCACTGATCATCCATCTCTCGGAACATCATGGCGACGCCTGTCCCGGATCTGCAGTGCGAATCGAAAGCACCGGCGTCAGGGCGTTCCACCAATGGCTCGCCGCCAAGAACTACCGCTATCTGAATCCCGGGTTGGAGGAGACGCCTTGGGGCTCGGTGGCTGTCACGCTTCTGGACCCGTTCGGAAACCGGCTTGCCTTCGACGAGAAAGTTCAGACGGAAAGTGGCCGCTCGTCGTGACAGGCACGCTGCCCAGCTGTTCACCTGTCCGCGGATTGAGAGGCACAATCGTTGACAACGAAACGCCCTCCCCAACGGCCAGCTGCCCGCGGCCAGACTGTGCAGGTCAACAACATCGAGATGTACTACGAGGAATACGGGGTCGGAAAGCCCCTGGTGCTCCTGCATGGGTTCGGCGGTTGTGCACAGACCTGGCATCCCTTTACCGCCGAGCTTTCAGAGCGCCATCGACTGATCGTCGTGGATCTGCGTGGCCATGGTCGCTCCACCAATCCCGAGAACAAGTTCACACATCGCGAAGCCGCCAGTGACGTATTCCTCTTGCTCGAGAAGTTGGGGGTTGGTCAATTCTCGGCCATGGGGATCAGTTCTGGCGGGATGACGCTGCTTCATATGGCAGCGAGCCAGCCGAAGCGCATCGACTCAATGGTATTGATTAGCGCAACTTCTCATTTCCCCGATCAAGCAAGGGACATATTTCGCAGGGTTTCGTTTGGTACCATGCCCCCGGAAGTGCAAGAGATGTATCGGGAGTGCGCAAAACGTGGTGATGCACAGATTCGTCAACTCATTACTCAGTTCAACGCGTTTCATAATAACTACGACGATATGAATTTCACCGCACGGGACTTATCGACTATTACAGCTCGTACGCTCGTGGTGCACGGTGATCGCGATCGTTTTTTTCCAATTGACATTCCAGTAGGCATCTATCGGTCCATACCGGATGCCGAGTTGTGGATTATTCCCGGCGGCGACCACGTTCCTATCTATGATCCCACCGTTCCATTCACCTCGACGGCACTGCGATTCCTGGATGGGCCAGACCACGAGTAGCGGGCGCGCGGCATGAGCCAAGCTATCAGGGGATAGCACGGCCGAAGCCCGCGTCGCTCCCCTGGGAGCCTATGCGGATCGCGGGTGCAACGGCCCCGGTGGCATTTTTCCTTCCGTGTGGGCTTCGCCGGTGAATCCCGGGAGGTTGGGGCAGGCGGGGCTCCCATGGACCTTCTCGGTGCGAGCTCTCAGCCGGGACGGAACGAGGCTCGAGTGACGGCGGGTGAAACCGCGTGAGGCTCCGGCGAGCTATAATCCACGGTGGGTGTCGCGGGACGATTCTTCGGCGTTCGAGCCGCCGCCGGTGGAAGAGGCGGTGCTGGAACTGGAGGTTCGTGCGCCGAAGATGCGGCGTCCAGACGTGACCGCCCCCGCGCAGACGGAGCCAGCGGGGGTGTACCGGGCAGTCGCGGCGGGGCCGCGGTGCGCCGGGCATCCGGGCGCGGCGGCGGGATGGCACTGCGACGAGTGCAACGTGCCCCTCTGTCCGGCCTGCACGGGGCTACAGCGGCTGTCGGCAAGCAAGACGATGCAAGTCTGCGCAACCTGCCGGCGCGCGGTCGAGGCGATCACCGTGCCGCGATCGGTGGCGACGCCCTTGTCACGGCTGTTGGGGCAGGCGGTGCGGTGGCCCCTGCGGCCCGCGGGGCTCCTCTTGATCGTGGGATTCTCCATCTTGGCGGCGATTCCGATCCTGGGCTGGATCGCGCACGTCGGCGCGTGGGCCTATCTCCTCGCGCTCGTGCGGAGCACAGGACGAGGCGCGGAGGGCCTGGTGTCGTCGGACTCCCTGAGCGAAGGCCCGGAGGATCTCGTCAAGCCCGCCTTTCGCGGGATCGCCGCCGCGGGCTGGCTCTGGATTCCGACTGCGTTCTATCTCGAGCGCCGCTACGAGTTCATCTCGGGCGGCGCCTCCATCCTCGAGATCGCGCGTGATCCGGTCCTCTGGCTGTTGCCGTTGCTCGGCCTTCCCTCTCTGCCCATCGCCGCCATGGCGGCGGCGACCGAGGTCGCGCTCATCGATCTCTTCAACCCCGTATTCCTCGTGCGGGCCGTGTCCCGCATCGGCCGCGACTACTGGCGGGGCGTCGCCGCGATCGGTGCGTTCTGCTTGGGTGCCGGCGTCGTCCAGGTTCTGATCGCGGGCGTCGCTGGCGAAGGCTTCGTCGCCAGCGTCCTCCGCGGGCTGGTCCTCACCTATGCGTGCTTCGCGAGCGCCCGCGCGGTCGGCAGCATTCTCTATCTCTACGGCCATACCATCGGCTGGGGCGACGAATCGGGCTACCGGGTTGCCGTGCTTCAACCCCTCTCCGATCGAGAGTAGACGTCGTCGATCGTGTCCCCGCCATGGTGACGAGGTGCCGGCGGAGTTGGTAGCGGAGATCGGCGAAGCGGCTCCGCGAATGGCGCCGGAAGGCGTGGCCGATGAAAACGATGACCCTGGCTATCGCAGCGGCAGGCCTGCTCGTGATCGTCTGCGATGGACCACCGAGCGTGGGGACGCCTGTTCGTGCGGCTGCAGGTATCGCGGCCAGCTTGGCGGCCGCTGCTGCTGTTGCAGGATGTTGGATGGCGGGACATCGAGTTTCCGCGGCGGCTCGCGGGTATCATCTCCGTGTCATGACCAGCAGCAAGCGCAGCGCGATCGTCCTCGGCGGCTCGGGGTCGGTTGGAACCGCATTGGTCCGTGAGTTGCTCCGCGACGATGGCTTCGACGCCGTCATCACACTATCGCGCCGATCGCTGCCCGAGGCCGTCGCGATGGCTCGTAGCGGCGGCCGCAGGCTGGTGGAGAAGCTCGTTCCCGAGATGAAGCCGGCGCCGCTGGCTGCAGCGACGATCGATGCGGCGAGAGACCTGGACGGGGATCTGGAAGGATTCAGCGTGCTGGGCATCGGCGCCGGCACCGCGAAGCTCACGCTCGAGGAACACCGCGCGGTGGACGTTGTGCTGAACGAAACCTTCGCACGGGCGCTGCGGGATTCGGGCAAGGTCCGGCACCTCGCGTTCATGAGCGCCGCGGGCGCCGACCCGACTGCGAAGGCCAGCGGTGGTGGTGGCGCAGGTATGTCGCGGTACAGGCGCGTGAAGGGCGAGGCCGAAGAAGCCGTGCGGGCGAGCGGGCCGGCGATCGTGAGCGTGTTCCGTCCCGCGATGATCATCGGCTCTCAGCACACGCCGTGGCTTCTCGAGAAGACGCTGCCGTTGTTCTCGTTCGTCACGCCGGCGAAGTACAGATCGATCAGCGTGGAACAGATCGCGAAGGCGATGATCGCGACCGCGAAGCACCACCCCGCGGCGAGCGCGACGTATCACTACCCGGAGATGATGACGCTGATCGCGATGGGCCACCGATAGTCGCGCGTACCTGGGCGGTTCGTACGAATGTGGCGTGATGATGCCTAGGCGGGTCGCGATTGTCGGGGGAAGTCCCGTGCGTTCGGATCTCGCTCGGTACTTCCAGGGCAGGCGCACGTTGCGGCTCACGGTCGGGTGCGAACGACCCGTGTGCCTGACCAACGGTCATGCCAGCCGCTGGCCGCGTCTCCGAGGAAGGAGAGGGGTTCGAACGGTACGTATCGCACGAAGGTACGACCGACAATCTGGCCGAAGCTGGGCCTTTGACCGTCGTTGCGAACGACGACCGTGCCCGTCACCAACTTGCCGACCGTGCGGCCAAGTAAGCCCTCGAGGACGATGCAGTACACGATCCGCAGCGCAAACGAGATCAGAACGCGAAACGGCGCGTTCAGAGGCAATCCCACAATCGCCGTGCCGCCAATGATTCCGACAATGAGGACCTGGCACACCACCAGGTCGACGATCAGGTTGAGCAGTCGGCGGCCCGCGGATGCGTCGTGCAGCACCGGGTGCCTCGGATCGAGGGGGCGTTCCAAATCGGTTTTCGGCGCCGCATAAGGGTTGATCGACTCGTCCATTTTGCCCCTTGGAGTTGCCTATCACGCGGTGTCGCAGGAACCAAGTCCCGGACGAAACACGCGTCGGCCTGCACCGCGGATTGCGACTCGACCCACCGGGCGCGATCCGGGGCACTATACCGGCGTGTGTGGCCGACCGATCCGGTCCCTGACCGCTTGTGCCGTGCTGGTGGCGCTCGGCCGCGCGGCCCACGCCGATGTTCCGGGGGTCGACGAGCCGCCGCTCGCCTTCACCCGCCTGACCTCCGAGGAGGGCCTGTCCCAGGACCGGGTGTGGAGCATCGTCCGCGATCACCAGGGGTTCATGTGGTTCGGGACCGGCCTGGGGGGGCTGAACCGCTACGACGGATATCAGCTGAAGGTGTTCCGGAACGATCCGGGCGACCGCCGGAGTCTGGGCTTCAACTTCGTGTGGGCGCTGCTCGAGGATCGCCAGAACAACCTCTGGGTCGGGACCAACGGCGGCGGGCTCGACCGCTACGACCGCGCCACCGACACCTTCACGCACTACCGGCCCGACGCCGATGACCCCCACAGCCTGCCGCACGACCACGTGTCGGCGCTGTACCAGGACCGGGCCGGCGTGTTGTGGGTCGGCACCGGCGGCGGCCTCAGCCGGTTCGACCCGCAGGCGGGCCGCTTCTTCACCTACCGCGCGCGGCCGCAGGATCCCGACGGGCTCAGCGACAGCAGCGTGCGCGCGATCCTCGAGGACCCGGCCAGCGGCGCGCTGTGGCTGGGCACGCGGCGGGGCGGCCTGGACGCGCTGGATCGCGCCAGCGGCCGGTTCACCCGCTGGCTGAATGTCCCCGGCGATCCGCGCAGCCTCAGCGACAACGCGATCGAGCACCTGCTGCGCGACCGCGCGGGATACCTGTGGGTGGCCACGCGGCGCGGGCTGAACCGGTTCGATCCGCGGACCGGCACTTTCACCCGCTACATGCACGATCCGGTGGACGCCGGGACCCTGAGCCACGAGTGGGTCACCATGACGCTCGAGGATCGGCGCGGGCGGTTCTGGGTGGCGACCCTGGGCGGGCTGGACCTCCTCGACCGACAGACCGGCCGGGTCACCCACGTCCGGCACGATCCGGCCAACCCGCGCAGCCTCGGCGACGACGGCATCCGGGCGCTGTACGAAGACGACGGCGGCGCCCTGTGGATCGGTACCGAGAACGGCGGCGTCAGCCGGCTGGCCGCCGAGCCGAGCCGGTTCGTCAGCTGGCGCAGCAACCCGCGGAAGAGCGACAGCCTCGCCCACGATGCCGTCCAGGCGGTGCACGTCGACCGGGCGGGCGCGGTCTGGATCGGCACGGCGGGAGGGCTCAACCGTTTCGACGGCCGGTCCTTCGCGGTTCATCGCCATGATCCCCGCGATCCCGACAGCGTCGGCTCCAGCGACATCCGGGCGCTGGACAGCGATGCCGGCGGCCTGTGGATCGGCACCTTCGATGGGGGCCTGTCCCGCTTCGACGGACGCACGTTCCGCACCTACCGGCCCGACCCGCGCGATCCCGGCAGTCTGGGCGGCGAATACGTCGAGGCGTTGCACGCCGGTGCGCGCGGGGGGCTGTGGCTGGCGCTGCACGGGATCGGTCTCGACCACTTCGATGGAAAGACGTTCACCCACCACCGCTACGATCCCGCCCGGGCGGGCAGCTTGCCCAGCCGGTACGTCATCGCGCTTCACGAGGATGCGCAGGGCACCCTCTGGATCGGGACGGCGGAGCAGGGGCTGGTGCGGCTGGTTCCGGCGACCGGCGTCTTCACCAGCTACCTGCCCGACCCCGCTCATCCCGGCAGCGAGGCGAGCAACCGCGTGCACGCCATCCACCCCGCCCGCGACGGCGCCCTGTGGCTGGGCAGCAGCGCGGGGCTGCTCCGGTTCGATCCCACAAGCGGCCGTTTCACCGCTCGGTACACCGAGGCCGACGGGCTGCCCGAGACGGCGGTGCTGTCGGTGGAGGCCGACCGGCAGGGGCAGCTGTGGCTGGCCACCGTGCGCGGGCTAGGTCGGTTCAATCCCGCGACCCGGACCTCGCGCACCTTCGACCGCAGCGATGGGCTGCCCAGCAACGAGCTGAGCTATCGCGCCAGCGCGACCGGGCCCGACGGCCGGATGTATTTCGGCGGGCGGTCCGGCCTGACCGCCTTCTTCCCGGACCGCCTGACCGACAACCTGCACCCGCCGCCGGTGGTGCTGACCGGGTTCGAGCTGTTCGACCAGCCCATCGACATCCGCGACCCGCGCTCGCCGCTGAAGAGCACCGTCACCACCAGCCAGGAAATCCGGCTGCGGCACGACCAGTCGGTGTTCAGCATCGCGTTTTCCGCGCTGGATTACACCGCCCCCGGCAAGAATCGCTACGCCTACCGCATGGAGGGCTTCGACGCCGACTGGCGGCAGACCGGCGCCGACCGGCGCGTGGCCACTTATACCAACCTGGACCCGGGCACTTACACCTTCCGGGTGCGGGCGGCCAACAACGACGGGGTGTGGAACCAGACGGGCGCTTCCATCCGCGTCGTCATCATCCCGCCCTGGTGGCAGGCGACCTGGTTCCGGATCCTGGCACTGGCCAGCGGCCTGGCCGTGGCGCTGGCGGCCTACCGCGTGCGCATGAGGGGCATCCGCCAGCGCGGCCGCGAGCTGGCGCTGCTGGTGGACGAGCGTACCCGCGAGCTGCGGCAGGCCAAGGAGGAGGCGGAGTCCGCCAGCCGGGCCAAGAGCGCCTTCGTCGCCAACGTGAGCCACGAGCTGCGCACGCCCCTCAACTCGATCCTGGGGTTCACCCGGCTGCTGCGCCGGCAGCCCGACCTGCCCGCCACCGCCCGGGAGGACCTGGGCACCGTCCTGCGCAGCGCCGAACATCTGCACACGCTGATCAACCAGGTGCTCGAGCAGTCCCGCCTCGAGGCCGGCCGCGAGAGCGCGAACCCCACGCCCTTCGATCTGCTGCGGATGCTCGACGACCTGGAAGACATGTTCGCCCCCGCGGCGAAGGAGAAGGGTTTGCAGCTGATGGTGTCCTGCGGGGCGGGGGTGCCCCGTTACCTGTCGGCGGACGCGGTGAAGCTGCGCCAGGTGCTGATCAACCTGCTGGGCAACGCGGTCAAGTTCACCCGCCGCGGCCACGTCCAGCTGCAGGTCGCCCTGGCGGGCGCTCCCGCCTCGGCGCCGGCCGGAACCGGTCCCTGCCGGCTGCGGCTGACGGTGTCGGACAGCGGACCGGGCATCGCGCGCGAGGAGCTGGCCTCGCTGTTCGGTCCCTTCGTGCAGGCGCGCGCCGGCCGCGAGGCGCAGGAAGGGACCGGGCTGGGGCTGGCCATCAGCCGCAGCTTCATCCGGCTGCTGGGCGGCGAGATCCGGATGGACAGCGAGCTCGACCGGGGCACCACCGTGACCTTCGAGATCCCCGTGTCGTCGGTGCCGCGGGTGGAGGTCCCGCCCGAGCGGGGTGGGGGCCGCGGCGGGGTGGTCGCGCTGGAGGCCGGTCAGCGCCGCTGCCGCGTGCTGGTGGTGGACGACCGGCCGGTCAGCCGGGAGCTGCTGGTCCGCCTGCTGGAGCCGATCGGCTTTCCGCTGCGCGAGGCGGCCAACGGTCAGGAGGCGGTGGACCAGTGCCGGGCCTTCCAGCCGGACCTGATCTGGATGGACCTGCGCATGCCGGTGATGGACGGCATCGAGGCCACCCGTCAGATAAGGGCGCTGCCGGGCGGGGCGGCGATCCGGATCGTCGCCCTGACCGCCAGCCGGTTCGAGGAGGACCGGGCCGAGGTGCTGGCGGCGGGCTTCGATGGGTTCGTGCGCAAGCCCTTCGCGGAGGGGGACCTGTTCGATCGGATGCACGACCTTCTGGGCCTGCGGTTCGTCTACCGCGACGAGGCGCCGGCGCCGCCCGCCGAGATCGACGCCGCCGCCCTGCTGGCGCTGCCACCCGAGCTGCGGCGGCCGCTGCAGGAGGCCCTGCGCCGCCTGGACCCCGAGGAGGTGGACCGCCGGATCGCCGAGGTGCGCCCCTTCAATCCCGACCTGGCCAGCGGGCTGGATGTGCTGGCGAGGACTTTCCAGTACGGGCGCATCCTGCAGGTGCTCGAGTCCGGCGGCCCGCGCCCCTGAGGGGCGGCGCGGTCAGGCGCGCGAGCGTCCCGCTTCCAGCACCTGGCGCACCTTGCGTCGCAGGTCATCGGGCCGGAAGGGTTTCTGCAGGAACGAGGTGCCGCATTCGAGCGCCCCCCGGTGCACGATCGCGTCTTCGGTGTAGCCGGACACGTACAGCACCGGGACCGAGGGCCGTCGATCCGATATCCGGGTGGCCAGCTCGGGTCCGCCCATCTGGGGCATCACCACGTCCGTGATCAGAAGATCGATCGCGCCGGCGTGGCTATCACAGTGTGAAAGCGCTTCCCCGGCGCTCGACGCTTCGAGCACGGTGTAACCGGCGGTCTCCAGGATCTGCCGGCTCAAGGTCCGCACCATCGCCTCGTCCTCGACCAGCAGGATGGTCTCCTGGCCGTGCGCCGCCGCCAGCGCCGGCACGGGCTCGACGGCGGACAGCGCCTCGTCCACCCGCGGCAGGTAGATCTCGAAGGTGGTGCCGCCGGCCTTGCGGGTGGACACGGCGATGTGCCCACCGCTCTGCTCGACGATGCCGTACACCGTCGACAGCCCCAGACCGGTCCCGGTGCCGACCTGCTTGGTGGTGAAGAACGGCTCGAAGATGTGGGCCTGCACCTCCTCGTCGATGCCCTGACCGGTGTCACTCACCGCCAGCACGACGTAGCAGCCCGGTGCCAGCGACGGTGGCCGGCTTGCCGGAGTGGCGCCGAGCTCGAAGTTGCGGGTCCGGATGGTCAGCTTGCCGCCGGCGGGCATGGCGTCGCGGGCGTTGACCGCCAGGTTCATGATCACCTGCTCGATCTGTCCCAGGTCGGCGCGCACCCGGCCCAGCTCGGGGTCCAGCACCGCGTGCAGCTCGACGTCCTCGCCGATCAACCTGCGCAACATCTTGTCCATGTCCGCCACCACCGCGTTCAGATCGAAGACCCGCGGCCTCAGGATCTGCCGCCGGCTGAAGGCCAGCAGCTGGGTGGTCAGCGCGCTGGCGCGTTCGCCGGCCTTGCGGATGTCGTGGATGGGCTCGTACAGCGGATCACCGGGAGACAGATTGTCCAGGGCCAGGCCGCTGTAACCGATGATGACGGTCAGGATGTTGTTGAAGTCGTGGGCGATGCCTCCCGCCAGCCGCCCCACCGCCTCCAGCTTCTGGGCGTGGCGCAGCTGCTGCTCCAGGCTCCGCCGGGCGGCGATGTCGATCAAGGTGGCGTTGCTCATCAGGAAGCGGCCGGCGGAATCCGTCACCGCGATGGCGTTGACCAGGACCGGCATGATGGTCCCGTCCTTGCGGAGCAGGTCGACCTCCACGTTGCGCACCTCTCCGCCCGCCTTCACGGTGGCAAAGTACCCCCGCAACCGCTCGTGGCATTCGGGGGTGATGATGTCCACGATCTTCAGCTTGCCCACCACCTCCTGCCGGGTGTAGCCCAGCCAGTGCAGCTCGGTGTCGTTGATGCGCACGAATCGGGCCTGATGGTCCAGCGAGTGGTAGCCACAGGGCGCCCGATTGTAAAGGTCGGTCATCTCCTGGGCGGTCCGGGCGTGCTCGGCCATCTCCCGCTGCAGCCGCTCGTTCAGCTCCAGCAGCTCGACGGTGCGTTCGCGGACCCGCGCCTCCAGGTCCAACCGCAGCGCGCGCAGGGCCAGGTGGGTCTCGATCCGCGCCAGCACCTCTTCCGGGTGGAACGGCTTGACGATGTAGTCCACCCCGCCGCTGGCAAAGGCCCGCACCTTGTCGATCACGTCGTCGGCCGAGCTGATGAAGATGACCGGCGTGCCGCTGGTGCGCGGGTCGGCCTTGATCTGGGCGCACAGCTGGTAGCCGTCCAGTCCCGGCATCACGACGTCCAGCAGGATCAGGTCGGGGACAGTCTCCCGTAGAAACCGCAGCGCCAGCCCCCCTTCGCTGGCGGCGTGCACGGCGTATCCCTGCTGCCGGAGCATCCTGGTCAGCAGGGTCAGGTTCGCGGGCGCGTCGTCGACGATGAGGATCCCACCCCGGCTGGGGGCGGCCGCCACTTCGGCGAGCATGAGGACTCCTTGCGGACCGTTGGCTGGGGCAACAGCATATGCCCGCGCCGCGCCGGTGGCGAGACCAATAGCGTCGAACTAGGGACCGTCGTCTTTTTCGACCGGCCTGCCGTCCTTCAGTGCCACGAAAATTTCGCGGGTGATGTCCTCGCCGTCGTCGTCCTGGCCGACCACGATGATGTCGGTCCGGTCCACCTCGACGATCCGTTCCGGCTGGACGGCCCGTTCCTCCACGTCCTCCTCGCGCCGGCGCCGGGCGAGCTGCTCGACCAGCTTTTCCTGCTCGTCCTCGTCCTGGTCGGGCCAGCGCCGGGTGAACAGTTCGCCCTGGTGGACGACGGACTGGCTGTAGATCGCGAGGCTGGTCCCGACGTAGCCGCCCACGATCAGCTGCAGGGCGGTGTCGTGGCGCAGGTTCTCGATCAGACGACCGGCCTCCTCGTCGATGCCCGTGAAATCGAGATCCTCCAGGTCACCCAGGAAGTCGCCCAGGGCGCACCAGCCGTCGAGGTCGAGGTCCTGGCTGAAGTCGCCGACCTCGTCGACCACGTATTTGCACGCGTCGAAGGTGGTCTGGACCAGCGGGAAGAAACCGCCGCTGGCGCCGTCGAACAGGGTCTTGGCGGCGCTGAAGATGGTGGTGAACGGGTCGCCAGACAGCAGGCTGCCCACCTGCCCGAAGGTGGTCGGCAGCAGCCCCAGCACGCCCGGACCGCCGAGCGGCGTGCGCAGCGGGCTGGACGGCGCGGTCGGGGCC
>JBKPRZ010000449.1:0-14562 GCA_046734815.1 Myxococcota bacterium | reverse complement strand
GGGTTCACGGGCGGGTTGCCACCGGCGGGCGGCGTCGACTCGGGCGGAGCGATCTCGCTCGAAGTGCACGCAACAGCTGTCAGGCCGAGGCCCAGGATCGAGAGAACGCGATGCTTCATGGGGTTTGCTCGCAGCGATTTTTACCGGACTGCCTCTGTATTAGTGACTGTTTCCGTGGAACGTCACGGCAACCGCGGAGGGAACGGTTTCATCCCGGGCAGAAAGCCTGAACCCTTTTGCTCGGCGCGGAGTCTCACTATCTCGGAGGTTGCATGTCGAGCGTGGAAGTGACCGAGGCCAATTTCGATTCGACCGCCCGTCAGGGCATCGTGCTGCTGGATTTCTGGGCCGCCTGGTGTGGTCCCTGCCGGACGTTCGGTCCGATCTTCGAGGCCGCGTCCACCCGTCACCCGGACGTGGTTTTCGGGAAGGTCGACACCGACGCCGAGCCGGTGCTGGCGGCAGGGTTCGAGATCCGGGCCATCCCCACCCTCGCGGTCCTGCGAGACGGCGTCCTGCTGGCCTCGTTTCAGGGGGTCGTATCCGGGTCGGCACTGGATGACGTGGTTCGTAAGGTGCGAGAGCTCGACATGGACGAGGTCCGTCGGAAACTCGAGGAGACGGCCGCCCCCGCCGAGGATCCACCGCCGGGAAGCGGCTGACCCCTTCGCGATCGCCCGACGATCGGGACGCCCGACAGCGGTAGCTCCGTCGGCCTGCGCTCGAAGCGGAACCAGGATCCCCGGACTCGGTGACGATCCCCGCGCCGCGGCCCATCCGGTTCAGCCGCTCCATGTTGTGCTCCGTGGGATCGAGCGGGCGCAGGATCTCCGCCGCGGAGACCTCGTCGTGATCGTCGCGCTCGCGATCGGACATGACCTCGATGATGAGCCCGACGCCGCTGCGCCAAGCTGACCCACCCCGACCGGCGTTCTGACGCCGCTCCGACGCTGACCGGCGGCCGCGCCGCGGCCAGACCGAACGGTCTCACGCGGGTGTCCCAGTTTCCCGCGGTCTCAACTACACTGCGGCGCCATGACCGCGCGAGGGCTGGCCGTCACCGCCGCATCCACCCTGGGGCTGCTGTTGAGCATCCCCGGCGTCGCGGCGGCGGCCCGCCCGGCCGCGGCGGCGAGCCCCGGCGCGATCGACTGGCCGGCCTTCCTCGCGCGGCATGACCTGGTCTGGAAGCGGGTGCCGGGCCGGTGGGAGGAGGGCGCCTTCCTGGGCAACGGTCTGATCGGCGCGATGATGTATGCGCCCGGCGGGGTGCTGTCCTGGGAGCTGGGGCGCTCGGATCTGATTGACTATCGCAACGAACCACACCCGATGCGCGCCCGCGCGCGCCTGCCGCTCGGCCGCCTGGTGCTCGAGACAGCGGCACCGGTGACGGGCATGGACGCCCGCCTGGACCTGTGGAACGCGGAGGTGGGCGGCAGCGCCGTCACCGACAAGGGCCCCATCCGGTTCCGCAGCTACGTCCACGCCGAGCAGCCCGTGCTGGTGATCGAGCTGACGCCGGGCGCGGGGCTGGGCGACGCCCACTTCTTCTATCAGCCCGAGATCCCCATCAACGACCGGTTGCTCACGCGCAAGCAGGAGACGATCACCCCCGCTGACCTCAACCCGGCCCCCTTCGTGCTCGAGCGCGGGCCCATGCGGCTGTCCGTGCAGCGGCGGGCCGGCGGCGGCGAACACGTGGTGGCCTGGCAGGAGCAGGTGGTGCGCGGGCGGCGGCTGCTGGTGGTCAGCGTGGCCAGCTCGCGAACCGACAGCGGGGCGCGCGCCGAGGCAGCCGGCGCGGTCGAGAAGGCCCTGCGCGACGGCGCCGACCGGCTGCGCGACAGCCACCGCGCCTTCTGGAATGCCTATTACCCACAGAGCTTCGTCTCGGTCCCGGACACGCAGCTCGAGAGCTTCTACTGGATCCAGATGTACAAGCTCGCCTCGGCCACCCGGAGCGACCGGCCGGCCATCGACACCCTGGGCCCCTGGTACCACCGCACGCCCTGGCCCGGCATCTGGTGGAACCTCAACATCCAGCTGAGCTACTGGCCGGTCTACACCGCCAACCGCCTGTCGGTGGGCGAGTCGTTGCTCCGGCTGATCGACCGCAACCGGGAGCACCTGCGCACCAACGTGCCCGAGGCCATGCGCGCCGACTCGATGGCGGTGGGCCGGGTGAGCGGGCCGGACGCGGTCTCGCCGGTGCTGATCAAGACCGCCGAGCAGGGCCCCCGCGAGCTGTCCAATCTCCTCTGGACGATGCACAACTACTGGCTGCACTACCGGCACACCATGGACCAGGCGATGCTGCGCGATCGCCTGTTCCCGGTGCTCCGGGCCAGCGTGGCCTACCTGCTGCACCAGGTGGCCCCGGGCAAGGACGGCCGGCTGCACCTGCCCGAGGCGGTCTCGCCCGAATATCCCAAGATGGCGCCCGACACCAACTACGACCACGCGCTGCTGCGCTGGGGCTGCCAGACTTTGCTGGCCATCGATCAGCAACTGGGGCTGAAGGACCCGGCCGCCCCACGCTGGCGCGAGACCCTGGATCGGCTGGCGCCGTACCCGGTGGGCGAGACCGGCTACCTCATCGGTCGCGACCAGCCGCTGGCCATCTCGCACCGTCACTTCTCGCACCTGCTGATGATCTACCCCCTGCACCTGGTCACCGGCGAACGGCCCGCCGATCGCGCGCTGATCGAGAAGTCGCTGGCCCACTGGATCGGCTTCGAGGGGGCGCTGCAGGGTTATTCCTTCGTGGGCGCGTCGGCCATCTCCTCGACCCTGGGCAAGGGCGACGACGCCCACCGCTACCTGGGCGACCTCATCCGCCGCTTCGTCAAGCCCAAC
Source organism: Myxococcota bacterium (assembly GCA_046734815.1). Taxonomy (GTDB): domain Bacteria; phylum Myxococcota_A; class Polyangia; order Fen-1088; family Fen-1088; genus CAVYGB01. The sequence continues at coordinate 11,706 of JBKPRZ010000449.1, read as the reverse complement.
ACCATGTATCTCGAGTCCGGCCCGGTGATCGAGACGCCCCTGGCGGCGGCCCAGGCGCTGCACGAGATGCTGCTGCAGAGCTGGGGAAACACCCTGCGCATCTTCCCGGCTGTGCCGGGGGCCTGGAAGGAGGCGGCCTTCCAGGACCTGCGCGCCGAGGGCGCATTCCTGGTCAGCGCCGCCCGCCGCGAGGGGCACACCACCTTCGTGCGGGTGACCAGCCTGGCCGGCGAGTCCGCCAGCCTGCGCGTCGACATGAGCAAGCCCCAGATCTCCGCGCCCCGTTCCGACGCCGTCACGCGCACCGGCGACGGCACCTTCCGCCTGGCCCTGCGCAAGGGCGAGAGCGCGACCCTCAGCGAAGGCGGCCCCCCCGCGCGCCCCATTGCCCCGGTTACCCCCGACTCGAAAAAGACGAACGCCTTCGGTCTGCCCTGAGCTGCACCCGGGCCGGCAACCCAATCGCAGAAAGGAAATCGCCATGCACGAGACAATCGAGGTCAGACTGTGCCTCGCCGCCGCCCTGCTGCTGCTGGCCGCGCCCGGCCAGGCCGCTGCCGCCGACAAGGCCGACAAGGCCGACAAGCCGGAACCGGCGACCCTGACCGTCAAACCGGACACCGGCGTGCGCATCGGTGAACGTTTCGTCGGAATCTCGTTCGAGAAGAACCTGCTGGCGCAGCCGCCGCTAACCAAGGGCAACCTGGTCCAGTTCCTGAAAACGCTGGGTCCCGGGGTGCTGCGCTTCGGCGGCAACCAGGTGGACAAGACCTTCTGGACCTCCAAGGGCGAGAAGGCTCCCGAGTGGGGCCTGACCACCGTCACCCCGCAGGACCTCGAGCGCCTGGCCACCCTGGTCAAGGGCAGCGGCTGGCAGGTGCTGTACGGCGTGAACCTCAAGCACAAGGACGTCGCCCGCGCGGCCGACGAGGTGGCCACCGCGAAGAAGATCCTGGGCGATGCGCTCATCGGCATCGAGATCGGCAACGAGCCCAACTACTATTCCAAGGAGATCCCGGGCTACAGCCCGGCCCGCTACCACGCCGATTTCGAGGAGCACCGCCAGGCGCTGGCCAAGGTGGCGCCCGGGCTGGGGCTGCTGGGGCCGGGCGGCGGCTCGGCGACGAACGCGATCGAGTTCCTGACCGAGTTCGCGCGCCTGCAGCAGTCCAACCCGAACCGGGGCATGGAAGCGCTGACCACGCACTTTTATCCGGCCTGCGGCCGCAGCACGCCGGCGCCGACAATGGCCCAGCTGCTGTCGGCCGAGTTCCACGACCGGGTCAAGGCGCGCATCCAGGTCCTTGTCGACAGCGCCAAGCCGCTGGGGGTCAAGACCCGGCTGACCGAGGCCAACTCGCTCACCTGCGGCGGCGTCGACGGGGTCAGCGACCGCTACGGCTCGGCGCTGTTCATCGTCGACCAGGCCATGCTGGTGGCTTCGAGCGGGGTCAACGCCGAGAACTTCCACAGCAACATCGCGGTCTGCGGCGGACCCAAGCCCCCCGGCTCGGCCTACACCCCGTTCTGCGCCGCCAATCCCACCGATCAGGCGGCCGGCAAGCTGATGGTGCAGCCCGAATATTACTCGCTGCTGCTGGTCCGTGAGGTGGGGCAGGGGACCTTCTCGCCGGTCGAGAACAGCGATCCCGAGACCCTGCGCGCCTACGCCGTTCGCAGCGGCGAGCACCTCAAGCTGGTGCTGGTCAATCTGATGGATCCGGCCAGGCCCGGCGACCGGCCGGTGACCATCAACCTGGGCGGCAAGTTCCGCAAGGGCGAGCTCATCCGCATGAGTGGACCGGCCCTCGACGCCAAGGACGGCATCACTCTGGCCGGCAAGAGCGTGACCGCGGAGGGGACCTTCCCGCGCATCACTCCCACCCGGCTGTCGGTCAGCGGCGACACGCTGAAGATCAAGCTCCCGCCGGGGTCGGCCACCCTGGTCACCCTGACCGCCTCGGGCCGCATCGCCGCCCGGTGACACACGCATGAGGCCCCTCTTGCCAGCTGCGGCTTTCCTGCTGCTGCTCGCCTGCACCAGCAGCCCGCCGCCCGACGACGGCCCCAGCATCGCCGCCGGCCCGGTCCCCCTCGATCAGATGGAGGCCCGGGTCCGCAAGGCCCTGTGCGCGAAGGTGTACAGCTGCTGCTCGGCCGACGAGCGCAAGGAGAACCCGGCCATCGGCAAAGACATCGCCAGCTGCGAAGCGACCTTGCCGGGATACGCGACCTTCCTGCTGGGCGAGGTCGCGGTATCGGTGCGCTCCGGGCGGGCGGTGTACCACGGAGACAAGCTGGCCGCCTGTCTGGCCAGCATCCAGCAGCAAAGCTGCGCCCAGGTGAAGATGCCGATGGGCGGTCTGGACGTGGGCGACTTCTGCCCGGGGGTGATCGAGCCCAGGGTGCCGATCGGCGGCGCCTGCCTGGAGTACTGGGACTGCATGGGCGGCTGGTGCGCGGGCGACGTGGGCGGGCTGATGGACCGCTGCGTGCCGCTGCAGCCCAACGGCGGCGAGTGCGACGAGGAGAAGGAATGCACGGGCCACAGCTGCACCGACGCCCACACCTGCGCGCAGCGCGAGCCCGACAGCGGCAACCTGTGCGAGCTGGGCGGAGAGCCGCCCGACTAGCGATGATCACACGCCTGGAAGGAGGCATCCGTGCCTGCAACGAGAGGCTCCCGGCTGCTGGGCATCAGCGCCGCCGCGGCGGTGGCGCTGGGTCCGTCGATCATGGCCAGCGCACGCGCCGATGACGTCTGGGTGGCCGGCTGGGTGGGATCCGTCCACGGTCCTTACCCCGCCGGCAACCCCTGGGCGCAACCCGACCTGAAGGCGGTCTTTCCCGCCGCCAGCGCGGGGGCGCGCGACCAGTCCTTCCGGATGATCGTGAAGCCCGAGATCTGGGGCTGCCAGGCGCGGGTGCGGCTGTCCAACGTGTTCGGCAGCCGGCCGGTGACCTTCGCGGACGTGTTCGTGGGCCTGCAGCTCAGCGGATCGGCGGTCGTCCCCGGCACCAACCGGCCGGTGGCGTTCGCCGGGCAGAAGAAGGTCACCGTACCGGCGGGACAGTCGGCCTTCAGCGATCCGGTTCCGCTGCCGTTTGCGTGCAAGGTGGATCCGAACACGCTGTGGGGGCGCAAGCTGGCGGTCAGCTTCCACGTCCCCGGCGAGAGCGGCCCCATGACCTGGCACGCGAAGGCGCTGCAGAGCTCGTACCTCACGCCTCCGCGCGCCGGATCGAAGAGCGCCGAGGAAGGGGAGGGGGCGTTCCCCTTCAGCACCACCTCCTGGTATTTCCTGGACGCCCTGGAGATGCGGATGCCCGCGGGCGCGCACGCCGTGGTGGCGTTCGGCGATTCGATCACCGACGGCACCAACTCGACCTTGAACGGAGACGACCGCTGGCCGGACGTGCTCGCCCGCCGCCTGCACGCCGCGCACGGGAACACCGTCGCGGTGGTGAACGCGGGCATTGGCGGCAACCAGGTGGTGGGGCCAAAGACCTACTCCGCGGCCAACGCCGTGCCGGGCGGACCCTCGGCGCTCGAGCGGCTGGAGCGCGACGTGTTCTCGCTGTCGGGGGTATCGGCGGTGATCTGGCTGGAGGGGATCAACGACTTCAACAAGAAGAACGACGCTTCGGCCGAGGCCGTACAGGCGGGAATGAAGGAGGGCGTGGCCCGGATCCGGGCCCGGCTGCCCGGCGTGCGGGTCATCGGGGCCACCCTGACCTCCGCCCTCGGCGCCAGCATCGAGAACCACGGCATCCCCGACCAGGAGCAGCGGCGGCGCGCGCTCAACGCCTTCATCCGCAGCTCCGGCCTGTTCGATGCGGTCGCCGACTTCGACGCAGCGACCGTGGACGCCGCCACCGGCCGCCTCCGGCCCGAGTTCATCCACAACACCACCATGGGGGGCCCCGGGGATGGCCTTCACCCGAATCGGCTGGGCTACCTGGCGATGGGCATGGCTGTGGATCTCGCAAGCCTGAAAAGGGCACCCCGGACGGGTAAAACCGCGGACGTCAGCGGCGAGCGGTTACCGGATCGAAACCCCCGCCGGTGACCCGCGTCGCCCCTGAGTCACCAGATCCGGAAAAAAGTGGGCAGAACCCGCAACTCCGGACGTTGGTATGACGATTGTATTCGGCGACCGTCATGGCCCCCGCCACCATCACTGCCCTGCACAGCCGACGCCCGAATCCGGACGCCGCGAACACTGCCGGACCTGCCAGCCAGGTCGGCGATGTCCTGCGCACGACGGTGGTGCGGATCCCGCTGTGGTTCACGGCCGCCCAGGCGAGGCGGGTGGCGGCGCTGAAAGGCGTCGATCACCTGCTGGTCGAGGAGCACGGCCGCGTCGCCGGATCGGTCAGCGTGGCCACTCTGTTCCAGGCGGCCGCGACCGACTCGGTCGCCCGCTGCATGAGCCGCAGCCTCGCCCATCTGACTCCCGAGCTGTCGCTGGCCGAGGCAGAGCGACAGCTGCGTCGCGAAGGCGTCGCCTGCCTGCCGGTGGTCGCGGGCGGCCTGCTGGTCGGCACCGTGTGTCTCGCCGACGTCGGCGGTGACGTCGCCCACGCGGCCTGAGCGCGCGTTGCGCGGCGGCCACACCGCGATCCGGATGGCATAACCGGCTCCCCGATGCGTTGGAGAGCCATGACCCGAACGACCCCCGTCCTCCTCCTGCTGCTCGCCGCGTGCGCCAGCAGCGCGCAGCCCGCAAGCCGTGCACCGGCCAGTCCGACCGCGGGGCCCACGCCGCCGGCCCTGCGCCTGGACGGCAACGTGAGGCCTACCGAATACGCGATCGATCTGACCCTCGACCCGGCCCGCCCCGATTACCAGGGGCACGTGCGCGTGGCGGTCGAGGTCGCGCAGCCGACGCGGGTGATCTGGCTGCACGGCAAGCGCATGCAGGTCACCGCCGCCATGGTGGTCGGCGGTCGCGAGCTGAAGGCCACCGCGCAGCCGAGCGGTGACTTCCTGGCCCTGGTGCTTCCCGAGCCGGTCGGTCCGGGCAAGGCCGAGCTGCGGCTGGACTACGTGGGGCAGATGCCCACCACCGATCAGGAGGGGATCTTCCGTCAGGTGGAGGACGGCCGCACCTACGTCTTCACCCAGTTCGAGGCGACCGGCGCCCGCCTGGCTTTCCCCTGCTTCGACGAGCCCTCGTACAAGGTGCCCTGGCAGGTCACGGTGCACGTGCCCGAAGGGCTGACCGCGCTCAGCAACACCGCGCCCGAGCGCGAGTCCTCCGCCGGCAACACCCGCACCATCGTGTTCGCCCGCACCCGGCCGCTGCCCAGCTACCTCGTCGCCCTGGCGGTGGGGCCCTTCGATCTGGTCGACCTGGGACGGGCCGGGCGCAACCACATCCCGATGCGGATCGCGGTCCCGAAGGGACGGGCGGCCGAGGCGCGCTACGCGAAGAAGGTGACCGGGCAGCTGCTGGAAGCGCTGGAGTCGTACTTCGACATGCCCTTCCCCTACGACAAGCTGGACAGCGTCGCGCTGATCAGCTTCCCGGGCGCGATGGAGAACGCCGGGATGATCACCTACGGCGCGCGGATCCTGCTGGCCAAGCCCAGCGAGGAGACGCCCGCCTTCCAGCAGCTGTACGCCGATGTGGCCGCACACGAGATGGCGCACCAGTGGTTCGGCGACCTGGTCACGATGGCCTGGTGGGACGACGTCTGGCTGAACGAGTCCTTCGCCACCTTCATGTCCGACCGGGTGGTGGACGACTGGCAGAAGAGCTGGGGCGTGGCGGTCGCCCGCGTCCGCCGGGCGCAGGAGGCGTTTGCCGCCGACAGCTTGGTCTCGGCCCGCAAGGTGCACAACCCGATCCGGCAACACAACGACATCCTGGGCGCCTTCGATTCGATCTCGTACGCCAAGGGCGGATCGCTGCTGGACATGTTCGAGGGCTGGATGGGGCGGGCGACCTTCGCAACGGCCATCCACCAGTACCTGCGGGCGCACGCCTACGGGACCGCCACCTCGCGCGACTTCATCGCCGCGCTGGCGGCCGGGTCGCGTCCGGAGCTGGGGGCCGCGTTCGAAGGTTTCATCGAGCAGAGCGGAATCCCGCTGATCGACGTGGCGCTGGAGTGTCCGGCGGGCCACCGCCCACAGCTGGTCCTCGCACAGGAGCGGTTCTTGCCGGTCGGATCGAAGGGATCGGCAGACCAGCGCTGGTCGGTGCCGATGTGCGTGGCATTCCCGGCCGGATCGCAGACCGCGCGGCAGTGTTTCCTGCTGTCCGAGAAGAGCGCGCGCGTGACCCTGGAGACCGACAGCTGCCCGGGGTGGGTGGACGCCAACGCGGGCGGGCGCGGCTATTACCGGGTCGCCTACGCCGGCGACCTGGGCAAGCAGCTGCTGGCCGAAGGCGATCTGGATGCCGCCGGCCGGGTATCCGCCCTGTTCAACGTTGCGGCCATGGTCGATGGCGGGCGCATTCCGATCACCCAGCTGCTGACCGCCATCCCCTCGGTGGCCAAGGACAAGGAGCCCGAGATCCTGGGCGTGGCGGTGGATCTGGGCAACCGCATCGAGCCGTTCGTCGGCGAAGCCCAGCGGGCGCACTACGCACGTTTTCTGGCCGACAGCTTCGGCGGCCCGGCCCGGGCGCTGGGCTGGAAGGTGCGGCCCGGTGAGCCGATCCAGGCCAGCACCTTGCGGCCCAGGCTGATGGCGACCGCGGCTCTGCACGGCGAAGACCCGGTGCTGATCGCGCGAGCCCGCGCCCTGGCGGCGGAGTTCCTGCGCAAGCCCGACAGCCTGGACCCCGAGATGGCAACCGTGGCGGTGGCGGCCGCCGCCGAGGCGGACGCACGCCTGTACGACAAGCTGGAGGCGGAGCTCGGCAAGACCACGGACAAGAATCGGCGGGCGGTCCTGCTGGCCGGCCTGGTGATGAGCCGTGGCCCCGGCCAGCGCGATCGGGCGCTGGCGCGGCTGAGCGACGGGACCCTGACCTTCGAGGAGATGATCCCGATGCTCCAGACCGCGATGGGCGATCCCGCCACCCGCGGGCCCTTTTACGACTACGTCTCCCGCAACTACGAGCAGGTGAGCGCCACCTTGTCGCCGCTGGTCCGTCCCTTCCTGGCGGGGATCGCGGGGGTCTTCTGCGACGAGGCCCACCGCACGCACGCCGACACCGTGCTGCGCGAGAAGCTCAAGGACGTCCCCGGCGGCACCAAGCGGCTGAACGAGGCGATCGAGCGGGTCGACCTGTGCATCGCGCGCCGGGCGCGATTCGAGAAGGAAGTCGCCGCCTTCCTGGAAAAGCGCTGAAAGTCCGCCTGCCGCGCCCTTGACGCCTGGCGGGCACTCGGGCACCCTCTATCCGGAAGGAGGTCGATTCATGAACGCCACGATTGTGTCTGCACCGCTCGTTCGGATCGCCTCCGCGATGCCCGTTCCGCGCGTCTGACGCCACCGTCGTGTGGGTCTGACTGCCCCCCCTGACGGGGCACGTGCGCTCGCTCGCGGGGTCGATCCGAGTGGTCTTTGCCGCTGGATCTCGCCCGAGGAGCGTGTTGCGCATGGATTCCAAGGATCGTCTGCATCTTCATCGACTGGGCTGGAACGAGGACCGTGAAAGACAGCTGGACGCCCTGGCCGACCCCACGCTGGTGCCGGCGCGGGTGGGCGTGGAGCACCGGGGTGCGTACGGGCTGCTGGGCAGCGAGGTGACGACCGCCCGCCTGGCCGGACGTTTCCGCCTGCAGGCGGACACCGGCGATGGGCTTCCCGCGGTCGGCGACTGGGTGGCGGTGCAGCCGGCGGCCGGGCAGGGGGTCATCCACCACCTCTTCCCGCGCAGCACCATGCTCACCCGGCGCCGGCCCTGGACCGTGCAGGCGCAGGTCGTCGCCGCCAACGTGGACCAGGTGTTCGTGGTGACCGCGCCGGGCGCCGATCTCAGCCCGCGCCGGATCGAGCGTTACCTGGCGGCGATCTGGTCCAGCGGGGCGCAGCCGGTGGTCGTGGTCAACAAGGTGGACCTGGCCACCGACGCGGCGGCGATCGCCGACGACCTCCGGGCGGTGGCCCCCGGGGTGGCGCTGCTGACCACCAGCGCCGCCACCGGCGCGGGCGTGGACCAGCTGCGCGCGGCCATCCCGGCGCGCGCGACCGCGGCGCTTGTCGGATCGTCGGGGGTGGGCAAGTCCAGCTTGCTCAACCGCCTGCTGGGCGAGGAGCGCCAGGTCACGACAATGGTGCGCCTGATCGACGACAAGGGCCGCCACACCACCACCCGCCGCGAGCTGGTCGAGCTGCCCGAGGGCGGCTGGGTGATCGACACGCCAGGGATGCGCGAGTTCGGGCTGCACGAGGCGGGGGCAGGCCTGGACGAGACCTTCACCGAGGTGGAGGAGCTGGCCCGCGGCTGCCGGTTTCGCGACTGCCGCCACCAGGGCGAACCCGGCTGCGCGGTGGCCGGGGCGGTCGAATGCGGCACCCTGCCACCCGAGCGGCTGGCCAGCTACGAGAAGCTGAGGCGGGAGGAGGCCTACCTGCAGCGGCAGCAGGACGCCCGGCTGCAGGCGGGCACCAAGCGCCGCTGGAAGGAGATCCACAAGGCCCAGCGCGCCCGCCGGCGGGTCGACCCCAAGCTGCGCGAGGACTCGTGACGGCGCCGGCGAGCGAACCCAGATTGGGCCTTGATGGAGCCGGAGCCGGTCCTGCAGCAGATCGCATTGGCGGTGACGTATTACGTCGCCCTGGTGCTGCTGTTCCGCCTGGCGGGCAAACGCCTGGCGGGGCAGACCACCACCTTCGACCTCGTGGTCCTGATCGGCATGGCGGTGGTGCTGCAGACCGTGACCCTGCGCCCGGGCGCGCTGAACGCTGCCGTCTTCGTGGTCACCGTGTTCGCCGCGCACCGGGTGCTGGCCTTGCTGTGCCGGCGGTCCCGGCGGCTGCGGCGGATCATCAGGGGGGCGGCCCGGCCGCTTGTCTTCCGCGGCCAGGTCTCGTACGAGGCGCTGGAGGAAGAGGGGCTCAGCTACGAGGAGCTGCTGGCCGGTCTGCGCAAGGTGGGCCTGCGCCATCCCAGCGAGGCCCAGCTGGCCACCCTGGAAGAGACCGGCCACGTCAGCGCCATCCCGCTGCGGAAGTGATCAGCGGCGGGACCGCGACCCTGGCTTCTTCCGCTTGCGCGGCGGGAGCGGGCGCGGCGCCTTCTTGCCGGGCGCCGCCGGCGGCGCATCCACCAGCTCGATCCCGAACAGCGCCGCCAGGTCGTCCGGGCTGGCCATCAGGGTAGTAGCAGCGGCGCCGGGCGCGGCGGCCAGGCCGCGAGAGGCGTGCTCCACCAGGTCCTGCGGGTCCACCCCGCGCAGAACGAACAGCAGCTCGGGCCGGCTGTCCAGCCGCACGCCCACCCCGTACAGGGTGGCGGCGACGTGTTTGCAGACCGTGGCCCAGTCGGGGCAGCTGCAGCGGATCTTCAGCTGCCGCGGCTCCGGGAACAGCCCCGTCTGCCGATCGGTCACCACCTGCATCACCTCGTCGGGCAACTCGCCTCGCAGCAGCGACACCAGCGAACCGATGCGGCCGGTGCAGGCGCGCGCGATCTGGTTCCAGCGGGGGCCGGGCAGGGCGGCGATCCCGATCTCGACGGTGTAAAGACGCGTGCCCGACACGCGCGCGTCGATGCGGCCGGCGGCTATCTGCAGATCGATCACCGCGCCCGAGCGGGCGTAGCTGCGGCCGCGGGCCAGGCGGTGGGCGAAGTCGGCGTAGGATTCGAGGTTCTTGCACCAGGCTTGCGCCCAGAAGCTGTCGACCATCGCCCGCCCCTGCACGGTGATCGGATCCAGCGGCACCGAGCCGGCCTTCTGCAGCCGGCTGGCCTCCAGGGCGGCACGGGCGCGCCGGTCCGCCGCGCTGACGTAGGGCCGGAACGCCTCGGACCAGCGCCGTGGGGGCACCGGTCAGGCCTCCGCCCGCGCGGTGCGGACGTCCAGGGACACCAGGTGCAGGATCTCGTCGTCGCTCAGCTCGGTCAGGGCGGCCCCGCCGTCCTCCTCGATCAGCTGGCGGGCCAGGGTCCGCTTGGTCTCGATCAGGGCGTCGATCCGCTCTTCCAGCGTGCCCCGGCAGATCAGCTTGTGCACCAGCACGTTGCGCTTCTGGCCGATGCGGAAGGCGCGGTCGGTGGCCTGGTCCTCGACGGCCGGGTTCCACCAGCGATCGAAGTGGATCACGTGCGCGGCGGCGGTGAGGTTCAGGCCGGTGCCGCCGGCCCGCAGCGACAGCACGAAGAAGGGCGGGCCGTCTTCGGCCTGGAAGCGCTCGACCAGCTTCTGGCGCCGGCCCACCGCCGTCTCGCCGGACAGCACCAGCCCGTCGCGCCCGAAGCGGCGGCCCAGGTAGGCGGCCAGCGGCTGTGTCACCTCCTTGAACTGGGTGAACACCAGGACCTTCTCCTGGCGGGCGGCGATCTCGTCGACCAGCTCGCCCAGGCGCTGCAGCTTGCCGCTCTCGTCCGGCTCCCAGGCGCCGTCCTTCAGCCAGGCCGAGGGGTGGTTGCAGATCTGCTTGAGCCGGGTCAACGCCGCCAGCACCACCCCGCGCCGGGTGATGCCATCGCTGCGGGCCAGGTCGCGGGCCAGGGTCGCCACCGCCTGCTGGTAAAGGGCGGTCTGCTTGCGGCTCAGCCCGCAATAGGCCTTCACCTCGGTCTTGTCGGGGAGGTCGGCGATGATCTGCTTCTGCGTCTTCAGCCGGCGCAGGATGTACGGGCGCACCAGCGCGCGCAGCGGCCCGTAAGCGTCGTGCGCGCGCGCCTCCAGCCCCTTGACGAAGCCGGAGAACTCGCGCTCGCCCCCCAGCAGGCCAGGGTTGGAGAACGCGAAGATCGACCAGAGATCGCTCAGGCGGTTCTCCACCGGCGTGCCGGTCAGCGCCAGCCGGCAGCGCGCGCGCAGCGCCCGCACCGCGCGCGACTGGCGGGTGCCCGCGTTCTTGATCGCCTGCGCCTCGTCGGCGACCACCACGTCCCAGGACATGTCCGCCAGCGCGGGCACGCGCTGCAGGCTGCCGTAGCTGGTCAACACCAGGTCGTGGGCGGAGAGCGCCTCCGGGTCCAGCGCGGCCAGCTGCTCGGCCGGTGTCTCCGAGCCGTGGGCCACCAGCAGGCGCAGCGACGGGGCGAACCGCTCGATCTCCGCCTTCCAGTTGCCCAGCAGCGAGGCGGGTGCCACCACCAGGCTGGGCGTGCCCCGCCCGCCGCTGCCGTTGGCGCCCAGCCGGTGCGCGCGCCGGCAGAGCAGGAACAGGGCGATGGTCTGCACGGTCTTGCCCAGGCCCATGTCGTCGGCCAGGCAGCCGCCCAGTCCCAGGGTGCGCAGCCACCACAACCAGCGCACCCCGGCCTGCTGGTAGGGGCGCAGCTCGGCCTGCAGCTCGGGCCCGGGATCGGCGGCGGCCAGCCCCTCGGGGCTGCGCAGCCCCTGGAGCACGCCGGCCAGCCAGGGACCGGCGATCACCCGGGAATCGTCGTCGCTGGCGTCGGCCAGCAGCTCCGCCTCCTCGCCGGTCACGCCAGCGCCGGCCACCAGCCGCAGCGCCTCGTGAAAGGGGATGCCCTCGGCGTGGGCCCGCTGCGCCTGGGTCCAGCGATCCAGCAGCTGCGAGACCCGCGCGCGATCCACCTCCACCCAGCGCCCGCGCAGCAGCAC
>JBKPRZ010000448.1:0-4953 GCA_046734815.1 Myxococcota bacterium | reverse complement strand
AGCCACGCCACCGTGCCCAGCTTGTCGTCGGCGGCGGCCATCAAACGCAACACCAGGTCCCGATCGCAGATCCGCTGCTCGGGCGAGGCCGTCACCAGGGCATCGTCGCCGATGGCCAGCGGCGTCGGGCGCGACTGCCGGTTGCGCAGCTGGTTCAGGCAGTAGTTGGTGGCGACGCGCTGGATCCAGTACAGCGCTTCGCGCTCGGGCGGGATCCGCGCCAGGTGTCGGTACACCCGGGTGAATGTCTCCTGGGTCGCGTCCTCCGCCTCGGCGTCGTCCTGCAGCAGGTTGCGACATCGTGCATAGATCGCCGGTCCATACATCCGATAGAGCCTCGTGAGGTCGTCTTCCATCGGTGGTCGCCGGTCGTCAGGCGCCACTTCCGATCAAACCCTCACGGTCAGGACGGTGGGAAAGTTTTCTTCCGGCGGGCTGGTTCTCGGCGGCGCCTCCAGGCTACTTCGGTGCTCTCGCAGACTCCTTGAGACGCAGGCGACGACGGCGCCCGACAGGCGCGCCACGCGCACCCGGCGACTCACGCCGTCGTGGTGGTGCCGATCGGGTGACCTCGTAGTGCCGTGGGGCAGTTCGCCGCCCACTGTGCGCGTCGCCAGGTCGCGGCGAATCGGCCAGAACCACGCGCGGGCTGGTGGCGAACCAGCGCTGGGGCTTCGCAGGCCCTTCGCAGCGCCAGCTCTGCTGCCGGCGACTGGCCTGGTTGCCCATGTCAGGAGCTATCCAGGCTGACGACTGGGTGCTCGCCGACCGGCCGATGATTGCTTTCCTGGCCCACCGCCGAGCACCACCCTGGCTCGCGATGATCTCGCGGGCTGGCCGAATCCTGCCGGGTGCTGGTGAGGGTGCGCGGTTAGCCGGGCGCCGCCCCGAGCGTCACCAGGCCGCATGACCGGGGGTCGGGACATCAGATGCGCGCGGGTTCTGCGACTCCCTGCCAGCTGGTCGGTAGGTGCTGTTCGAAGCGCTTGAACTTGCGAGATCGCGCGTCGCCACCGGGACAAACTGCCCCCCTGAGAGGCGCGCGACGGCGGCCGGACGGAGCCGAGCGAGCGGTTGCGGTCACGGCGAACGTGGCACGCGCCGGAATGAATTGGCGGGCGCGCGTTGTTCCCCTGTCGAACGCCCGATCCGGGTAACGGACGGGCGGGGACCAGGAGTGACCATGGCTGATCTGACCGAGCTTCCGATCGTTGGTGACTGGCGAATCGTGATCCAGAGCAAGGACGCTGCCTTCCAGCAGCGGGTCGTGGTTTCAGGCGCTGCCACCAACGGGATCGTTCCCGGGCTGCCCGGAAACACCTTCGACGTGTTCGGGGCGGGCGATGCGCCCTGGATACTCGCCATCGAACATCAGGACGCGACCGGTGCCTGGTCGCGCAGCTTCGTGCGGCTGGGGGCCAGGACCGTGAACGGCGCCCGTATCGACCAGGTGGTGGAATCCGAAGACGTCACCGGACCGGGGAGCGACCGCGATTTCAACGACCTGGTGGTGCGGCTGGAGAAGATCGGGATGGTCGAGCAGACCATCGCTCCCTTTGCAATCTGGCCCGGCACGCTGCAGGCCATGCCCGAGGGCGTATTCGAGACCTCGCTGGGCCGCCACTTCATGGCGGTCCGGGTGCGCAACATCTGGGGCCAGGCCTGGCCGGCGACGGCGGCGGTCGGCCTCACCGACCGCTCGCGCGCCTGGCTCCAGCAATCGGGCGTCACGGTGGTGGACGGCTGGTCGAGCGACGATCAGGCCACCTTCGGCCAGCGGGTCAGCGACGGCCGGGTGCAGGTGGGTGCGCTCGCCGCCGGCGCCGAAACCACCATCTACTTCAAGGTCGACGTGACCGCGGCAACGCCCCGCAAACACCTGGTGGAGGTGCAGGTGTTCAGCCCCAACGAGCCGCTGTCGCACCTGCACCCGCGCGCGCGGGCTCCCATCATGGTGATGCGCACCAGCTTCGATCCCACCACCAATCGCTGGACCTCCGAGTGTGACCGGGGCCGGTTGTCGGTCCGGCTGCGTGGGGTCGCGGCGGACTACAACACCTTGAGACGGGCGCTGGGACGCGTTCGCGAGCTGTTCCGCAAGCGACCTCCGCCCGGCCACGGCGACAAGAAACGTCCCTGCGACGCCGTCGACCGCGAACAGCTGAAACAGCGGCTGCGGGACTTTCTCGCCGGCCGCGACACCGATCTGTGTGGGATCATGCGGGACATCGACAAGTGCTGCCAGACCCCTCAAAAGCCGGAGGATCCCCGCGGCACCTGGACCGGCCGAGGCGTCAGCGGGATGGAGTTCGTGGCCTTCCCCACCGCCTTCGACTACACGGTCCAGTACGCGGCGCCGTTCGCGGGACAGTTCGGTCCCATCCCCTACGACGATCCCTGGTGGAAAGTGGTCTTGCTCGTGGTGGCCATTCTGCTGACCCTCGCCACCGTCGTCTCGGCCGCGGCCGACATCGCCAACCACAGCGACGACGTCGTGATAGGTGAAGTGGAACGGACGGTGCTGGACGCACCCGCCACCCGTCCGCCGGCGCCGGCCAACAGCCAGGTGCGCGGATCGATCGATGCCGCCGTGGTGCGGCTCAACGGGAACCGCGGAAGGACGCCCAGCTTCTTCTCGTACCTGGACGCGGCCTCCGACGAGGTGAACACCGTTCCCGTCGTGGCCAGCGGCGGGCACATCGATACCACCGGGGCGACGATGACCAACGCCGAGATAGACAACGCCATCATGAACATGGCTGCCTTCCCCGAGGCCCTGCAGGTGTTCAAGTCGGGGGCCCGCACCGGCCTGACCCGGGCGATCATCTCTTCGATCCTGCCGATCGCGCCACGGGCGGATCCGGCCTTCTTCATCAACCAGGTCCAGCTGATCCCGGACCCCGCGTTCCCGGCCGATCGAGCGCTGCCCGGGCGGCCGGGCGACTCCGGCTCGCTGGTCTTGCAGGCCAACACGCGCAAGATAGCCGGCCTTTTCCACGCCGCCGGTCTGGACAACAGCGGCGCCTGGGTGGGGACCATGTGTCGGATCGAGGACGTGATCGCGAAGCTGGGGATCCACTTCGGTTGAAGCGACGAGCAAGGAGCAGGTACAACATGAGTCGCAGCATCCAGGAAGTGGCAGCCTCCGAGAACGACCGGCTGAAGGACGACCCCAATATCGTCGCGGTGGGATACGGGATCAAGGTTCGGGGCGGCCGCATCGAATATCGTCCCTGCCTGCAATATTTCGTCAGGACGAAGCTGCCGGCGGCCGAGGTGGCCGCCCTGGCCAGCTGGCTGGTCCCCGCGGAGGTCGAGGGACATCCCACGGACGTGGTGGCCTGGGCCGCGCAGAGGACCCAGAAGGACAACGGCCCGCCCACCGGCCGGCGCAACACCTCCAAGGAGGATCCGCTGGTCGGGGGGACTTCCACCACGGTCATCAGTGGCTTTCACTCCTTTCCCGACGGTTACGGCACGCTGGGCGGCCTGTGCGTCGACGGCGCCAGCGGTGCCGCCCTGGCGATCTCCAACGCCCACGTCTGGGGCCCCGACACGGGTGAAGACGTGATCCAGCCCTGGCTGCCCATCTCCGACTATTTCGAGGCGCTGTTCAAGCTCGTGCTCTGCGGGCCGCTGGCCTATCCCCTGGAGTGGACCGCGCCGAGCGCGCTCACCGCAACCCTGGGCGCGGCCGCGACCGCCGCCTGGGTCGCCGCCATCGCATCGGACGAGGAAGATCCCAGCCGCCTCGGTCAAAGGCTGACGCCGGTCCCCGCCGACCGGCTCACCAGCGCCGAGGAGATCGCCATCGATGCCGAGCTGCCTGATTTCCCGGTGGCGGGCCGGGCTTACAGCGCCCCCACCACCTGGAGGTACACCCGGCGAACCAACCTGGGCGACGAGCACAATACCCTGACCCAGCCCCGCCCCAATCTGCACGTGCTCACCGGCAAACGCGTCTGGTCGGACAAGACCAGCTACCGCCGCGGGCAGGTGATCGAGCTGTGCGCGGAGGTGATCGGCAGCTTGCCCTGCGGCGGTGGCGAACCGGAGATCGCGGCCCGATCCGGCGCCGGTGGTGGGCAACCCTCGCAGGACACGTCCCAGGGACGCGAGGACTTCCTGATCGCGCTCATCTACCCTCTCGACGCCCCGGATCGGATGGTTCGCCGCGTGCTCCGGCCCGGCCCCTGCCGTTTCGAGCCGCCCCCGGATCGCCAGTGCTTCACCGGCTTTCCAGCGCCGGTGGTCCCCAGCAACCAGGCGGTGTTCCCCCTGCGGGTCGGAGAATTCCGATTTGGCGCCGCTACCGACAGCGTGTATGTGCCCGCCACCGTTCCCGGCGCGCCCGCCGGCGCTCTGGCCATCCAGGTTCCGGCCGGCGGGCTCAGGGTGGTCCCGCGATCGAGCACCCGCGTCGAGCTGACGGTCTGGCACAAGGGCGCTGGCGTCACCGCCCGGGCGTTCAACGGCGCCGGCGCGGAGCTCAGCACGGCCACGAGCAGCGCCCCCGCCGATACCCTGGAGACCCTGGTCGTGACCGGCCCGGAGGTGGTCCTGGTTCAGCTCGAGTCGCCGGGACCGGCCTTCTTGCTGGGCGCTTGCCGGTCCGCCGAACGTTTCGCCAGCTACCCGCCCGTCCGGACCTATGTCGGCCGCTTCGATACCGACAACGACGAGAGCAGAGGCCGCTGGGGAATTGTCCTGTCCGTCCAGACCATCGACGAAACGCCGCTGCCGCAAGCCCTGGCCGATCCGTTGCGGGCCACCCGCTGTCTGGGCGGCATCACCCGATCGGCGAACGCCGTCGACCTGGGGGCTTGCGTGGTGGTCGAGATCCTGGACCACGCATTCGACATTCTGTGAAGCGGCCGATCAGAGCGGGCAGAACACGGTCTCGGGCTCGACGATGACCTCGACAGTCTCGGCCATGTCGGCGTCGGCCAGGGC
>JBKPRZ010000447.1:0-2815 GCA_046734815.1 Myxococcota bacterium | reverse complement strand
CTACACTTAGGCTTACTCGTCGGCAGCGTCAGATGTGTATAAGAGACAGGGCGCGCTGGTGCCGCAGCCGATGACCAGCAGGGTCGAGACCAGAACAAAGCGCGCGACGGAACCCATGTACACCCATTCCCTGGCCGCGCGGTTTTTCTTCAGGATCGCGCCCAGCGCTATCGCGCCGCTGCGGACGCGGGGGCGGACTCGGTCAGCAACTCGGACAGGCGCTCCTTCCACAGCGCCGCCCAGGTGTGGCTGCCGTGGCCGCGGGTCGCGTCGCTGATCGGCAGCATCACCGCCCGCCCCCGCTTCACCCGCTTGATCTCGCGTTCCAGGATCCCGAGCTCGGGCGGGTTGACCGCGTCGTCGGCCGAGTTGATCGCCATCAGCGGGGCCTGGATCGCGCCCAGCCGCGGCTGCGGGTTGTAGGTCCGGGAGGCATCGAACTGGTACAGCATGTCGTTGGCGTCGGTCTGCTGGAGGCGGGTGGCCAGCCAGCCGTCGATGAACCGGTCGGCGGCGGCGCGGTCGGGCGCCTGCTTCTGCAGCTGCAGCGGGCTGGACCCCATGAAGAACAGGACGTGCAGCGCCGCCCTCAGCCCCGGGGGCTGCTGCGTGTAGTCCCCGTTCTTCCAGGCCGGATCGCTGCGGATGGCGTCGATCACCATCCGCCGGAACATCCGGTTACGGCCGGCGATCTCGACCGGCAAGCTGGCCAGCGGCATCAGCGCGTCCATGAACGTCGGGTGCGTCTCGCCCCACAGCCAGGTGTGCATGCCTCCCATCGAGGTGCCCATCACCAGCCGCAGGTGATCGATCTTCAGCCCCTCGGTCAGCAGCCGGTGCTGGGCCCGGATCATGTCGTCGTAGTCGTAGTGCGGGAACTTCCCCCGAAACGAATCACTGGGCTTGCTGGACTTGCCGTGTCCGATCCCGTCGGGCAGCACGATGAAGAACCGCTGCACGTCCAGCGGCTGTCCGGGCCCGAACAGCTCGCCCGCGAACTGAGGCGCCAGGAACTGACTGCCGGCCCCTCCGGTGCCGTGCAGGATGAGGACGGCGTTGGTCACCCGCCCCTGGGCATCCCGCCGCGGCGTCCCCAGGGTCCGGTAGTGCAGCCGCAGCTCCGACAGCGTCTCGCCGCTGGCGAACCGGAAGTCCCGCACCACGAAGTCCCCCTCCTTCACCTCCGGCGCCGCGGCGTCCGCCCGCCCGGCCAGCAGCACGACGATCAAACACGCGAACCGAACCGTGGGCATGTGGCTCCCCCGGCCCGCAGGCTACGCCAACTCGGGCCGGTTCGACACGACTCCGCGTACGGTGCGACGTGCTGTCCGCCGCCGCCCCGGCCCTCGATCAGGGTGCGTCGGGACCGACGTCTTTTTCCGTGAGGGGACGGCGAACCGCGGTTCCCTCGGCCAGCTCGTCAGCGCCCACGTCCGGCTTCGAGCGAGGCTGGCCGTCCATGTCGTCCATGATGAAGGGGTAGCTTCCGACCGCGCCGTCGATGGCCGGGCTGCCAGGCGCCAGCCGGAACACGCCATCCGTCTTGACCAGCTTGGGATCGGCGACCTTGCCGTTGGGACCGGCGCCGGCGCTGGACATGTTGCCCTCGTATTTGGTGCCCTCGCCCGCGATCTCGTCGATGCCGTTGCCGCTGGGGTTCTGCACCAGGTTGTTGGCGACCACGCATCCGCTGGGCGCCGCCGGATGCGAGCCCCCGATCTTGATGCCGCGACCGTTGACGATGGTGTTGTGCACCACCTTGGTGTCGTAGACCCGGAAGTGGGCCGTCCCGGGGATGTCGCCGGGGCCGCCGTCGGCGTCTCCGCCCTCGAGGTCGATGCCCGCGCTGGCGGTGATGCCCTCGATGTAGTTGTCGAAGATGATGTGGTGCGAGCCGCAGACCCGGATCCCGCGCGCCGCCGCCTGGCCGTCGGCCAGGATGAAGTTGCCGTAGACCGTCGTGCGGTTGCCGTGGCGGAGCGTGATCTCCCCCTTGGTCTGGCGGAAGGTGTTGAAGCGGACGGTGTTGTCGCAGGACTTGACCGAGATGGTCTCCGGATCACCGGTCGCGTTCTTGAAGAGGTTGTATTCGACGATGTTGAAGCCCTTGGAGGCGGCCAGCCCGGACAGCCCCAGCCGGATTGCCTCCCAGCCGTTGCCGCCGCTGCCCTTGATGTCGTGGAAGAAGTTGTGGTCGACCCGGTTGTACTGGACGACCTGCGAGCCAGCGCCTCCGCTGAACATGACCACGTTGCCGAGGATGTCCTTGGGCCCGAAGTCGTTGTGGTCGATGCGCGTGTGGTTGGTGCTGCCGCTCATCTGCACCCAGTCGTTTTCGCCCGACTCCTGCACCTTGAAGCGGAAGCGGCTGACCCGGCAGTAGTCCGAGTCCTGCAGCTTGATGTTGGCGCCCGTGAGCACCATGCCTTCGATGACCACGTAGGCGGCCTTGCTGAAGACGATCGACCCGGTGTTCACCTGGCCCCGGTTCTGCGCCCGCACCACGATCGGCGCCTCGGCGGTGGCCCGGTTGGTGATGTTCGGGAACATGTAGCTGCCGTCGGCCAGGACGAGGCAGTCGCCCGGCTGGGCCGCGCCCAGCTTGGTGGCCAGCTCCCCGCTGTTCGCGACCATGACGGTCCGCTTGCACGGCGGAAGCTCGTTGTCGCCGGGCGGGGGGTTGCCGACCACCGGGCCGCCGTCGACCCCGGGTGTCGGGCCGCCGCCCGCGTCGGGCGCGCTGCCGCCGGCACCCCCGCCACCGGTACCGCCGCCGCCGACTCCGGCCCCGCCACCACCGGTGCCCTCCCCGGCC
>JBKPRZ010000446.1:0-8109 GCA_046734815.1 Myxococcota bacterium | reverse complement strand
GCGTGTCGGGGCGAAGGCCTATCCCTGTGCCTGGACGCGACGTCCCTGTGCCAGCTGGCTGGTCCAGGCCATCACCGCCGCGATCACCAGGAAGGTGCAGGGGTTCTTGGTCGACAGCGAGTTGCTGCCCGAGGCGATGATGACGAAGGCCACCAGCGCCAGACGGCCCTGCACGTTGGCCCCCCGGTAAAGCCAGATCAGCAGGGCCGAGATGCCCGCCACGAAGAAGACGAAGCCGACCACGCCCAGCTCCAGCAGGTACCACAGCCAGAAGTTCTCGATCGCCACCAGCCCCAGAAAGTGGGTGATCTCGTGAATCCGGTCGGGCGCGATCCCGAACAGCAGGTCGTCGCCGCGCAGGTCCTTGAGCGCGTCCCAGGCGGTCAGACGCGCCTCGGCGCTGGACTCCACCAGCAACGTGCCGAAGACGCGTTCGCCCATGCCCGAGGTGAACGCCGCCACTGACAGGGCGGTGAGGAAGACCACCACCGCCAGCGACCCCCCGGCGACCTGGCGGTAGCTGAACCCGCCGCGCCGGATGCGCCCGAGTGCGCGGACCAGCAAATACAGCAGCAGGCAGATGGTGGTGACGAAGAACGAGCTGCGTCCGCCGAAGGCGAGCAGGGACAGCCACAGGCCCCCCAGCCAGGCGGCGCGGAAAAGGAGTCGGCCCCGCATCGCCAGCGAGGCGAGCAGGACCGGGCCGGTGACCAGGGCGCCTGCCAGCGGATGGCCCAGCAGCCCCGAGGCCCGGAATGGATTGTCCATGTCCGCCGCCGTCGGGATCAGCCGCTGGTGCAGCAGGAATTCGACCAGGCCGATGGCCGCGTTCAGGGTGACGATCCCCATCAGCAGGTACAGCACCGCGCGCTTGCTGCGCGGCGGGGCCAGCCCCAGCGCCAGCGCGCCCAGGGCCGGCATCATCAGCGCATCGATGAACACCGTGAAATTGCTGGGGCCGTAACGAACAGTGCAATAGGCGATCAGGAACAGGACCACGCCCAGGAAAAAAGTCACCGGCCAGGCGCGGGCCAGGACCGCGCCCAGCTGGAAGAGCGGGTTGCCGCGGCTCCAGCAGGAGGCCAGCAGCGCGGCCACCAGCAGGTAGGAACCGACGTGGATGCGCATCAGCGCGTTGCTGCTGCCCTCGTAATACTGGATGCCCAGCGCGGTCATCACCGGCTCGGCCGCCAGCAGGGCGTAGATCAGCACAGCGGCCAGCAACATCGCCCCCGCGGAGCGGGCGATGCGCGGGTGGACGATGGGTCCGCCGAGATCGAACGCCGTCCGGACCGGCGGGCCAGCTCCGTTCATCGCTCGACGGCGGTCAGGAACAGGATCGTGTGCGCCGGGACCACCAGCGCCAGCGCCCGGCCGTCGTCGTTGACGGTCACGCCCTCGGCCGGCGCCAGCACCTCGCGCTCGCTGACCAGCGCCGGATCGTCCAGGCCGGCCTGCGACAGGCGGACACCGCTGGCGCTGGCGGCGCGCCAGGTCCGCCAGCGAATGGTGGCGGGGATGTCCTCGGCGGCGGTGCCGTTGGCCAGGATCAGGTACATCCTCTGGCGGTCGGCGCTGCGGGTGGCCAGCACCGCCACCTTCGGTCCGGCGAGATCCTGGAAGCGGAAATACGGGCAGCTGCCGCTCAGATCCAGCACCTCGTCGCCCAGGGTGCGACGGAACTGGTCGTTGAGGTAAAAGTGCACCCCCTCCTTGCCGTCGCGCTGGACCATGGGGACGGCGAGGAACCCGGGGTCGGCCCCCCGGCTCCCGTCGCCCATGCCCGACAGCGCCGACCACTGCCCGGCGGCGTCGACCAGACCTTCACGCAGGTAATAGACCAGGCGGATGGCCCGGTGGAGCGCGCCCACGATGTTGCCGTTGCGGTTGACCCGGTAGGCGCGCTCCGGCTCGGCGGCGGTGTAGCCGTGCAGGCCCCACTCGGTGTCGACGATCGCGATCTCCCGCCCGGGGTTGTGCTTCCGCAGGAGCTGGCGCAGGCGCAGGGCCGAGCGGAACATCTGGAAGTTGCCGTACAGCGAGACCTGCTCGAGCGGGCGCTGGTCGACCCCGGGGGTGCCGGTCCAGCCGCCGACGTGGAAATACAGGTGGGGGCTGACGAAGTCATAAGAGCCGGAGGTCCGGGCGATCACCCCCTCGGTCCAGTCGCCGGAGGGCGGATCCGCAGCCAGGCCCTGCGAGTCGACGCTGAGCCCCACCTGGTTCTCGGGGGAGACCGCTTTGATCCGGGCCGACACCGCCTGCACGTGATCGCTGTAGTCGCGCCAGTTGATGGTCCCGCCGTTGCGGGGGTCGGCGATGGCCACCTCGTTGCCCACCTCCCACAGGCGGAACCGCTGGCCGGCGGTGGCGGCGTGTCGGGCGGCCTCTTCCCAGACCGCGGGATCGAGCAGCTTCTTGCCCTTCTCCTCGGCGGTCTCCAGCTCGAGGGTGATGTTCGACAGCGGGATCCCACCCAGCCGTTCGGCGATGGCGGCGATCTTGTCGAGGCTGTCGCCGATGCTCCAGGGATCATCGTCGATGCCGTAAAAGCGGGTAAAAGGCAGGTTCAGGCGGCGCAGCGCCGCGGCGGCGTCCGGGTCCAGCACCCAGGATCCGTCGGCCATGGCGTAAAAACCCGCGTAGTCCAGCCGCACGGTCACGAGCGACATGCCCATCGCCTGGCGGTTGACCGGCCTGAGCACCTTGTCGGTGTCGATGTCCACCGACAGCGCGGGGCCGTCGGCGAGGCGGTGGTTGGGCTGCTCGGCCGCGGCGACGCTGGCGTCCCGGGACGAGCGGTTGCGCGAGCAGCCCGCGGTCGTGCCGGTCAGCGCGAGGCAGAGAGCCAGGACAGCGGTGGATGAACGACGCATGTGGCACCAGTGGTTCAGGGCCGGGGGGAGGGTTCCGGGCGGACGACGGAGCGGTACAGCCCGGACAGCTTGCGGTTGAAGGCCGAGATGTCGAACAGATCGAGGTAGCGGCGCCGGGCGGCGGCGCCCAGCCGCTGGCGCAGGGGGCGGTCGGCGATCAGGCGCGCCAGCGCCGCGGCCAGGGCAGGGGCGTCGCCCACCGGCACCAGCAGCCCGGTCTCGCCGTCGGCGATCGCCTCGGCGGTCGCGCCCACCGGGGTGGCGACCACCGCCAGGCCATGGGCCATGGCCTCGAGGATCGCCATGGCCAGCCCCTCGTTGCGCGAGGGCAACACCAGAACCTGCGACTGGGCCAGCAGGCGGCGCACGGTCGACTGGTCGCTCCAGCCCAGGAAGGACACACGCGCGCCGATCCCCAGGCGCTCGGCCTCGGCCCGGCTGGCGTCGACCGCGCCGCCGCCGGCGAACGTCACCCGCCAGTCCAGGTCCACCAGCGCCGGGCTGGCCAGCGCGGCCAGCAACACCGGGACGCCCTTGCGCTCGCCGATCTCGCCCAGAAAGAGGATCGAGCAGGCGCCGGATTCATCGCGGGTCGGGACCGTGTCCGGGCCGGGGACGGCGTTGTGGAGCACGACGATGCGGCGGTCGTCGACCTGCAGCTCGTCGCGCACGAAGCGGCGCCAGTGTTCGCCCAGCACCACCACCACCTCGGCCCGGGACATCATCTGTTCCACCCAGCGGCGGCGCCGCGGCGGCAGCGCCCGGCAGTAGTCGGCGAAGTCCGCGCCGTGCAGGTGCAGGACCACCGGGATGCCCAGGGACTTGCCCAGGTGGACCAGCGCGCCCTTGCGCAGGACGCTCAGGCGTTCGGACATGTGTATGTGGAGCACGCCGATGCGCCCGCGCGCGCCGTCGGCGGCGATGCGGGCCATGGCGGCCGCGAAATACAGGGGCATCAGCGCCCGCGAGCCCGGCCCGTAGGTGTCCACGACCACCAGCGGCAGATCGGCGTCGGACCAGGTGCGGGTGAAATAGTCGATCATGCGGCCGATGCCGCCGCGGGCCCGCGTGCCGCCGGGGGTGGCCACGTAGACCGGCGCGCGAGGGTCAGGGCGAGGCGTCAGTGGAGTGGCCCGTTGTTGAGCTGCACGTTGTAACCGACGTAGGCGCTGATCGGGATGTTGCGGCGGATATACTGGTCGACCCACAGGTTCACGTTGGCGATGCCGGTGCGGGGAACCACGACGATGTCCGAGGCCTGCAAGGTGACGTCCTGGCCGGTGTCCTGGCCGCTCATGGCGGCGTCGAGGTTCACCGCGAACACCAGGCGCTCCTTGCCCTGGCCCCGCCGGATCACCACCACCTCGTCGGTCAGGGCGCGTTCGGTGAAACCCTGGGCGCTCATGACCGCCTGGATGACCGTCATCTCGCCGGTCAGGGGCATCATCCCGGGGTGGGTGACCTCGCCGCCGATGAACACCCGCTGGCTCGCGAACCCGCGCACGTTCACCAGCACCTCGGCCCGCGGCAGCCGGCTGGCGAACAGCTGCTTCAGACCTCCGGTCAGCTGCGCCGGTGTGGCGTTGACCACCGGGACGTCGCCGACCATGGGCAGGCTGATGCGCCCGTCGGGACGGACCATCGCCTTGGTGTTCAGCTCGGGGGCGTAGATGAACTGGATCTCCAGCTCGTCGCCCTTGCTGATCCGGTACTCCTCGGTCTCCTGGCGGTGCTCGAGCTCCGCGATCCGCTGGCGCGGGGTCGCTCGCGAGATGATGCCGCCGCCACAACCGGCCAGCACCACCAGCGAGAGCCACCACGCGCACCGATGTGTGTGCGAACGCATTTACTGCGGGAATACTCGCGGAGCGGTCACCTGCGAGTCAATTCGCGCGCCGTTCGCGCGTGAAAAACCGGGACGACCAACCGCAGCGCGTGTACCGACCCACCCGCAGAGGTAGGTCTTGTCTCTGCCTTTCAGGTCTTCCGGCTGGACGATCCCGCCGGATCCAGCGAATGTCGCCGCACGATGCCGCATCCGGAATCCGACGCTGCAATCCTGGGTCCGGACGAGGAGGTGCCGGTGCAGATCTCGGGGACGGGGCGCTCGGCCTTCTTCCTGGTCTGCGATCACGCCGGTCGGCGATTGCCGCGCGCGCTGGGGTCGCTCGGACTTTCGCCCGCCGAGCTCGAAACCCACATCGCCTGGGACCTCGGCGCCGCCTCGGTGGCCAGGCGGCTGGCCGAGGCCCTCGACGGACGGTTGGTCGAGCAGAGGTACTCGCGGCTGGCCATCGACTGCAACCGGCCGCTGGGGGTGGCCGACTCGATCGTCGCCACCAGCGGTGGGATCCTGGTTCCCGGCAACGCTCCGCTCGCGCCAGGGGAAGCCGACCGGCGCGCCCGCGCCATTTTCCATCCCTATCACGACCAGATCCGCAGCGAGCTGGATCGGCGGCATACCGAAGGCCGACCCACCGTGCTGGTCGCCATGCACAGTTTCACCCCGTCGCTCTGGGGAGCGGACCGGCCCTGGCATGCTGGCATCCTGTACCGGGATGGCCGGCTGGCCGCCCCGGTGCTGCATCTGCTCCGGCAAGAGCGTGGCCTGGTCATCGGCGACAACGAACCCTACTCCGCCGGCGAGCTGACCGACTTCACCATCGTCGAGCACGGCGAGCGCCGCGGGATCCCCCACGTCGAGATCGAGATCCGGCAGGATCTGATCCTGGAGCCGGCCGGTCAGGCTGAATGGGCGGAACGTTTCGCGCGGATCCTCCGCCAGGCTTCGGGCCGGTTACCAGCCTGAGCACCTTTGCGTAATCGCGCCGGGCCACCCATCGCGCCTGCTAGCCTGCTGGCGTCGGGAAGATGTTCCCGGAGGAGAGCCATGCTGATCCGACTCGGATACGAGCTCCAGTACCGTTTCCCGCAGCCAACGCCCATGATCGTGACCCTGAACATCCACTACACGCGCGTCGCCGACCTCGTCCGGCCGGACCACATGATGGTCAGCCCCTCGATCCCGATGTCCCCGTACCGGGATGGCTTCGGCAACTGGTGCACCCGGCTGGTCGCGCCGGCGGGCCAGTTCCGGATCTCCGCCGACACCATCATCAACGACTCGGGACAGCCCGATGAAGTCTTCAGCTCGGCCCACCAGCATTCGATCCAGGAGCTTCCGGAAGAGACCCTGGTGTTCCTGCTGGGAAGCCGCTACTGCGAAACCGACCGGTTGTCCGAGGCGGCCTGGCAGATGTTCGCCAGCTCACCGATGGGCTGGGCCCGGGTGCAGGCGATCTGCGACTTCGTCCACCGGCACATCAACTTCGGGTACCAGTACGCCAGCCCCACCAAGACCGCCTGGGAAGTGTTCAACGACGGCAAGGGCGTCTGCCGGGACTACGCGCATCTGGCGATCACACTCTGCCGGTGCATGAACATCCCCGCTCGCTATTGCACCGGCTACCTGGGCGACATCGGCGTGCCCCCGGGCGCCGATCCGATGGACTTCGCAGGCTGGTTCGAAGCTTTCATCGGAGACCGCTGGCACACCTTCGACGCCCGAAACAACGTGCCGCGGATTGGCCGGATCCTGATCGCCCGAGGCCGGGACGCCTCCGACGTCGCCATCACCACCACCTTCGGACCCAACACGCTCGAGGGTTTCCGGGTGTGGACCGACGAGGTGACCAACCCCCAGTCCTGAACCCCCGTGGACCCGCGGCAACCGCTCTGCTAGGGGCAGAACACGACCGCGTAGTCTTCGCCCTGGCAGTCGAAGGTGCTGGTGGTGTCGTCGTAGGCGTAGGAGTAGGCGTCGGGGCAGGCGCTCTTGAAGAACTGCGAGATGGGCGACGCGGGGCAGGTGGCCGGGGTGTTGTGGGCGTTGGCGCAGCAGAGGGCGTCGGTGTTGTAGCGGGTGCACCCGCTCATGCAACCGACCACCTTGCCCCCGTCGCCCTGGAAGCGCAGGTCGGTGGGGCAGGCGGCGTTGAGATCCACGGTGCACGAGATGGTCTTGCAGTTGAATCGGCCGCCCGTGCCGCTGAAGGTTCCGGCCAGCGGTGTGATGACCATCGGCAGGTTGTAGCCGTCGACCAGGCTGAGGTCGTAGATGTCGGCGGCGCCCGGTCGGAAGGTGAACTCGGCCAGGGTCGCCGGGATCTCGCCGGCGCGGGTGCCGCATTTCTCGGTGGAGGGGCAGCCGTCGCACGGGCGGCAGGCGCCGGTCTCGCAGGGACCCACGCCCCTGGCGTCGAACCGGCAGGCGGTGCGCGCCCAGATGCGCCCGGAGATCCAGGTGGCGGGGACGTCCAGGGTCCGCTGCGAGCGGGCTTCCAGCCGGAATCCGCCGCCCTCGAGCGCGGGCATGCCAATCGACCCGATCCACAGCGGCTGCTGGCAGCTGTTGACGACCACCAGCTTGCGCGCGCCATCGCGCTGGCCGGCGGGCAGATCCAGGGCCGGCACCATCCCGGCCCGCGGGGGCGGTGGGACCCCGGGGATCGGCGGCGGCGCCGGACGGGAGACCGCGGGCGGGGCCCCGCTGCCGTTCCACACGATGCCGTCCACGTAGAAGGTGGCGGGCTTGCCGGTGTCGGTCAGGACCCATCCGAACGGACCGACGACGTTGCCGCCGTATTGCGCGCCCTGCAGGGAGATGCGGTACGGCTTCCAGGTGGTCGACAGGGTCTCGGTCAGCTCGGGGACGGCGAAGTTGTCCTGGTCTGCGCCCACCCGGAAGGTGACGGTCACGCCGGGCGCCTCGGCGGCCGCCCAGAAGGAGACGTCGGTGGCTCCCGGAGGCAGGGCGATGGTCGGCTCGTAGCCCCAGTTGGCGCTGCCCGGCCGGGGCGTGGGGGCGACCTCGGGGTGATACGACTGGACGGTGGTCAGCAAGAACAGTCCGACGTGGCCGCCCCCGGCAGGGGGCATCAGATCGGGCGGCGGCGTGTAGCTGAACCGCAGGCAGCGGCCGGCGGCGCCCGGTGGTCGCGTGGCGCAGGGGCCGGCGGCGCCGGCGCTCTCGTTGATGACCGGGCTGCTGGTGCCGAAGAAGCGCTGGATGGCCTCGTCACCGAACCAGCCGCGGTTCGGGTAGAGGTCGGTGACCACCATGGGCAGACCGGCGGGCGCTCCGGGGGGCAGCCGGTTTCCCACCGGCATCCGCGGCGCCGAGGCTGGCCGCGCATCGACGCTGCCGCCGTCGGCGACGGCGGGTGGCCCCCCG